>JBGQMX010000006.1:0-40128 GCA_041500805.1 Methyloceanibacter sp.
CGATCTCCTTGGTCGAGAAGAACGGCTCGAAGATCTTCTCCTTGACCTCGGCACTCATGCCGGTGCCCGAGTCGCGCACCTCGATCAGCACATACTCGCCTGGCGGTATGTGGCGCTGGCCGAGCTCGCGCGATTCGCGCTCGCTGACATTGGCGGTGCGGATGACGAGCTTGCCGCCGTCGGGCATGGCGTCGCGGGAATTGACGGCAAGATTGAGGATGACCTGCTCGAACTGATGGAGATCGGCCTTGACCGACCAGAGGTCGTTGGCCTGGTCCAATGTCAGCTCGATATTCTCGCCGAGCAGCCGGCCAAGCAGGATGGAATGCTCGGAGAGCACGTCGCCGAGCTGAAGCACCTGGGGCCGCAAGGTCTGCTGGCGCGAGAAGGCAAGCAGCTGGCGCACCAGCCCCGCGGCGCGGTTGGCATTCTGCTTGATATTCATGATGTCCTGGAAGGCAGGATCGGTCGGACGGTGGTTCATCAGGAGAAAATCGGAGAAGCCGATGATCGCCGTCAGCATATTGTTGAAGTCATGCGCGATGCCGCCGGCGAGCTGCCCGATCGCCTGCATCTTCTGCCCTTGCGCGATCTGCATCTCGAGCGCGCGCTGCTCGGTGGTGTCGATGGCGTAGGCGATGGCCGCCTCGTTCTCGCCCTCGGCCTGCTCGATAGGGCTGAGATAGATCCTGCCGCTCCGCTCCCGGTCCCCGGCAAAGGCGATGTCGACGGGATCGATCAGCCCTTGCCGCGCAATGGCCGCGTCAAGCGCGCGGCGGAGCGCCTGATGGCTCTCCGGCTCAACCAGGCTTTCGAGGCTCACCTTGCGGCCTTCGTCGGCGGCGGCATTGAACAGGCGCACGAAGGCGGCGTTGGTCGCGCTGATGAAGCCTTGCGCGCCGACCGTGGCAATAGCGATGGGGGCGGAGTGGAAAAGCCGCGCAAATCTGAGCTCGGCCGCGCCCGCCTCCTCTGCCTCTCCCGGCCCGCGGTGGATGACGAGCGCATGGGCCAATCCGCCGCTGCCGCCGGTGCGCGGAAGACGATGCAGAATGCGCACGGGCAAGCTCGTGCCGTCGGCCTTGACGAGGTCGACGTCGAAACGCCGGGTGGCGCCATGCGTCTGGCCGCGGCCGGTGTGGGCAAGCAGAGCCGCGCTGTTATGGGACATGATCTGCTCGAGCTTGAGCGGCCGGTTGGCGACTTCCGAAAGGTCGAGCCCAAGCCATTGGGCGAGCGTCGCGTTCAGATATTCGATATTGCCGTCGGCATCGGCGGTGAAGAAGCCGGCCGGAGCGCTGTCGAGATAGGCGATCGCCGCCTGCACCTTGGCAAAGCTCGCCTCTTCCCTGGCGCGGTCGAGAGTGATCTCATCGACCTGCCACACGACAAGCGCACCCTTCCGTCCGGAGTTCGGGTCGGGCGGCATGGGCTGAACCGAGATGCGGAACCAGCGCGGCGCAAGCCCAGCCTCATCCTCCCCCTCCCCTGGCGGCGGCAGGCGGAACTCCTCTTTCAGGCTGCGGCCCTGCTGGCTCGCCCGCGCCAGACGAAAGATGGCTTCAGCGAGATGCGGGTTGCCGGCAAAGGCGCGGTCAGGCGCAGGCACGATCGCTTCAGGCTCGATCCCGAGAAGGTCGCGATAGGCCTCGTTGGCGTAAAGCACGCGGCCCGTGGCGTCGGCGATCAGCGCTCCTTGCGGCAGATTGTCGACGAAGGCCTTGGTGATGTCGTTGCGGGCGTGCCTCTGGCCGAAATGGAGGATGCCGACGGCGCCGGCGAACAGGCAGAACACGCCGACCACGGCAAGGCCGGCAAGGATGGCCAGCACGAAGGGTTCGGCCATCTCGCGCGACACCATGGCGAGGCCCACGGCGGCAACGGCGAGGGCGAGAGCGAGAAGCACCACGAGCCCCACGCTGCCGTCGCGCTCGGTGCTGTCGGCGGCGGGCGAGGCATAGCGCATGGGCGCATCGATATCGGTCATGGTCGGCAAATTACCCGATTCGAATCGTCTTGAGGGACATTGTCACGCGAAGGCGCCCCCCACCCATGCGGCCTTAGGACCTGACCCTTGGGACGACCGTGGGCCGCAGCCTTATTCGGACCGGGCCCGCGTGGTTAAAGAGCTGTTAAGATAGATTGAGTAGGAAAATTTGGTCCATGGCCGACCCCAGCACCATCATCCTCGCCATCGCGACCATCCTGTTCGTGGTCGCGCTCGCAGCGCTCATAGTCTGGGCCTTCCGGACCTTCGTCACCGGCCGTCCAAGCGCTCACGGTTTCCTCAGGCCGCGCGATCGGAGGCTCGGCGTGGTGGAGACGGCCACGGTCGACCCGCGCCGCAAGCTCATCCTTGTGCGCCGCGACGACGTGGAGCACCTGATCATCACCGGCGGCCCGGTCGACATGGTGATCGAGACCGGCATCAAGGGACGCCTGCATCTTGAGCCCCCGCTCGAGGATGTGATCATCGCCAAGAGCGAGACCCGGCCGGCGCCCGATTTCGGCAAAAACTAGAATTCGGCCCCCTTTTTGAGTTGACTGTAGCCAAAATGCCACATGCAGTTTTGCTTGTGGTCGCCGGCGCGTTGCGGTAAACAATCACTCCGAGCTTATGGCGGCCCTGTGTTGTTGGGGCAGGTGTGAGGCGACGCCGGTAATTTCACCCCTCGTGCCATAAGGTCGCCGGCAGTTCCCTGCTAATGGTCCGACACCGACTGGCTCCGGCCAGTCATGTCAGTCCCCCAAAACTCTCCACTCCCCGCCCTCCAGCGGGGAGTTTTTTTATGTATAGGCGGGAGCCGCGCAACCGACCCTCGGAGCTCATATGCCGCGCCTGTCTCATTGCCTCGGCCTCGCGCAATTCGTCCTTGCCAGCTCCCTTTACCTTACCGCGTCCGGCGCAAGCGCCTCAGAGATGCCGAAGGACTTCGTCTATCTGCGCGACGTCGATCCCACAATCCTGCAGGACATGCGCTATGCGGGCGCCAACAACTTCACGGGCGCGAAGGTGGCAGGCTACGACGCGCCCGAATGCGTGCTTCTGCGCCAAGCCGCGGACGCGTTGAAGCGCGTGCAGACAGGACTTCGCGCCAAGGGTCTCACGCTCAAGGTCTATGACTGCTACCGGCCCGCGCGCGCCGTCGCCGCATTCGTCGCTTGGGCGAAGAAGCCCGACGACCCTCACGCGAAGACCGTCTACTACCCCAATCTCCGAAAGCGCGCGCTGTTTCCCGATTACATCGCCACGCTCTCGGGCCATTCCCGCGGCGCCACCATGGACCTCACACTGGTGCGGATCGAGGCCGGCGCCAAGACCACGCCGGCACAAGGCGCCGCCACGGCGCAGACCTGCACCGCGCCGCAAAAGGTGGAAGCGCTTGACGGCAGTCTCGCCATGGGCACGAGCTTCGACTGCTTCGATGTGAAGGCGAACACGGCGGCATCAGGTCTGAGCGAGGAGGAGCGGGAGAACCGAGACGTGCTGGTCGACGCCATGCAGCGGCACGGCTTAAAGAACTACGCGAAGGAGTGGTGGCACTTCACCCTTGAGCCCGAGCCCTACCCCGACACGATCTTCGATTTCCCGATTCTGCCGTGCCAGTCGAGCAAATGACCGTCATACCGGCGCAAGCCGGTATCCAACACATAAACCGCAGACTTGAAGCTGAATTCCGGCTTTCGCCGGAATGACGGGTCGGGCCGAGACCTCGGCTACTCGTCGCGGTAGACGCGCTCGCGCTGCTCGTGGCGCTCTTGCGCCTCGACGCTCAACGTGGCGATCGGGCGCGCGTCGAGACGCTTCAAGCCGATCGGCTCGCCGGTCTCCTCGCAATAGCCGTAGGTGCCGTCGTCGAGACGCATCAGCGCCGCATCGATCTTGGCGATCAGCTTGCGCTGGCGGTCGCGGGCTCTGAGCTCGAGAGCGCGCTCGGTCTCAGACGTCGCCCGGTCGGCGATGTCGGCATGCTGCGCCGAATCATCGTGCAGGTGCTGCAGCGTCTCCTTGGTCGAGCGGAGAATCTCGTCCCGCCAGACGAGAAGCTTCCGGCGGAAATAGGCCCGCTGGCGCTCGCTCATGAAAGGTTCGTCTTCCGATGGCCGATAGTCTTCGGGGATTTTTCGTTTGGCCCGCATGGTCGTTTCCAGACGCATCCGTTTCCTCTTTGGGCTTGAGAGACCCTGCTCCCCTTGACCGGCTCGCTCATGGTTAGCGATCCCCCACCGGGCAGCCACGTATTTACGGAAGCGAGTCCACAAGTCAAGACGGCAGACGCGCTTGACAAAGGCGCGAAGCACCGCCAGCCGGATCATTGCAAATCCGTCATATTTTGCAGGGCGCTCGCTACTGGGTGCAGCGGGATGGCCTTGAGCTTCGCGGGTTCGGATGGCGCGCAGAGTTGAATTTGGCCAAGCACATTTTTTGGGCACGCACCGGCAGGTGCGATTTCGCCGGGTTCCTCCGATGCGAGGGCCGTCGACCCCTACGAGCGCGAAGCGAGAGGCGCGCGCCTTCCATCGGACCGAGGCCGTCCAGGCCGCCGCGGATGACGCGGCGTACGGCGTAGGTCACTCGTGCTCTGCTTCACGAGCCGGCTCCTGCGGACGTCACCCGCTATTGCGGCCCACCAGTGCCCGACATCAGCCGGGCGTGGGAGCCTAATTGCTGCTGCGGACGCCTTCATGGGACCCACTCCGTTGCAATAGGTGCCCCCGAAGAATTGCCCGGTTATGGCTAACAGGGCGTTAACGGTAGCGGGCGCAGCCTGAGAATCGCCAATGGACCCGTCCCGGCCAGCTTCTCCCGTTCCGCGCCGGCACGGCGCCTAAGCTCAACTCTTTCGCCACCGCGCGAGCCTCGCTAGAGGCTATCGCCTGAAATTGAATCCCCATAGCGCTCTAGCCTTCTTGTTTGAGCATGATCTTCTCGGAAAACCAGTTCCCACTTTTCCGGATCATGCTCTAAGAGGCGCTTGGCGAAAGGGCCACAAAGGACGTTTCAAGGCGTGCCGATCTCCACCTACACCCAAGGCGTCGGCGACGCCTTCCGCAATATCGGCGACTTCGCCTCCGACCTCATCGCCCCGACCGTCAGGCTCGGCGTGACGGGGCTTGCCCGCTCCGGCAAGACGGTGTTCATCACCGCGCTCGTGCACAATCTCATCGCCGGCGGGCGGCTCCCTTTCTTCAATGCCGCCGCGCAAGGCCGCGTGCTCCGCGCCTATCTGGAGCCGCAGCCCGACGACGCTGTGCCCCGCTTCGAATATGAGAAGCATCTCGCCGACCTCACGGCCAACCCCCCGAGCTGGCCCGACAGCACCCGCCGTATCAGCCAGCTCAGGCTCACGCTCGAATATGCCACGGCGAGATTCTGGAAGCGGCAGCTCGGCCGCGAGCGCCTGCATATCGACATCGTCGACTATCCCGGCGAATGGCTCCTCGATCTGCCGCTGCTTCGCCTCGATTACGCCGAGTGGTCGCGCACCGCGCTCGAGCAGAGCCGGACGCCGGGCCGCAAGAAGGCCGCCAAGCCGTGGCATCAGGCGCTTGCCTCGGTCGATCCGGCGACGCCGGCCGACGAGGCGATTGCGGAAAAGCTCTCCCACCTGTTCAAGGCCTATTTGCGCGAGACCCGCGCCGACCCTTACGCGCTCTCCACGCTGCCGCCCGGCCGCTTCCTCATGCCGGGCGATCTTGCCGGCTCGCCGGCGCTCACCTTCGCGCCGCTCGATGCCGAGGAGGGGACGAGCTTTCCGCGCGGCTCGCTGTGGATGATGATGGAGCGTCGCTACGAAGCCTATAAGACGCATGTGGCGCGGCCCTTCTTTCGCGATCACTTCGCGAGACTCGACCGCCAGATCGTGCTGATCGACGTGCTCGCTGCGCTGAACGGCGGGCAGCCGGCGGTTGCCGACCTCGAACGCGCCATGACCGAGATCCTCGAATGCTTCAGGACCGGCGCCAATAGTCTTTGGTCGAGCCTGTTCGCGCCGCGCATCGACCGCATCGTGCTCGCCGCCACCAAGGCCGACCATCTGCACCATCAAAGCCATGACCGTCTCGAGGCGATTCTCGCCAAGCTCACCGGCAGGGCCATGGCACGGGCCAAATATGCCGGCGCCGAAATGAAGGTGCTGGCGCTCGCCGCCGTGCGCGCGACCCGTGAAGGCGAGGCCAGGCGGAACGGCGAGAAGCTTCCTTGCATCGTCGGCTACCCGCTTCCCGGCGAGACTATCGGCAAGCGCATTTTCGACGGCAATGAGGAGTTCGCCATCTTCCCCGGCGACCTTCCCGCCGATCCAGAGGCTGCGCTGAAAGGCTGGCACACCGAGGAGGGCGACATGCGCTTCGTGCGCTTCCGCCCGCCTAATCCTGTGCCGCTCCCTTCCGGTGGCTTCGCGCCCTTCCCAAATATCCGCCTCGACCGCGCCATCGAGGCGCTGATCGGAGATCGCCTCGCATGAGCAAGAGCAAGCAGCGGAAGCCGACCGCCTTCAGGGTGGAGGACGTCGAGCTGTTCGAGCCGCCGGTTTCGCCGGCACCGATTGCCACCGAGACCGTGCCGCTCCCCGTGCCGCGGGTACGCGCGGTGCTCGTTTTCGGCCGCGGGCTGCGCTGGGGAACCGTCCTCATGGGCGCCCTTGGCGGGCTGGTCAGCCTTGCCGCCTCGCTCTGGCTCTACGACTGGGCGTTGTCGCTGATCGCGCGGGACGACTGGATCGGCTGGGCGGCCGTCGGGCTCTTGGGTCTCGTCCTTTTCGCGCTGACGATGATCATCCTTCGCGAAGCGGCAGGGCTCGCGCGCCTCGGGCGCCTCGGCAAGATCCGCCACGAGGCCGACGACGCCGCGCGGCAGAACGACAAGCCGCTTGCCGTCGATGTCGCCGACCGGCTGAAGCGCCTCTATAGCGGGCGCAAGGACCTCGCCTGGGGATTAGCGCGCCTTGCCGAGCATGAGCACGACATCATGGATGCGAGCGAGCTGCTGCGGCTTAGCGAGCGCACGCTGGTCGCCCCGCTCGATCCCTTCGCGCGCGGCATCGTGGCGGCGTCGGCCAAGCGCGTGTCGGTGGTGACCGCGGTCAGCCCCGGGGCGCTGATCGACATGCTGTTTGTCGGGACGGAGAACTTGCGCATGCTGCGCCGGCTCGCCACGCTCTATGGGGCGCGGCCCGGCACGCTGTCGCTCTTGAAGCTCGCGCGCATGGTGGTGACCCATATCGTGCTGACCGGCGGCATCGCGCTCGGCGACGACGTCATCCAGCAGCTGATCGGCCACGGGCTGACCGCCAAGCTCTCGGCCCGGCTTGGCGAGGGTTTGTTCAACGGGGCGCTGACCACGCGGATCGGCATTGCGGCCATCGATGTGTGCCGGCCGCTTCCTTATATCGAGAGCCAGAGGCCCCGCTTTCGCGAACTCGTCGCCGAGGTCGCTGGCGTCCGCTGAGTACGTGCCGGCTCAGCCTAAGAGCCGGCAGCCGTCGACGGCGACCTGCTGCGACTGGCCATCGTTGAATTTGAGCGTGACCGTGATCTTGTCGGCACAGGCCAACCCGCCGACGCTCACGCGGAAGCCCGTCTTCTGCTCGCTCGATATTTGCGACTGGGGCATGACCGCGGGCGTGTCGAAGTCGTAGGCGACGGTGACGAGCCGCTGCTTCACCTGCTCGGGGGCATCGAGCCAGAGTTCGAAATGGTAAAGCGGCCGCCCGCGATCCTCGCCCTTGATCTCGGTCGCTTTCGACTTCACCCAGCCCTCGACATCGCCGTTGGCCGGAAGATGTGCGAGCGGAGGCGCGGGCGACAGCGCCTCAGGCTCGGCTGGTTTGGCGAGCGAGGCCGTCGCGTCGGCCGGCGCATCGGGGCTTAGCGGCACGGGCTCGGCCGCAGCCCAGGGCAGCACTTCCCTCCCCCCGGAGTTTGCGGCGAACGCTCTTGGCTCAGGGCGTTCGGCGTGCTCGCGATCCCATGACGGCTCCTCCGCCAGGCCGTCGAGCCGATCCGGTCCGGCCGGTACAGGGGCATCTTCTGCCTTCGCGGCCGGAGGCTCCTGTTTCGGTATGCTCTCGACCTCGGAAAGCTTGGCGACAACGGTCTCGCCGCCGTCTTCGGTCGCTCGCGCGACTTGCGCTTGTGGCGTGCGGCTCCCATCCGCGAAGCGGACGAGAAGCAGACCCGGAATCCCGACCGTTCCCGCGCCAAGCGCGAGAACAGCCTCGAACGCGACCAAACCCGCAACCAACGCTAGACTGATCGTGCGGGCGCCACGGTGGTTGCCCACAGCACGCATGGAACTACCCGCGAAAACGCCGCAAATGAAACGCGCTAGACACCCTCTCGCGCGAAAGCGTTAGTTTAACGATCTTCGGGGCCAAGGGAAGCGCTTCGTCGATCCGCCGCATTCCGTCAGGGCTTCTGCACCAAGGACAGGATCGAGCTGCGGCAACCGGACCCAGGGACTTCGCGTCTCCGGCGCATCGCTCCTCCCTTCCGAGCGGTGGATAGCGGGGATAAGCCTCGCCATCGCCGATGCGCCTCGCGGCTGCTCATGTATGCTTGGCTTCGTGAGTGGAGCGGTTGTGGAAAGTGCCGGTGGAGAAATCCGGCGGCATCGGAAGCAGACGGGAAGCTCACAGGGAAAGGCAAGCCCAATGTCGTCCATTGCCATGGACGGCTGAAGGCGGCGGGATGAGCAAGTGCAAAGTGCCACGGTCTGGCGGCGCCGCCGCAATACCGTGAGGCGGAACCGACAGGGTACTTTGCGCCGCGCATGCCACCGCTGAATTTGGTTCCAGCCCGGCCAGGGCAGGATCCACGTCGTAGCAACGCGACGCTAAATAAGGACCGTGGTCGGATCACGCCGCCGCTGCATGGGCAACCATGGAGCCGAGCGCGGGATCCAGAGACCGAAAGGTCTCGCGACTGCCGGACTGATCGTCCCGAACGGGCGTGAGGCTCGACATCGCACAGGGAGGCGGGGCCGCAAAGCTCCGCCTTTCCTGTTTTTTGCGCCCGGCTCAACCGCTTATCGCCCCTTTAGCTCCCGGCGCGCGACCGGTAAGATCGCCTCGCCATGGGAGGGACCAGTCCAACGTTCGCGGTCTACGTCGCCGTCGCCGTCACGGCGGCACTCTTGCTTGCAACGCTTTCGGCCTGCGGCGCCGTGCAGCGCTTCAAAGGTCCCAAGGAAGGTGCATCGACCGAGGTCGAAGCGCGCAATGCCAAGCCTGAGGATCCTCTGGCGAGGCCGATGCAGGTGGGGTGGACCTCGGCGCGGGCGAGCTATTGCGGCTTCGTCTTCAATCCCGATCAGCTCCGCTCCGACTTCCTCGCGGCCGAAGCACGGTCCGGCATACCGCCCGAGCAGATGACGAAGATCGAGCACGCCTACGACTACACCCGCCAATCGGTGCTCGACACCATCAAGAGCGATCCCAGCTATTGCAACAAGTCACGGACGGCGGCCATCAGGATCGACCTCAATCGCTACCTTGCCGGCGACTACACGGCAACGGCGCGCATGGCGCGGTGAGCGCCGCTCTCATGCGTTACGGCGCCGGCCCAGGCTGGGTCAGAGGCTTGGGCAGCGGAGAGTAAGGCGGGGTTACTGATCCCGTGGCCTGAGGCGCTTCCTGTGACGTAGCCTCAGGGGGCGACGGTGCGGGCGCTTGCGGCTCCTGTCCGATCCTCTCGGCAAGCCGCATCAAGCTCGCCTCGTCCCCCTCTCCCGCAAGGAGATAGGCGATGCCGTCTTGAGACCAAGCCACGCTCCCGATGGCGCCATATTGCTTGAAGACGGGTGCGCCGGTCCCTTCCCCGCCCTTCTTGGCGTAGAGCGCAAGGGGCGCGCCGCTCGTGGCGAGATATAAGAGTTGCGCCAGAGGCTCTTCGCCTGAGCGCAAGAGCTGCGCCCGCACGAAGCGGAACCCCTGCGGCTGAAGGTCCGGCAGCTTGAGGGCAGGCCCGATCGTCGGAGCGAGCTGGAAGGCGATGAGGTCCTGATTGCCCTGGCTCTCGAGACCAACCTCCAAGCTTGCGCGGCTGATAAGGGCTTGCGCGCGAGCGGCCTCCTCCTGCCATGAGGGTGGCAGGCTTCCCACATAGTCGGGGTCGGTCGCGCCGGAAGGATGGCGCGCGAGCTCAGGCATGACGAGCGGCCAGCCATAGCCGGCCACGGCAAGAACGAGCGCCGCGGCGAGCCCTGCTCCCGTAAGCGCAATCTTGGCGGCGGTGGCCCACGCGATGAAGATCCCGGGACGTTGCGGGCCCGGCTTCGCCGAGATTTCGGCCTCTTCGCCGGAGAGGATCGCCTCGAAGGCCGCCTCGAGCCGGCTATGGGCGTCTTTCAGCGCATCGACGCGGCGAGCGATGACGTCGTCTTGCGCGAGCACCTTCTCCACCGCACGGGTCTGTTTGCGTGCCAGCTGTCCGTCGACATAGGCCACGAGCAGTTCGTCGCTGAGCTCGGTCATGATAGTCCCCTGCTAGGGCCCTTCCGGGTAAAGCGTTTCGATCGTGGCGCTCGACGGCGCTTGTGAGCGCGAGCTCAGCCGGTCGGCGAGACCGGCAGTGATGCGGACCAGCCGCACGCCGATCGTGTCGGCAGGCACGTCCAGCACGCGGCCCGCATCGATGTGGTCGAACCTCTCGCCATAGACGAGGAGCAGGGTCAGGCGCTGCTGCGGCGGCAAGTTGCCGAGGAAGCCCGCCGTCAAGGCGTCGACCTCGGCACCCTCCTTGCGGAAGAGACGCTCGAAGCTCGCATCGTCCGTCTTCGCCTGGCCCATGGGATCGGCATGGTCGCGCAGCTCGGCGAGCCAGTGGCGATAGAGCTCGGCGAAGGCCCAGCGATCGAGCGCCGTACCGCGCTGGTAGCGGTGCTGCTCGGCCAGCATGCGCTGAAGCGCGCGGCCAAGGAGGGCCGTGGCTTCCTTGCGCGCGCCCACCAGGAGGTCGGCAAAACGCTTCAGCCGCGGCAGCATTGCAATGAGGCCGGGCCGTATGGTGTCGTGGAATTCCTCTGCCTGCACCTGGTCGTCCCCCGCCGCTTGGGTGAGTGCTGGCCGCGCGGGAACAGCCCACGCGAATCAAAAGGATAGCATATCCGATGGGGGCCGGAGCCGGCTGCCTTTAAGGCCGTAGGCAAAAAGCGCTTGCGTCGGGCGCCAAGCTGCCCAATCTTTGCCCAAGCACGGGGAAATTGTCTATGTCGGTCGTACCCCACAGGTCGGACAAGACGGAGTCGCAGCCCATCGCACCGTCGCGCCGGCGCGTCAAAGACATTGCGACCAACGCGCTCGCCGCAAGCCGCGAAGCGTGGACGAAGATGATTGGCCGCGGCGACGCCGCCCGCGACGCGGAGCGCGAGGCGAGCAATGCCCGCACCGCCGAGCGCATCGCGCGCCTTGCCGAAAAGACGAAAAACCGAACCACCACCGCGGTCGCCGCGAGCAAGGTCGGACTCGCGCGCGCCGTCGAGATCGGGCGCGAGAACGTGTTGCCCGAGATCGAGCGCACCGGCGCCAAGCTGAAGGAGCGCACCCGCCCCGAACGCCTGAAGCACGACTACCGCGAATATCTTATGAAGCTGCACGAGCACGTGCTCGACCGCCCCACCGAGACGCTCTTCTTCGTGCCGACCAAGGACCCCGTGGCGCTCGCAGGCCTGACCATACGCGGCGACAATCGGGAGCACGGCCACGACTACCGGCCGTCGCCCTGCAGCCTGGTCGAATGGACGCTTGCGGCCATCGACCACGATTTCTCCCGGCTCACCTTCGTCGATTACGGTGCGGGCAAGGGACGTGTGCTGCTGCTCGCCGCCGGGCATCCTTTCGCCGCCATCGGCGGCATCGAGTTCGCCGAGGAGCTGCACGACGACGCGATCATGAACATCGCGCAGTTCCCGCGCAGCCGCATGAAATGCCGCAATGTCGAATGCGTGCTCGACGATGCGAGCGCGCTCGGGCCGCCTGAGGGCGAGTCCGTCAACTACTTCTTCGACCCGTTCTCGCGGGAGGTCTTCGCCGAGGTCCTGCATAACCTCGTCGTCTCCTACCGGAAGCGGCCGCGCCGGCTCTATCTCATCCTCATCGATCCGGTCGCGACCGATCTCGTCGACGACAGCGGCGTGTTCACGCGGCTCGAGCTCCCCCTGCCCGAGCGCATCAAGGTGAAGCTGTTCAGCCCTTACGAGGTCGCCCTGTACCGCTCATTGGCGTGAGCAGGGCCCGTTAGACGGGCATCCCTCCGAACAAATCCGTCATGCCCGCGCTGGTCGCGGGCATCCACGATTTAGATCTTGCCATGATGAAAGACGTGGATGGCCGGGACACGCCCGGCCATGACGCGTGACGGGCTTCACGGCAGCGAAACCAACCGCCCAACGACGCGACGCGTCACTTCACGCCGAGCTTCTTCTGCAGGCTCGACGACGACGTGGTGTATTGGAAGATCAGCTTCTTGTCGGGATAGACATATTTATAGGCCGCTTGCGCCATCAGCGCGGCCTCGTGGAAGCCCGACAGGATGAGCTTCAGCTTGCCCGGATAGGTGTTGATGTCGCCGATGGCGAAGATGCGGGGCTCGCTCGTCTCGAACTTCGCCGTATCGACCGGGATCAGGTTCTCTTGCAGATTGAGACCCCAATCGGCGACCGGGCCAAGCTTCATGGTGAGACCGAAAAAGGGCAGCAGCACCTCGACCGGCTGCTCGAAGCTCGTGCCGTCGGGGGCCTTGACGGTCACGGCGGTGAGCTTTCCGCCAGCCCCGTGCAAATCCGTGACCTGGCCAAGCTTGAAACTGATATCGCCGCTCTCGACGAGCGCGAACATCTTCTGGACCGACGCCGGTGCTGCGCGGAACTCGGAGCGGCGGTGCAGCAGCGTCAGCGACTTGGCGACCGGCTCAAGGTTCAACGTCCAATCGAGCGCGGAGTCGCCACCGCCGACGATCAGCACGTCACGGTCCCTGAAATTCTCCATCTTGCGCACGGAGTAGAACACCGAGGTCCCCTCATAGTGCTCGATGCCGGGAAGGGGCGGCCGCTTCGGCGTGAAGGACCCGCCGCCTGCGGCGACCACCACCACCTTGCATTCGAGCCGCGTGCCGGTATCGGTCGTGAGCCTGAAGCCTTGATCGAGGCGCTCGAGACTCTCGACCCTCTGATTGAAGTGGAACTCGGCGCCGAAGGGCTTGATCTGGTCCATGAGCTTGTCGGTCAACTCCTGGCCCGTGACCACGGTGAGCCCAGGGATGTCGTAGATCGGCTTTTCGGGATAGAGCTCGGCACATTGGCCGCCCGGGCGGTCGAGAATGTCGACGACATGGGCCTTCACGTCGACGAGGCCAAGCTCGAACACGGCAAAGAGGCCCACGGGCCCTGCCCCCACGATGACGGCGTCGGTCTTGATCACGTCCTCGGACATGGCAGCAAGCTCAGAACTGTTTCTCAGGGATGCGCACCACGAGGCCATCGAGTGCATCGGTGACCTTGATCTGACAGCTCAGCCGGCTCTCCGGCCTGATGTCGAAGGCGAAATCGAGCATGTCCTCCTCCATCTGCTCCGGCTGGCCGGTGGGCTCCCGCCAGGCCTCCTGCACATAGACATGGCAGGTCGCGCAAGCGCACGCCCCGCCGCATTCGGCGGCAATGCCGGGGATCGAATTCTTCACCGCGGCCTCCATCACCGTCATGCCGGGCTCGGCCTCGACCACGCGCTCGGTCCCGTCGTTCTGGATAAAGGTAATCCTGGCCATGACATTGGCGGGCGGAGTTGTCGTCCAATCTTGGGGACCGGGCAGCGGTTGACCCTCGCGCCCGAAAAATGAAGGCGCGAGAAGGAGTGCCCGCTCGCGGCCCGTGCTCTATAGGGCAATTGAAAGTGAGACTCCAGCGCCTTCGAGGCGCCTTGTCTCAAGGCTCCGCGGGTCAGTGGTCATCGAGAAGCGACCCGATATAGGTGTTGGCCTCGCTCAGCGAGGATTCGATCTCGCGGATGCTGAGGGTCCGGGACTGAGCCAAGGCGTCGCCCGCGAGCGCCTCGGCGCGTTGGGCGGCCTCGGCGGTCCGCCAGGCGCCGATCGCCAGCGCCGACCCTTTGAGCGAATGGGCCGCGTCCTTCCAGTCCTGGTCGGACTGGGACCCGTTGAGCCGCTCGAGATAGACGAGCGACTGCGTGCAGAAGAGCTCGAGCACCTCCCGCTCAAGCTCGCGCGCGCCGAGGGTGTAACGCGACAGATGCACGAGATCGACGGGCCGCAAGGAGCCCTTGCGCCCCTCCGCCGACGGCCCTCGTTCGGTCCATGCCATTTCGCTCGCCATGCTCTTCTTCCCTCGCCTTGTTCCGTATCTGGACCCCTACTCCTCAACACCGATTGGGACGCTTTTTTGGTGCACTGCAGAAGGAGGTGAGGCGATTGTGTGGTGGCCTTGACCGGCGGGACCGTTACCTTCTTGCAACCAGGGCATCCCCTCTTACGCGATTCGCACGCTCCGGACAGCAGAATCCCTTAGCAATATGAAAGCCTTATCGCGCGTAAACCATACCGACCGATTAAACTTTTTTTAGCCCTAAAAATTCGTTAACGATGAAGGGAGAGGGGGAAATGCGTCAGGGGGCCTTCCGGATAGATTGGTCCGGAGACGAAGGCCTTCCCGCGACGACGCTCCGCGCCGCTGCTGGCGGGTTTTTCGGTGTACGGCGCGCAAATTCTCTCATGAGTTTCGTCGGTGTGAGGAACGCGTTATGGCGCAAGAGCAAGCGAAGTCGCCTCCGGGGGCAGAGGCACCAGGAGCCAAAGACCAGAGTCCAAACCCTCTCGAGGCGATGACCCGGCTGCAAGAGGGAAAGTCGGCCGATATTCCGACCCTTGAGCGAAGCCTCGATACTCCAAAGCGAACGACACTCGCGGAGCGGCTGAAGGCCGAGCAGCGGAAGCGCGAAGGCGGCGGTGTCGAGCCCAAGCGCGAAGAGCCGAAGCCGCAGCAGCCCGAGGAGGCGAAGCCGCCGCTCGAGTTCGCCGAGGCCCCCCCAGGGGCTGGTACTGCCCAGCCCCCGCGCCAGTTCACGCGGACGCGGCGCCCGGCCGGTCCACCCCCGCAGCGCCGCCTGGCTGCCCCTGCCAACGACGACCTGCCCTCGATCGGCGGCCTGATCTTCGCCCTCCAGCAAAGACCGTCGCGGACGCCCTTCCTGATCGCGCTGGGCGCCTCCGTCGCCTGGTTCATCATCGGGGGCTTCTTTGCCTTTGGGCTCATCTCGGCGCAAGTCAGCTCAGCCGGACTGACCGGGCTCGCCGGCAGCGCCTCGGCCCTCACCGCGGCCGTCGCTATCCTCGTCCCGATCGTCATCTTCTGGTTCCTCGCCCTCCTTGTCTGGCGCGCCCAGGAGCTCCGCCTGATGGCCTCGGCCATGACCGAGGTCGCCGTCAGGCTCGCCGAGCCGGACAAGCTTGCCGAGCAGTCGGTCGCCTCGGTGGGGCAGACCATCCGCCGCCAGGTGGCGGCAATGAACGACGCCATCTCGCGCGCCATCGGGCGGGCGAGCGAGCTCGAGGCCATGGTGCATAGCGAGGTCGCAGCGCTCGAGCGTTCCTACGGCGAGAACGAGCTCCGCGTCAGGAACCTGATCAGCGAGCTTGCCACCGAGCGCGAGGCGCTTGCCAATAACAGCGTGCGGGTCAGCGAGGCGCTGAAGGGCGTGGGCGCGCAAGTCGCCCGCGACATTTCCACCGCCAGCAGCACCATCGACAAGAAGCTCGCCGAACGCGGCCTGCAGCTGACCGAGCTTCTCGTCTCCCGCTCGAGCGAAGCCGCCGAGCAGGTGCACAAGGCCCAGACCAGGGTCACCGAGGCCGTGCCGGGCCTGCTCGAGCGCCTGAGCAAGGAGCAGGGCCGCCTCACCCAGGTGATCGAAGGGGCGACGCAGAACCTCGCGGCGCTTGAAAGCGTGGTCGTCCAGCGGACCACCACCCTCGACAAGACCATGAAGGAGCGCACCGAGGCCCTGCAGACCACGCTCGCAGCCCGGATCAAGGGGCTCGAGACCTCCGTCGCCCAAGGCGCCATCCTCCTCGACAAGACGCTGAAGGACCGCACCGACGCCTTCGCCGTCTCGATCGGCCAAGGCACGGCCGGGCTCGACAAGACGATGAAGGAGCGCACCGAGGCGGTTATCGCCTCTATCGGCCAGGGCGCCGGAGCGCTGGACAAGACCCTGAAGGACCGCAACGAGGCGTTCACCGCCTCCGTCGCTCAGGGCGCGATTGTGCTCGAGAAGACGCTCAAGGACCGTACCGAGGCCTTCACCGGCCTCGTCTCCCAGGGCGCGGTCTTGTTCGATAATACCTTGAAGCAGCGGACCGACGCGCTGACGGTCTCGATCGGCCAGGGCGCCACAGCCCTCGACAAGACGCTCAAGGATCGGACCGACGCGCTGACGGCCACGATCGGCCAGGGGGCAGTCATCCTCGACAAGGCGCTCAAAGATCGCACCGAGGGGCTGACAGCCACGATCGGCCAGGGGGCCGTCATCCTCGACAGGACGCTCAAGGATCGCACCGAGGCGTTCGTGGCCTCGATCGGCCAGGGTGCTGGCGCGCTCGATAAGTCGCTCCGGGACCACACCAGCTCCCTCACCAATCTCGTCTCGCAAGGCGCCGTGGTGCTCGACAGGACACTGCAGGAGCGGACCAACGCGCTTTCGACCGCGATCGGACAAGGCGCCGCAGCCCTCGACAAGACGCTGATCGACCGCACCGGCGCTTTCAATGCCATGGTCGATCAGCGGGCGTTGCTCCTGGACAAGCAGCTGATCGACCGCACCAGCGCCTTCGCCGCGGCGCTCGATCAGCGCGGCTCGGCGTTGGACAGGTCGCTGCATGACCGCACGGCTCAATTCATTGCGGCGATCAGCCAGGGCACCATGGCGCTCGACAAGACGCTGGCCGAGCGCGCGGACGGCTTCACCAACTCGCTGCTGCAGCGCGTGAGGGCCATCGAGACCGCGCTCACCCAGCAGACCGGCTCCCTCGACAAGACCATGACCGAGCGGACGCAACAGGTCCTCACGGCGCTCTCCGAGCGGCTGAAGTCGATCGACGCCACCTTCAGCCAGCGCACCGGAGAGGCCGACCGGATGCTCAGCGAGCATTCGCGCGCCACCGAGGCGACCTTCGGCAAGCAGACCGCGCAGCTCAACCAGGTGCTCGCCAACAATTCGGCGATGATCCGGCAGACCGCCGATCAAGTCGGGGCGCAGTCGAAGGAGGCCGTCACCATCCTGACGAGCCAGACCCAGACGCTGCGCGACGTCTCGCGCGGGCTGCTCGAGCAGATCCACGGGCTCACCCAGCGTTTCGAGAACCAAGGCCAAGCGATCCTCACCGCCGCCAAGGCGCTCGATTCATCGAACACCAAGATCGACTCGATCCTCGATGGCCGGCACCAGGCGATCATCGCGCTCCTGCACACGGTCAACACCAAGGCGAAAGACCTCGACAACATGATGCGCTCTTATGCGGGCATGCTGGAGAACGCCATGGGCGGGGCGGAGACGCGGGCGAAGCAAATGAGCAGCGCGCTTGCCCGCGACACGGCAGGGGCGGCGCAGCAGGCGCTTTCCCAGATCGAGCGTCTGCGCGAGGAGGCGCAAGCCCACACCGCGCGCGCGGTTGGCGACCTCAAGGGCAGCTTCGAGACCATCATTACCCAGATCGGCCGGCAGCTCGAGCAGATGCGCGGCCAGTTCGACAACACCTCGCGCGGCATGCGCGAGGCCGCCAAGCAGACGGCCACCGATCTCGACGGCTTGCGCCAGGAGATGCAAAAGCGGATGGAAGCCATGCCGGAGCATACCGCCCAAGCGACGGCGGCGATCCGCAAGGCCCTGACCGATCAGCTGAAAGAGATCGAGGCGATCACGCCCGTGCTGACCCGGGCGGCCACGCAAGGCGCGGCCTCGCAAGTCGCCGCCATGCAACAAGCCGCCGCACCCGATCCCTTCCGGCAGCCTCCGCCGCCGCGGGTCGAGGCGCGGCCGGCACCCCAATACGATCTGCCGCCAATGGCGCGCCCATCGACCTTCCCGCCGCGAGTCGAAGAGGCTCGGTCTGCGGGAGGCCAATACGACCTGCCGCCGCTCCCGCAATTCGATGCGAGAGGCCGCCCTGTCCAGGGACTGGACGGGGGCGACATCGGCCAGGTCGCGGGCGGCCTCGCCCAGCAGCTTACGGGCGCTTCGCATAGCCAGCGCGGACAAGGTCAAATGCTGGATGAGCCGCAAGGCAGCCGTCGCGGCGCCTGGGGCGCGCCGGAGCCCGACCAGGGTTACGCCGCCGGCGGCCAGGGGTTCGGCACCCGCCTCGCCCCGCCAGTGCAGGCAGCGAGCGCGAGCGGCCAGTTGCGCCTCGATGAAATTGCGCGCGCCATCGACCACCGCACCGCGGCCGAGGTCTGGCAACGGTTCAGGGCCGGCGAGCGCGGCGTGCTCGGGCGTCACATCTACAGCCTCGACGGCCAGACGACGTTCGACGATATCTCCCGCCGCTACGATCGCGAGGACGATTTCCGCACGACCGTGGACCGCTATATCGGCGACTTCGAGCGGCTGCTCGGAGAGGCCGAGCAGTCCGATCCCGACGGCAGGATGCTGCAGAGCTACCTGACCTCAGAGAACGGGCGCGTCTACCTTCTGCTGGCGCATGCGAGCGGGCGGCTGCGCTAACCCAATAGTTTAGGCTCCCCCAAGCCTTGGGCCCCCGCCCTCCCCTGAACAGGAGAGCGGGGGCCAAGTATTTTTGCGGGAGCTCGGAGTCCGTGCAACTAAGATCCCTAAACCCCTCACCCTTTCCGCCATGCGACTTGCTTGAGCTTCGCTCGCAAGATCGCTGCGGAAAGCCCTCTCCCACACGGGGAGAGGGAAATCGTGGCGGCGCCGCTGTCTCCAACCCCTCTCCCCTCGTGGGAGAGGGTGGCTCGCCGCAATGCGGCGGGCCGGGTGAGGGGGAACCCCGGCGAGGTTCTGGCTGCCGGAGCGCTTAGCCCAATTGGTTGAGGTAGAATCCCGCTAGACGCGGCGGGAGGCGACCCAGGCGGTGGTGTCTTGCAGCACCTCGGTGAAGGCCTGGTTCAGAGCGGCGACGGCATCGCCCGGACTGTCGGTCGTCGCCGGCACGCGGGCGCTGAAGCCCTTGGTGGCCAGCACCTTGCCAGAGCTCAAATTGATCAGCCTGGCAAAGATTTCGATCTCGGCGGCGGCCTTCCCGCTCGACACATCGATCTGGAAAGAGCGCAGCTCGGTGGCAAGAGCGTATTGGCCGTTGGAGGCGCTCACCGCCTTGACCGCGCCGGAATTCTGGAAGGTCTCGATCATGCGCGCCTGGACGAGGCGCGGCAGCCGGTCGCTCCAGACAATGCCCTTGTAGTAGGAGACCTGATCGGCGCTCGGGCGCACCATGAGACGGTCGGTCTCGAGCGCGTGCACGGCGGTCGGCTCGTAAACGACGAGCTGCCACTGCGCCGGCTTCGCGGTGCCGGCGAAAGAGCGCGGTGCGACGAGATCGTAAGTGGTCGGCGGTCTTGTGGACGCCAAAGCGCAGCCGACCAGCCCCAGGCAAAGCAAGCCTGCAGCGAGCGTTGGCGCGGATCGCGACATGTCCGATCGCCCCCTGTTAGGAGACACGCCCCATTCCCTCGAGGGTGCCCTATTGTCCTTTTGGAGTGTATTCCGGAACTTGGTTTCCACCAAGCAAAAAGCCTTTTGGATCAGCCTCTAGCTTCTCCAGAATCCGGTTCAGCGTTACCGCCGTACGGCGTCCCTCTTGCATGAATGCGCCGAATTGCTGAAGGCTATCCTTGGCCTGGCGGGTGAGCCCATCCATGTTGTCCCCGAGCGAGACTTCGAGCTTGCCCGACAAAGTCTTGAAGTTCTGGGCGCCATCCTTCACGTCGCTGATCGCGAGGCCGATCTCGTCCTTCTTCGCGTTCAGCATGGTGGTGAACTGCTCGACATTGGTCACCGTGGTGTGGATCGATTCCTGATTTTCGGCGACGAGGTCGTTCAGCCTGATCAGAAGTGCGTTGGCATTGTTCATCATGGCAGGGGCCGCGTCGAACAGGCCTTGGCCGCCGCCAGAATCGGCCTTGATCACGGGGATCGGGTCCTCGGCGGTGGCAACCAGGAAGGGCGCCTCGGGCGTGCCCGGAGTGATCTGCACTGCGCTGCCCCCGGTCAGGCCCATGGACTGGATGCTGGCGCGGGAATTCTGCCGCACCGGCGTTTCCTCGCGAACGCTGATCAGCACCTGGACCTTGCGGGCGTCTTCCGGATCGAGCGCGAAGGACTGCACCTCGCCGACATTGATGCCGTTGAAGCCGACGCTCGTGCCGGTGGTCAGTCCCGCCACCGAGCTCTGGAAGACGATGTAGTAGCGCTTGCCCACTCCGCCGAAATTGCTCATCCAGAACACGAAGATGAAGGCGAGCACGAGCACGCCGAGCACGAAACCGCCGATCAGCAGGTAGTTGGCTTTGGTTTCCATCCGACCGGCTCCTCAGACTCGAACACGCATCAGGCGAGTATTTTCGGCCGTTCGCCAGGCGAGGCCGCCCTCGCCCGCTCGCCGCAGAAATATTCCTTGATCCACGGGTGGTTGGGGTGACGCTGCAACTCGCTCGGCGAGCCCGTCCGCACGATCTTCTTGTCGGCCAGCACGGCTACCCTGTCGCACACCGTGAAGATCGTATCAAGGTCGTGGGTCACCATATAGACCGTCAAGCCAAGTGTCTGCTGTAGCTTGCGAATCAGGTGGTCGAAATCCGAGGCGCCGATCGGATCGAGACCCGCCGTGGGCTCGTCCAGGAACACGATCTCCGGGTCGAGCGCCAGCGCCCGGGCAAGCCCTGCCCGCTTGCGCATGCCGCCGGAGAGCTCGGAGGGGAATTTGTGCGCGGCGTTGGGTGGCAAGCCCACCATGGTGAGCTTGAGGAAGGCGAGATCGTCCATCATCGCCTGAGGCAGCTCGAGATGCTCGCGCATCGGCACCTGGATGTTCTGCAGCACGGTGAGCGAGGAGAAGAGCGCGCCGTCCTGGAAGAGGATGCCCCAGCGCTTCTCGATCTCGAGACGATCCTGCGGCGACAGCGTCTTGGCGTTTTGCCCGAATAGCCCGACATCGCCGGCGTCCGGCTTCACGAGGCCGGTGATCACGCGCATCAGCACCGACTTGCCCTGGCCCGAGCCGCCGACGATGGCGAGGATCTCGCCGCGATAGACGTCGAGACTGAGCCCGTCCCAAATCTGATGGCTGCCGAAGCTCTTGGCGAGCCCGCGCACGCGTATCAGGACCTCTCGTCCGTTCTCGACGGTCACACCCCGATCCCCGACAGGAACATGGCAAAGACGGCGTCCAAAATTATCACCAGGAAGATCGCTTTGACCACGGCGCTCGTCACATGGGTGCCGAGCGATTCGGCGCTGCCCTCGACTTTGAGGCCTTCGAGGCAGCCGACCAGGCCGATAATGACGGCGGCAAAGGGCGCCTTGATCATGCCGGCCATGAAATGCTGGTAGTCGATCGCCTCGCGTAGCTTCTCGACATAGTTCGGGGCATCGAGACCGAGCAGGAAGAAGGCCATCAGGCCGCCGCCGGCGAGCCCCATCAGGTCGCCGAGAAAGGTCAAGAGCGGTAGCGCCACCACAAGGGCCAGCACGCGCGGCAGCACGAGCGTGTCCATCGGATCGATGCCGAGGGTGCGCATGGCGTCGATTTCCTCGCGCATCTTCATCGAGCCGATCTCGGCGGTGAAGGCCGACCCCGACCGGCCGGCCACCATGATGGCGGTGAGCAGGATGCCGACCTCGCGCAGCGCGAGGATGGCGACCATGTTGACGGCAAAGGGCTCCGCCCCGAACGGCTTGAGCTGCACCACCCCCTGCTGCATCACCACGGCGCCGATCAGAAAGCAGATGAGCGCAATGATCGGCACCGCCCTGAAGCCGGCATGGTCGAGGTGATGAATGAAGGAGGTCAAACGAAAGCGCCAGGGCTGCCGGATCATCCGCGCGAAGGCGGCGGTGACCTCGCCCAGAAAGGCGGTGAGCTGCACGGCATCGCGCCAGACGCCCGTCACCGCCTTGGTCATGTCCTCCACGAACTGCGTCAGCGGGTTCGGCTTCTCGAGCTTCGGCCGCTCGGCACCAGCCCGCCGCTGCACCTCCTCGATGAGGATGCGGAAGGCCTCGGTCGCTCCGGCGTAGCGGGTGCGCAAGCCGCTCGCCTCCCAGGCGGCCGCCGTCCGCTGCAACAGCAGCGCGCCGGCGGTGTCGATCTCGGCGATGCCGGCAATGTCCATCTCGCCGGTGAAGTCGGGGGTCGGCGGAATCGGCACGCGCAGGCGCTTCAGAGCGCTGTCGAGCTTGGTAGCCTCGTTCACGGTCCAGGCGCCGGTCGCGATCAGGCGGAAAGTCGTGCCTCTAAGCTCGACGCGGAAGCCGGGCGCGCGGGCTTGCGTCGGCAGGACAACCTGATGGTCGCGCTTCAGCATATAACGGCTTAGCTTGCTGGAATTGACACGAAAGGGATTCGATGCCTTCGGAAACCCTCTGTTCTTGAACGAAAAACCCGGAGAAAGAAAGGCGTTATGGGAGCCGCCGAGGATGAGCTTAACGGGGGCGCCAAGGGACGCCTGAGCCTTGCCGTGCGTGTCGAGCGCTGGCCTATCGCGGGCGGCTTCACCATCTCGCGCGGCTCAAAGCATGAGGCGGTCGTGGTGGTGGCCTCGATCGGCGACGGCCTTCATACCGGTCAGGGCGAGTGCGTGCCTTACGGGCGCTATGGGGAGAGCGTCGAGGGGGTGGTCTCATCCATCGAGGCTTGCGCTGGCGCGATGGCAAGCGGCTTGAGCCGGCCGGAGCTTCTCTCGCTCCTCCCGGCCGGCGCCGCGCGCAACGCGCTCGATTGCGCGCTATGGGACCTTGAGGCGAAGCGATCGGGGAGGCGCGCCGCGGCCCTTGCGGGGCTTGCCCCCCTTCACCCCGTGCCGACGGCCTTCACCCTCTCGCTCGGGCCCCCTGAGGCGATGGCGGCGCGGGCACGCGAGGCTAACGCCTATCCGCTCCTCAAGCTCAAGCTTGGGGGCGATGGCGACGAGGAGCGCCTCGAAGCCGTGCGCGAGGCGGTCCCTGAGATGCGGCTTATCGCCGATGCCAACGAGGCGTGGCGGCCGGAGCAGCTGGAAAAATTGCTTGCGGCTGCTTCTGCTTCAGGCGTCGAGCTTGTCGAGCAACCCCTCCCCGCCGGCGGCGACGAGTTCCTGGAGCGCATCGCAAGACCCGTCCCGGTCTGCGCCGACGAATCCGTGCATGACCGCGCCTCGCTCGAGGCGATCGCTCGGCGCTACGACGCGGTGAACATCAAGCTCGACAAGACGGGCGGACTGACCGAGGCGCTTCTTACCGTGGCGCACGCTCGCGCGCTCGGGCTGAAGATCATGGTGGGCTCGATGGTCGCGACATCCCTGTCCATGGCCCTTGCCCTGCTGCTTGCCCAGGATGCCGATTGGGTCGATCTCGACGGCCCCCTGCTGCTGGCCCGCGACCGCGTGCCGGGGCTCACTTACGCTGCCGGCCAAGTCTTCCCGCCAGAGCCCGAGCTTTGGGGCTGAGGCTCGACCAAGGCGAGTGGCCCTTCGGACGCCTCACGCGCTCCGAGGAGCATACAGATCGCAATAGCCCATGGGGCTAATTCGGCCTTCGACGACCTCGCATGCTCCAGCCCCCCTCGTTCCGCAGCCCATCATGCCCCCCATCATTCCGCAGCCCCTCCCGGAGCGACCGCCGCCCGCCGAAATGAAGAACTTGCACGTCTGGCACATGCGCATCCCGTTTGGCTGGTCTTGGTAATGCACAGCCGCCTTGCTGGCTTTGGCTTGGGCAGCCGTGGAGGCCAGCATCAGTGGCACCCCCGCAGCAGCCGAGAGAAGTGCCATCCCTTTGAGCCAAGTTCGCCGTGAAATCTTTTCATGTGTTGCCATGAGTATCCTCCCATCGGACGCGCCAGCGCGCGGGCTTGGTCTCACCGTCCCGCCGGAGCTTTGGGGCTGGTCGCGGGGCTCGCGCTACAAACCTTCGACGACCCTTTTGAGCTTGGCGCGGACCTCGTTCGCCACCTCGGCGAGGCCAGGATTCTCGATCGCCTGCATGGAGGCCACCGGATCGACGGCCGACACTTCAACACCGCCGCCGCCTTGATGCTCCTGCACAACGACATTGCAAGGGAGCATGGTGCCGATCTTGTCCTCAAGCTGCAATGCGCGATGGGCGAGAAGCGGGTTGCACGCGCCAAGGATTCTGTAAGGGCGAAAATCCTCGCCGAGCTTCGCTTTGAGTGTCGCTCTGACGTCGATGTCGGTGAGCACGCCGAAGCCCTCGCGCTTCAGCGCTTCGATTACGCGCGCCACCGCCTGGTCGAAAGGGACGTCGAGTCTCTTGGAGAAATGGTAGCTCATCGCCGGCCGCGTGCAGCTCACATCATGCCATAACCGCCGCCCAGCAATTGATCGGCTTTCGCTTTCTGCGCGTCGGTGAGCACAGCATAGAGAGCTTCCGTCGCGGGCTTCAACGCCTTCAGGCTCTCGACCATGGTCTCCATGGCTTTGATATGTGCGTCCAAGCGAGCTATCGCGCTCCCGGTCTGCATGACCTGCATCATGTCGGCATGCATGCCCTGCATGGCCGTGCCGCGAGCTTTGACCGCGGCCGCGTAGCCATCCCACGCCGCAGTCTGGTCCTCGGTGATGCCGAGCTCGGCTTTCTGATAAGCAAGCCCGCCTTCCATCATCGGGCCGGAGCCCATCATCATCCCCATCATCCCGCCCATCATGGGGCCCATCATGCCCTGCATTCCGTACGGTCCCATGCCATACGGTCCCATGCCGTACCCCTGCGGGCCGGGGGCGCCCTGGCCCATCATGCCGCCGGTGCCCTGACCCATCATGCCCTGGCCCATCATCGGGGTTTGCTGCTGGCCCTGTTGCGCCATTGCGGGGAATGCGGCGGCAGCGACCGCCAAGCCGCTCGCAAGCGCCAGTCTATGGAGCATCCGCATCGTGTCCTCCTCGGTAAGCCCTTAGGGCCCTGCTGCATTGTGAAGATCGGAACTATACAGCGATCCTCACGCCTTGCCTTGAGAAGGATCAACGGTCGAACTGCGGCCAAAAATCGGGCCGCGAGCCTAGGCGTGATGGGTCGCCGCTCCCACGACCAGCCCGCCGCGCCAGCGCCGCATGAGAAGGAAGGCGCATCCCGCCCCGATCAGCGCGAGGCAGGCCATGGCGGCGTAAGCCTCGCCTCCAAACATCCGGTAGAGCGGACCGGAGGCGATGGTGGCTCCCCCCAGCACGAGGCCCGCGACAACGGCTGCATAGAGGCCTTGGGCGGTGGCGGCGCGATCCTCGGGCACTGCATGGGTCATGAAATGGATGGCGGCAAGATGGGCGGCGCCGAAGCTCATGGCATGCAGCGTCTGGAGCAGCGCCGTCGCCCATAAAGGCGGATCGGCCGCCATGAGCCCCCAGCGCAAGGTTGCCGCGAGCCCTGCGAGCATGAGCAGCCTTGCCGTGCCGATCGACGCGATGACCCGCCCCGAGGCCGCAAAGAGTGCGATCTCCGCCACGACGCCGACAGACCACAGCGCACCGATCGCCCCGTCAGGGATGCCTTGCGCCCGCCAATGGAGCGTGCCGAAGCTGTAATAGAGCGCGTGACTGGCCTGGACCATGCTCGCGGCGAGCAGAAACAGCAGGAACAGCGGCGCGCGGACGAGGTCGAAGGCATCGGCGAGCTTGAGGCGGCGAAGCCCCGAGACGGCGAGAGGCGCGCGACCCGCAAGCTCACGCGGCAAGAGATGGGCGCCAAGGACCATCAGCGCCGTCCCCGCCACGAGCAGCGGCAGAACCGTTCCCGCCCCGAGCGTGCCGATGATGAGACCCGAGCCGAGGCTTGCCACGATGAAGCTGAGCGAGCCCCACAGCCTCACCCTGCCATAGTCGAGCGCCCCGCTCCTGATGCCCGCCACCGCCACCGTCTCGATCAGCGGCATGATCGTGGTCCAATTGACGGCGAGGAGAGCGGTGGCGAGCAGCATCTGCCAGAAGCCGTCAGCCGCCCAAAGCAGGAGGAAGGAGGCGAGCGACCCCCAGGCGAGAGCGATGAGGATCGCGCGGCGCCCCCCCAAGAGGTCGGCGGCAAAGCTGATGGCCGGCGTAAACAGGATGCGGATGAAGAGCGGCGTGGCGAGAAGCCCCGCGATCTCGTCAGTGTCGAGCTCCCGCCAATGGAGCCAGACCGGCAGGTAAGGGAGATAGCAGCCCACCACCAGAAACAGGGCGGCGTAGAGGAAGCCGAGCCGCCAGGCGAGGGAGGGGAACTTGGCGCGCGCTTCCGCCGGCTCGGCCATGGAGGTTAACGAATCCCTAGCTGTTGCCCTCTACACTCGGCCCTTACCCCGAATCACGCTAGCCTCGCCACCATGCCGGAACACGCCCCAGACGGCACACGCTCAGCGCCAGCCCCGGCGTCCTATCGCTCGGGGCTTGCCGAGAACTATGCCGCGCTCGAATCGGTGCTGAGCGCCACCCCGCGGGGACGCTGGTTCCTCGCCGAATATGCCCGCCGCAACCGGACCGCCGAAACAGAGTTGCTGCTCGAGGCGATCGCCAGGCTCGAGACGGCGGTGCTCAGGCCCCACCGTCAAGCCACGCCGGGGAATGTCTTTGCCGAGCTGGTCGAGATGAGCGAGGCGATTGCGCGCACGCGGCGCGAGATTGCGCAGATCAAGCCGCCGCAACAGTTTGACAAGCAGCTCGTCAGCGCAACGGAAGAGCTCGACCACATCGTCGAGGCGACCGAGAAGGCAACCTCCGACATTCTGGAGGCGGCCGAGGAGATCCAGGAGGTCGCCTGGACCTTGCGCGAGAAAGGCACCGAGATCGAGCTTTGCGACAAGATCGACCAGCGCGCCACCGACATCTATACCGCCTGCTCGTTCCAGGACATCACCGGGCAGCGGACCGAGAAGGTGGTGCGGGCGCTCCGCTTCATCGAGCAGCGGATCAACGCCATGATCGAGATCTGGGGCGTCGACGACATTGCCTTCAAGGTCGGCGACATCACCTCAAAATTGGAGGATGCGGCGGAAACGGCGGCGCGCGAGGACGGCCGTCTCTTGAACGGACCCCCGCGCAAAGGCCACGGCCTGAAGCAAGAAGACATCGATCATATGCTGACACAGCGCGATGCAAAGGCGCCTACCCCCGCTGCGCTTGAAGTTGAGGCCCCGGTCAGGCCAGACGATCGCGTGCCCGTTGCGCCGGGCGTAGGTATGGGGGAGACGTTCGAGCGGCCTGAGCCCTTGACGCTTGCCAGGCTGCACGCCGTCAAGCGCGCGGCTCTGTTCGGCTGAGATGAATTCATCAAATAATTTCAGCGTCTTATAAAATTCCTGCGGTGGGCTGGGTCCCCCCTCTTGACACCAGGCAGGTCGCTAACCATCTCAAGGAAGACGCGAAATTCCCCCAAAGCGTCCCCCAAACTGACGCATGAGAATGAACGGCCCGGTTCCCCCCCAACCGGGCCGTTTTCTTTTGCTTTTTTTGCTCCGTTCGCTTCTGCCGCCAGCGCCGAAAGCGTGCCCGTTTATCGGGCAAGCCCATATTGTGGGCGATGAGCATATTCTCGATGAACTGCCTGGCCGAATTCTCCCAGCTATAAAGGAGCGCATGCGCTCTTGCCGCGTCCCGGTCGAGATCGAGCGCCCTGAGCGCCGCCTCTCTCAGATCGGAGCTGAGCACGCCCACGCGCGGATCGGTGAGCACGTCCCGTGGCCCGCTTGCCGGATAGGCGGCGACGGGGACGCCGGAGGCGAGCGCCTCGAGCAGCACGAGGCCGAACGTGTCGGTCAAGCTCGGGAACACGAAGACATCGGCCGAGGCGTAAGCTTCCGCCAGGTCCTCGCCGTGCTTCGGTCCGGTGAACAGGGCGTCGGGATAGAGGCGCTCGAGCTCTGAGGCTTGCGGGCCGCCGCCGACCAGGACCTTGCGGCCGGGAAGGTCGAGATCGAGAAAGGCCTTGACGTTCTTCTCCACGGCGATGCGGCCGACATAGAGAAAGACGGGCTTTTCGCCGAACAGGCGCACATTTCTCGGCCGGAACAGCTCGGTATCGACGCCACGCGACCACCGCATCAGCCGTTCGAAGCCGCGCGCCTTGAGCTCGGCCGCGACCGAAGGCGCCGCGACGAAGATGCCGGCGGCGCCATTATGGAACCGGCGCTGCAGGGCATAGCACCAGTCCTCGGGCACCGGCAGGCGCGCCGAGACATATTCCGGGAAGCGGGTGTGGTAGCTCGTGGTGAAGGGCCGCCGCGTCTTGCGGCAATAGCGCCTGGTCATGAACCCGATCGGCCCCTCCGTGGCGATGTGGATGAAATCAGGGCGCATCTCGTCGATGTGGCGCGCGATCGCCCCGGGGCTCGCGAGCGCCAGTCTGATCTCGGGATAGGTCGGGCAAGGCAGCGTGCGGAACAGCGAAGGGGCAAGGAAGCTCACCTCGAAGCCGAGCTTGGGCGCCTCCAAAGCGAGCCGCTCATAAGTGCGCACAACCCCATTCACCTGAGGGTGCCAGGCATCGGTCGCGACAAGCACCCGCATCAGGCGGCGGCCTCAAGCTCCTCGACGAGGGGTTCTGGCGTAGTCATGCCCTCGGGCGGGTGCGTCCAGCGGATGATCTCGAAAACTCCCTCCTCGGTCTCGGCTACTGCCGTGCAGCTTTCGACCCAATCGCCGGTGTTGATGTAGATGACGTCGCCGACCTGGCGCATGGCGGCATGATGGATATGGCCGCAGATCACCCCTTGCGCTCCGTGGCGGCGCGCCTCCTGGGCAAGCGCCGTCTCGAATTCACCGATATAGTTCACCGCGCGCTTGACCTTGTGCTTGAGATAGGCAGAGAGCGACCAGTAGGGCATGCCGAACCATTTGCGCATGACGTTGAAATGCGTGTTCGCCCAAAGCGCGAGCTCGTAGCTCCAGTCCCCCAGAAGGGCGAGCCACTTGGCATAGCGGACGACGACGTCGAACTCATCGCCGTGGATGATGAGGTAGCGCCTGCCGTTGGCCCCGATATGGACCATGTTGCGCTCGATGGCGATACCGCCGAACCTCACGCCGCAATAATCGCGCATGGCCTCGTCGTGATTGCCGGGAATGAGGACGAGGTCGGTCCCTTTGCGCACCTTGCGCAGAAGCTTCTGCAGCACGTCGTTGTGGGATTGCGGCCAATAGATGCCGCGCTTGATGCGCCAGAAGTCGACGATGTCGCCGATAAGGTAGAAGCGGGAGGCGTCGTGGCAGCGCAGGAAATCAAGGAAGGCTTCGGCTTGGCAGGCCTTGGTGCCCAAATGCAGGTCCGAGATGAAAAGTGCGCGGTAACGCCTCATCCCGGGCTCATGCTGCACGTCGTCTTCGTCCCATGTTTTCAACACGATGCGTCGGGACTTAAAGTGATTTTGTTTCAGCCTTGTGACATCGGCGGGATGGGGTTAACGGCGGACGGATGACTGACAGCGCGCTCAAGGACCGGCTTGAAGCGGTGCTGGGCTCGCGCATCGTCGAGACAGGTCCCCTCCCCGTCGGGTTCGGCCTTACGGGGCTCAAGCTGCGTCTTGCCGACGGGCGCTGCTTGGCGGTCAAGGCGCGACAGCGAAGCGGCGGCCAGTCGGACCTCGAGCTCGAGGCCTATATGCTGGGCGAGCTTGCCCGCCATTCGGAGCTCCCCGTCCCCCATGTCCATTACGCCGACAACGATCTCCTCGTGATGGACTTCATCGGCAACGACGGAGGCGCCATCACGAAGAGCGTCGAGCGCCAGGCCGGCGAGCTGATCGCAAAGCTGCATGCGAGCCCGCGGGCGCAATTCGGCTATGCCCGCGACACGCTGATCGGACCGCTTGCCCAACCGAACCCTGAGACTTCGCGCTGGGTGCCCTTCTTCCGCGACCATCGCCTCATGGCCATGGCCGGGAGGGCGCAGGCGGAAAGGCGCCTGCCGGCGCCACTGTTCGGCCGCATCGAGCTTCTGGCCGAGCGGATCGAGGACTATCTCGTCGAGCCCGCCTTCCCGAGCCTGCTCCATGGCGACCTATGGACCGGGAACGTGCTCGTGCGCGAGGGGAGGATCGCGGGGTTCGTGGATCCCGCCATCTATTGCGGCAGCCCGGAGATCGAGCTTGCCTTCACCACAATGTTCGGGACGTTCGGTCAGGCCTTCTTCGAGGCCTATGAGGGCTTCATGCCCTTAGAGCCCGGCTTTCACGAGCTTCGCTGCGACATCTACAATCTCTACCCGAGGCTCGTGCATGTGAGGCTGTTCGGGCAAGCCTATCTGGCCGGCATCGATCGGACGCTGGCTAAGCTGGGTTTATAGAGCCCGGGCAAAAAAGAACCGGCCCGGATAGGCCGGGCCGGTCTTCCCTGCGAAACGAGCCGAGCGCCAAAGGCATGGCCTTTAACAGCGGGCTTCAGCTCGCCCCCCCATCTTGTTCCTGCTTCAGATCCCTCTAAGCTCTGCCGTCGTTCTAGGTAACTAGGCCCCCCAGCCCCGTCCCCCATTTGTGATGCAAAGCTAGCCTAGCCCCGCACCAGGCTTCAACATTGAGCAGAGGCGGAGATACAAATCATCCGGCCACTGTTGCGCAAATGCAATTGGGCCGAATCGAGGGCTCCATAGGACATCGATTGAGCAGAATTTACTCTTTCAGATCAATGTATTACTTGATTCTGGTCAAGGGTTGTGGAGGCTGAGGTCTGCTCGCCCAGCGCTTCCAGGGGAGGGCTCCGAGGGCCCTGAATGGTGAAAACTTTGTGGGATCTTGTTGCAGTTCGGCAACGGATCGGGCGAGCCCACCACAGAGCCTGCCGGTCGCGGCTCCCTTCCCGGCCCATAAGGTCGAGGCACGCCAAGGCCTTGGCATGGTGCAGGCCTCAGGTAAAAAGGACCGGCGAGTGCCGCTCAAATGCTCCTAGCGGTGCAGTGAGACGCTGGCCGCCTGACGATAGGAACCGGTCTTCGGGTCGAGCTGCACGATATTGATCGTGTGGCTCGAACCGGAAACATTGATGCTCATGCGGCCGGAGAACTTGTCGCCGCTGATGACGGCATGAACGGTGTTGCCGCTCGCGGTTCCGCTCACGCTGCCGGCCGCGTCGTAGGTGCTCTCGCTCCACGAGCCGCTGATCTTGCCGCCGTTATAGTTGAGCTTCGAGCTGGTGTTGACTTTGTAGTCGGTGCCCGCGCAGCGCATGTTCTGCGAAATGCTGGGGCCAGCGACGTTGTAGGTGACCTTGCAGCTCACCTTCTCGGCGTTGCCCTTGATTGGCGTCACCGTGCCGCCCCCCGACCAGTAGCCCTTGAGGGTGTCGAAGGGATTGCCCGTTCCCTTGGGAGGAGCCTTCTTCGCCGCCGTAGCGCCAGCCGAGGCTTTCTTCGACGCCGCGTCGGCAGGGAATGACAAGAGCGCCACAAGCAGAAGCGTGGCGACCGGCATGAGCGTACCGATCAAAGTCGAAAACAAGCGAGGTCCCATGAGCCTATCCCTCTGGTTGATTTGCTGAAGGTTTTTAGCCCTGACAAAGGTCAGTGGCAATGAGCGGGCCGTTGCCGCCCCCCGCGCCCGCGTGCATCATGCAAAAAAAACCGCACCGGGGGAAGATCGATGAAGCTGTTACGCTATGGGGAATTTGGGCGGGAAAAACCGGGAATTCTTGATGCCGGCGGGCGGATCCGCGACCTATCGTCTATCGTGGACGATATCGCGGGCGTTGCGCTCGGGCGGGAAAGCCTGAACCGGATCAAGAGGCTCGACCTCGGGGCGCTGCCCCTGGTCGAAGGCCATCCGCGGCTCGGGGCGCCGGTGGGCGTCGTGCCCAAATTCCTCGGCATCGGGCTCAACTACCGGGACCATGCCGAGGAGACCGGCATGCCCATCCCTGAAGTGCCCATCGTGTTCGCCAAGGCAAGCTCTTGCGTCTCGGGGCCCTACGACCCCGTGCTCGCGCCGAAAGGCTTCGAGCGTATGGATTTCGAGGTCGAGCTCGCCGTGGTGATCGGCACCCGCGCCAAGGACGTCTCCCAGGCCGACGCGCTCGGCTTCGTTGCCGGCTATGCCATCTGCAACGACGTCTCGGAGCGGAGCCTCCAGGTCGGCGGGCCCGGCGAGTGGATCAAGGCCAAGAGCCATGACAGTTTCGGCCCGCTCGGACCATGGCTCGTCACCACGGACGAGATCCCCGACCCGCAAAGGCTCGATCTGACGCTCGATCTCAACGGGGCGCGCATGCAGACCGGCTCGACCGCAACTATGATCTTCGGGGTGGCGGAGCTCGTGAGCTATATCAGCAAATACATGACCTTGGTGCCGGGCGATGTCATCACCACGGGCACGCCTCCCGGCGTCGGCATGGCGCGCAAGCCGCGGGTGTTCCTGAAGCCCGGCGATGAGCTCCGCCTCACAGTCTCGGGCCTTGGCGAGCAGCGCCTCAAGGTGGTGGCTGAAGATTAGGCTCCGCGTCTAGGCCACCAGGCGTGGAAGTGGTGGACGGGGCCCCGGCCCTTGCCGATGTGAAGCTCATCGGCGGCGCCGATCGCGGCCGTGATATAGGCCTTGGCCGTCTTGACCGCCTCACGGAGCGTGGCGCCTTTGGCAAGCTCGGCGGCGATGGCCGAGGACAGCGTGCAGCCCGTGCCGTGGGTGTTGCGTGTGGGCACGCGCGGCGCTTCGAGCCGCATCTCTCCTGCCGCATCCAAATAGAGATCGACCGCCTTGGCGCCTTCGGCGTGGCCGCCTTTGATGAGCACGGCCTTGGCGCCGATGCGCTTAAGCGCCTCTGCCTGCCCGCCCATCTCGCGCTCATCCTTTGCTTCAGCGCCGCCGAGCAGCTTCGCGGCCTCCGGCAGGTTCGGCGTGATCAGCGTCGCAAGCGGCAGAAGCACCGAGCGGAGCGTGGCGACAGCATCCTCGTCGAGCAGCGCGTCGCCGGCGGCAACCATGACGGGATCGAGCACTACGGGAACGCCCGCGAACTCTTTCAGCCCTTGGGCGACGGCCTCGATGACGGCGCTCGTGCCAAGCATGCCGATCTTGATGGCATCGACCTTGAGGTCCCGCGCCACGGCCCTGATCTGTGCCAGCACGAACTCCGGCGGCACGACATGCACGGCCTCGACGCCTTGCGTGTTCTGGGCGGTCAGCGCCGTGATTGCGCTCGCCCCATAGACGCCGAGCGCGGAGAAGGTCTTGAGGTCCGCCTGGATGCCGGCCCCACCCGAGGAATCGGAGCCGGCAATGGTAAGAGCGATGGCCATGGCCCTGCGTAGCTTGGAAAGGCAGACGGCCGAAGCACAACAACCTCAGCGATCGCTCGGATTGCCGAAGGGCCCTCTCAGGACCGCTGCTCGTTCTTCACGAGCCTTACTTTGCCTCGACCGTCGACATAGGCAAGGCCTTCGCCAACCGCACGGGTAACCAGGTCCGGCCATTCCGACTGAAAGATCGATCGGACGCGTTCGTCCGCAGAGATGATACTCCGGTCCCGGGCACGCCGATAAGCCGTCAATCGCTTCTCTAGCTCGGGCGGCGGGATCGGCTCCATCTCGACCTCCGGATCGAGGCGGACGAGGCAGGCGAACTCACCATCAATGTGGGTAAGAAAAGTGGTCCTAAACTTGTTGGCGGCCAAAGCTCGCACGAGCGAGGAGCCGTCGAAGGTCTGCATATGGAAGGGGTTCAGGACGCGAAAGATACTCTTGCCCCCATTCAATATGTCTTCGTCATCGACCTCATTGTAAAGGTAGATGCTGCCATTCGGAGCCAGCTTATCTCTTAGCTGCTGAAATAGCCTCTGCGGGTGAACCGAATGGGTGAGCTGATGATTGCAGATAATCAAATCGAATTTCACATCGTAGGGAATGGCGCAACTTTCGTGATCGATCAGTTCCACGGCAGGAATTCCGTAGACTTCAGACACGATCAGTTGCTGGCTCGGAAAAATGGGCAGCGCGTATACCTCGGCTCCGTGCCGCCTTTTCAGGGAATTCAATATGGCGCCCGTCCTGGGCCGTATCTCCAGGATTCTCGCACCGTCCAGGTCGAGTAGGGATGCCAACAGCTCGATATGCGGGGCGTTGCCCAGCAAGTCCTTCAACAGGCCCGCAAGATATTCCTGGCCCTGACGTTTTTCGTGTTCAGAGACGAACACGCCCTGGGCTGCCCGGTTTCTGATCATCTCACGTTGCTGTTCGGAAAGAGGGCCAGGATAGAGGATGGCGTTCCCGGCGACTGAGTTCGTGCGCGTCGGCGCTTCATTGAATTTAGTCAGCAAGAAGTTGAAGCGCGGGCCCTGTGGCCGCACGGCGGCGTAGACGACTCCACAGTCATGGCAGTGAGAGTAGTTGTAACGGGCGAAGGCCGGGTCGACGGCATCGAAAATCACAAACCGATTATATTCTGAAACAAGCGTGCGGGATTTGCTCCCGCAGATGGGACAACACTCCAGAGCGTGAATGAACTCGTCGCCGCTGAAAGGGCTTTCGAACACGCGGAGTTCGGTTGCGTCGGACCGCGGCCCCTCGGCCCCATTGCCGCGCGGTGGCATATCGCTCTTGCGTGTTTTCCGCTTCTCGCCGTTGCGGGCTTTCTTGCTCTTACCGGCTTCAGCCTTAAGCGTCTTCTTGCGCTTCGGCGCAGAACTTAGACGCCGCGGAAGACGCTTCAGCCTCTCTAGGAGCCCATGGAGCATTGCCGCCAGCGATCACTCTCTTCCGTGTAGAAAATACGTACTTGCCAGGAGCCGACCATCATTACCCGATTTTGAAGAGTGGCAATATTGTTTCGATGTCCCGGTCTTTTCAACCGTCAGCCGATGGTCGCAAGTCCCGGGAACAGCTCGAGCATCCAGGAAGCGACCAGCGTCATGGAGTTGGTGAGGAACAGGATGCCGGTCAGCACGAGAAAGCCGCCGAGCAGCTTCTCGACGGTCGCCAGATGCTTGCGGAAGCGCTGCATAGTGCTCAGGAACGGCCTGATGGCGACGGCGGCGACGATGAAAGGGATGCCGAGCCCCAAGGAATAGACCAGCAGCAGCCCGACGCCCTGGCGCACCGAGTCCTCGCCCGCGGCCATGGCGAGGATAGCGGCAAGCACCGGCCCGATGCAGGGGGTCCAGCCGAAGGCAAAGGCAACGCCGATGAGATAGGCGCCGATGAGGCCCGCGGGCCGCGCGTCGGCGTGATAGCGCGCCTCGCGGTGCAGCACGGGCAAGTGGATCAGCCCAAGGAAATGCAGGCCGGCGATGATGATCACCACGCCCGCGATCTTGCTGAGCAGCGGAAGGTTCTCGGCGATGAGCTGGCCGGCGGCGGTCGCCGTGGCGCCGAGAATGACGAATACCGTGGTGAAGCCGAGCACGAAGGCCACCGACGACAGCACCACCGTGGTGTAGACGTGGGACGGCGTCTCGTCCTCGCCGGTGAGCTGATCGAAGGTCGTGCCGCCGAGGAAGCAGAGATAAGGCGGCACGAGCGGCAGCACGCAAGGGGAGAGGAAGCTCAAGAACCCCGCGATCAGTGCTCCGACATAGGTGACGTTCACGTCCACTTCTCCTGGCGTCATCGCCCGCGAAAGCGGGCAAACCAGTAAACACAAACGGCGTTGAAGGCCAATGGATTGCCCGGTCCGAGCGGGCAATGACAAGTCACGTTAATGTTAGGCGCCCTGCTCCTGCCGCGATGCGAGAGAGCTAAAAGCCCTCGGAAGCTCGCTAAGGCCATCGATCACCATATCGGCGCCAAGCTCTGTGACCGGAGTCACCGAGTAACCATGGGACACGAGGATTATGCCGGCGAGCTTGGCCGCCCGGGCCGTTTGCACGTCAATCATGGAATCGCCGACCATGAGGGTGGTTGCCGGCTCGGCCCCGAGCTCCTCCACCACATGCAGGAGGCCAGCCGGGTCTGGCTTCTTGGGACTGTCGGCGTCGCCACCTTGGATCGCGCCGAAAGAATCGGCGATGCCCATGGCCTGCAAGAGATCGCGGGTGATGGCGGCGGGCTTGTTGGTGCAGAGGCCCAAGGCGATGCCCGCGTAGTCCAAGGCGCGCAAGGTTTCAGCGGCGCCTGCGTAGAGACGCGACAGCGCCGCAGGCTTCGCGGCATAAAGCGCGAACAGCCGCGCCTCGGCCTGCTCCCTCACTGCGTCCGCAAGCGCTGCATCATGGGCCGCAAGCGCCCGGTCGAGCAGCTTGGCAAGCCCGCCGCCGACCATGGCGCGAACCTTCACCTGCGTATGGGGCGCAAGGCCGAGCTCGGCCAACGTCGCATTGAGGGCAACGGCGAGGTCTCCGACGGAATCGAGGAGGGTGCCGTCGAGATCGAAGATCACCGCAGACGGCCATGGTCTCATCCTTCGGGACGCACCCTCTGGGCGGTCCTCAATAAGAGGTGGAGCAACTATCGGACGTTGCAAAGCTACTCCGCTGCGCTGGCCGGAGGCAGAGCCACCGTCTCGACGACGGAAAGGTCGAGCTTCTTGGAGGCGTGGTCGATGTCGAATCCGACAACCTCACCTTTCGCATCGAAGTCGACGACGAGGCCCTCGACGATCTCTCGCGCCTCTGTTCCCGGAGTGCTTTTCAGCTCGATATAGAGGCTGTCCGTCTCCGGATAATAGTGCAGCTTCATCACTCCTCCTCTACGCGGAACTTGCGATCGAAGAATGCATTATGGACCGTCTCTCCATCCTCTAGCGTAACGACGCGCAGAATGCGCGGCTGAGTTTCATTCGCCGGTGTGATCTTGCCCCAATAACGAATGCGACCATCTTCTTGCATCTCGCGCCGGATTGGCGTGGCCAAGACCTCCAAACACCAGCCGCGCTGAAGATAAGGCCGCTTGCGCAAGACCTGCTCTTCAAAATAGCGGGTCGTCTTCAATGTACCACAACCGGCGTCACGCGGCGGCGGCGCGGGCGCGCAAGGCGGCAGCCCTGATGGCGGCGATATTCTCGCCATAGGCGCCGCCCTTGAACACGCCGGACCCGGCCACGATCACATTGGCGCCCGCCTCGACCACCAGCGGCACCGTCTCGGCATTGATGCCGCCATCCACCTCGAGGTGAATGGGCCGCGCGCCGATCGCTTTGCGGATCGCCCTGATCTTGTGGAGCTGCGAAGGGATGAAGGCCTGGCCGCCGAAGCCGGGGTTCACCGTCATCACGAGAACGAGGTCGACCTTGTCGAGCACATATTCGATCGCCTCCTCGGGCGTCGCCGGCGTGATGCTGACGCCCGCCTTCTTGCCGAGGCTCCGGATGAGCTGAAGCGAGCGGTCAAGATGGGGGCCGGCTTCCGCATGCACGGTGATGATGTCTGAGCCCGCTTTGGCAAAGGCCTCAATATAGGGATCGCAGGGCGCGATCATGAGATGCACGTCGAACAGCTTCTTGGAATGCCGGCGGAGCGCCCGGACCACGTCGGGGCCGATGGTGATGTTGGGCACGAAATGCCCGTCCATGACATCGACATGGATCCAGTCGCAGCCCGCCGCATCGACGGCGCGCACCTCCTCGCCGAGTCTGGCGAAGTCGGCGGAGAGGATGGACGGGGCAATGATGATATCTTTGGCCATCGGAGGCTTAACCACGGTCAGGCGCTGTTGGACCGCACCACTCTAAGACACATTCCGGTTAACTGGAATTTGCTGCTCCCATTTATCCGCAAGGAGCGCGGGCTCCGCTTCGCGCCAGCGCCAGGACCGCCGGCAATTCGTGGCCGCCGAGCCACTCCAAGAACGCCCCGCCAGCCGTCGATACATAGGTGAAGTCGGGCGCGGCGTGAGCTGCGTTCAGCGCCCTTACGGTGTCGCCGCCGCCGGCAACGCTCACGAGCTTCCCTTCCCGGGTCAGCCGGGCGACCTCGCGGGCAAGCGCGAAGGTCGCTTCGCCAAAGGGCGCGATCTCGAAGGCCCCCAGCGGGCCGTTCCACAGCACGGTCTTGACCGCGCCCAGGCGCCGCTTGAGATCGGCGACGCTCCCGGGGCCGAAATCGAGGATCATGGCGTCGGCGGGAACCTCGCCCACAGGGCAAACGCGCCACGCGACACCCGCTTTCAGCTCCTTGGCCACCACCACGTCGCTCGGCAAGACGATCTCGCAACTCGATCCTTCAGCCTTCGCCATGATGGTCCTGGCGGTCTCAACGAAATTGCGCTCGCAGAACGAGGCGCCGATCTTGATCCCTTTGGCGTGGAGGAAGGTGTTGGCCATGCCGCCGCCAACGACGAGCTGGTCCATGCGCGCGGCAAGATTGGTCAGGACCTCGATCTTGGTCGAGACCTTGGCGCCACCGACAATGGCCATGACCGGCCGTGCCGGCTCCTCGAGCGCCTCCCCGAGCGCCGTGATCTCGGCCATCATCAGGAGCCCGGCATAAGACGGGAGAAGATCGGCGATCGCCTCCATGGAGGCATGGGCCCGATGTGCCGAGGAGAACGCGTCGTTGACATAAATGTCGCCAAGCTCGGCAAGACCCTTAGCGAACTCGGGATCATTCTTCTCCTCGCCCTTGTGATGGCGAAGGTTCTCGAGCACAGCCACCTCGCCCACTTGAAGAGCGTCGACGGCCCGCTTGGCCTCATCGCCGACACAAGAGCCGGCAAAGCGGATAGTGGTTCCCGGCATCAGCTCCTGCATCTTCGCGGCAACCGGCTGCAACGAGGTCTCGGGCGTCGGCGTTCCCTTGGGCCGCCCGAGATGCGACAGCACGACGACCTTCGCGCCTGAGCGCGCAAGCCTCGCAATAGTGGGGAGCACGCGCTCAAGCCGAGTCGCATCGGCCACCATCCCGCCTTCGATCGGCACGTTGAAGTCGACGCGGACCAGCACACGCTTGCCCTGAACATCCACCCCGTCAATGGTCCTGATGCGGGAAAGGTCGAGACCGCCCGCCGCTTCCTTGCCAGGACCGACCGGAGAGGAGAGCTCGTTCATATCAGCCGAGCCATGGCGGCGGCCGTGTCGGACATCCGGTTGGAGAAGCCCCATTCATTGTCGTACCAGGACACCACCCGGCAGAAGGTGCCGTCGACGACATGGGTCGACTTGAGATCGAAGATCGAGCTCAAAGGATCGTGGTTGAAGTCGGTCGAGACGAGCGGCTTCGCATTCACCCCCAGGACGCCCTTGAGCGGCCCGTTGGCGGCGGCAATCATCGCCTGGTTGATCTCCTCGATAGTGGTCGGGCGCATCGCCTGGAAAGTCAGATCGACCAGGCTCACATTCGGCACCGGCACCCTGATGGCCGCGCCGTCGAGCTTGCCCTTGAGCTCCGGGAGCACGAGGCCCACCGCCTTGGCGGCGCCGGTCGAGGTGGGGATGAGGTTCACCGCGCTCGCCCGCGCCCGGTAAGGGTCGTTGTGCAGGGTGTCGACCGTCCGCTGATCGCCGGTATAAGCGTGGATCGTCGTCATATAGCCGTGCTTGATGCCGATCACCGCGTTCAGCACCTGGGCCACGGGCGCAAGACAATTGGTGGTGCAGGAGGCATTGGAGACGACGTGATGCTCCTGGGTGAGCTTGTCGTCGTTGACGCCGTAGACCACGGTGAGATCGGCGCCCGAGCAAGGGGCCGACACGAGCACGCGCTTGGCGCCGGCGGTCAAGTGCTTGGCGGCGCCCTCACGGTCGGTGAAACGGCCGGTGCATTCCATGACGATATCGACGCCAAGGTCGCGCCAGGGAAGCTTCTCAGGGGTCGCCTCAGAAAGGACTGCAACATCCTGCCCGTCGGCCTTGAGATGCCCGCCCGCGACGCTGACCTTGCCGGGAAACCGCCCATGCACGCTGTCGAACTCGAGCAGATGAGCGTTCATCTCGGCCGAGCCGAGATCGTTGATCGCGACGAAGTCGAGATCCTTGCGGCCGGATTCGAGGAAGGCCCTGAAGGTGAGCCTGCCGATCCGGCCAAATCCGTTGATGGCGACGCGCTTGTTAGCCATTTCCTCCCTTACCTCGTCTTCC
>JBGQMX010000007.1:0-39769 GCA_041500805.1 Methyloceanibacter sp.
ATCGCGCTTCCGAAGCGCCGCCAGCAAGCCGAGCGTCACCGTGGTCTTGCCGGCGCCCGAGCGGGGAGCGGCGACAATGAAAGCGCGCGCCGTCATGGAGCTAGCCGCCTCCCCGGAAGCGGCGGCGATAGTCTGCGTCGTAGAGCGCGCTCTCGCGGAAATCCTCTGCCGCTAGCGCCCGGCCGACCAGGATCAGCGCCGTGCGCTCGATGGGCTCGGCGGCGAGCTTGGCGCCGATATCGGCGAGCGTGCCTCGCACGATCCGCTCCTCGGGCCAGCTTGCCTGGGCCACGACCGCCACCGGGCAGTCGGCGCCATAGAAGGGCGTCAGCTCGGCGACGATCCTGTCGAGGGCATGGATGGCGAGATGGATGGCAAGCGTGGCGCCCGTCGCGGCGAAGGCGGCGAGCGTTTCGCCTTCCGGCATGCGCGAGGCCCGGCCGGGAATGCGGGTGAGCACCAGGCTTTGGGCCACTTCCGGCACGGTCAGCTCGCGCCGAAGCGCAGCGGCAGCGGCGGCGAAGGCCGGCACGCCCGGGGTCAGCGTATAGGGGATGCCGCGCGTCTCGAGCCTGCGGATCTGCTCGGCCAAGGCGCTATAGACCGAGAGATCGCCCGACTGGAGCCGCGCCACATCGAGACCTGCGTCATGGGCTGCGACAAGCTCCGCCTCGATCTCGTCGAGGGAAAGCGGTGCGGTGTCGACGATGCGCGCGCCTTGAGGACAATAAGAGAGCAGCGCGGAAGGGATGATTGACCCGGCATAGAGGCAGACCGGGCAGCGCGCGATAAGGTCGCGCCCGCGCACGGTGATGAGATCGGCAGCACCTGGACCCGCGCCAATGAAATGCACGGTCATGGCGCCTTGTCCGTGGCGGCAAGGGCGCAGGTGACCGGTCCGACGACGATGCGCGGGAGGAGGAGTCTAGCCTTGGGGCCGCCGGCAGCGAGCGCCGCGGCTTCCGCCACCGAGGGCACGCCGGTGAGGGCAAGAACGCGTGGGGAGGAGGATTGGGTGCGCGTTCCTGCCGCTTCGAGATCGGCCGGACCTACGAGCACGAGAGGAATGCCGCGCGCTAAGGCCGCCGCCACGATCCCGGGCTCTCCGCCCTTTCCATCAGAGGTGGCAATGAGGCTGAGCGTCTCCAGCGCGCACCCGGCCGCCTTGAGCGCCGCCTCGATGGCGGCCCCGACCTCCTCGGAAGTTGCGCCTTTACGGCAGCCGATGCCCGCGACGATCACGGCTTCACCCACAGCCATTGCGTCACCGGCATCGCCGGGCGCCAACCGGTCTTGCCGCCAACCCGATCTGCGCGCGAGACGGCAATCCGGATCAGCTCCCCGCCAAGGGCGGCATGGCGCGCGATCAGCTCAGCCTCGGTCTCGAGCGTCACAGCATTGACGACGAGGCGCCCTCCGGGGCGCAGCGAGGCGATGGCGGCATCGAGCACGCCCTCATCGCTCGCGCCTCCGCCGACAAAGATCGCGTCTGGCGGCGCAAGCCCCTGAAGCGCGTGAGGCGCCTGTCCTTCGACGACTTCGAGCCCCGGCACACCGAAAGAAGCGGCATTGCAGCGGATGCGCGCGGCGCGGTCCGAGCGTGCCTCGATGGCGACGGCGCGCATGGAAGGATCGGCGAGCATCCATTCGATGGCGACCGAGCCTGAGCCTGCCCCGAGGTCCCACAAGAGCTGGCCCCTGAGGGGCGCAAGCGAGGAGAGCGTCACGGCGCGGATCTCGCGCTTGGTGATTTGCCCGTCATGCTCGAATAGCGTATCAGCCAAGCCCGCGCTGTAGGCAATCACGCGCGCGCCTTGTGCGGCGGCGACCTCGATGGCAACGGTGTTGAGCTGAGCGACATTGGCCAGGTCGAAACGCGCGGCGGTCGTTATGCGCACGCTCTCGTTGGCGCCGCCAAGTGCCTCGAGCACGGTGAGCGGCGAAGCGCCGAACCCTGTCTCTGCCAACAGGCCTGCGAGCGCGGCTGGTCCCTCGCTGTCGGAGGTCAGCGCGAGCACGCGGGCGCCTGGATGGAGATGCGGGCGGATGTGGTCAAGCTCGCGTCCGTGCAGCGAGACGAGCGCGATGTCAGGCAATGCCCAGCCGAGCCGTGCCGCCGCAAGGCTGAAGGCCGACGGCGCCGGCACGACAACGGTCTCCTCCGGCCGGACGTGGTTGGCGAGCACCGAGCCCACGCCATAGAAGAACGGATCGCCCGAGGCGAGCACGCAGACCTGCCGGCCACGCTCCGCAAGAACCTCTCCCACCGCCCGCGAGAAGGGGCTCGGCCAGGGCGTGGCGCGCCCGCGAATGAGCGGGCTTGCCAGCGCAAGATGGCGCTCGCCGCCGAACACGATATCGGCGCTTGAGACAAGCCCGCGGGCGACCGGGCTCAAGCCCTCGACGCCGTCCTCGCCGATGCCGACAATGGACAGCCAGCGTTTGGGTGGGGCAGTCTCCGGCATGATCCCTTCAGCGCGCATCAAGCGCATCCTCATCCTTGGCGGCACGGTCGAAGCGCGGCTTCTTGCAGGGGCGCTGGCCGGGCGCAACGAATTTTCCGTGACGCTCTCCCTTGCAGGCCGCACGGCGCAGCCTTTGCCGCAAGCGGTCCCGATCAGGATCGGGGGCTTCGGCGGCGCCGCAGGCTTGGCCCACTATCTCCGCAATGAGGGGGTGGATGCGCTGATCGATGTGACGCACCCTTACGCCGGGATCATCTCGGCAAATGCGGCGAAGGCCGCGGAGTCGACGGGAGTGCCTCTGCTGGCGCTGCGGCGCCCGCCCTGGAGTCCCGTCGAGGGCGATTATTGGATTGAAGTGGACACCATCGAAGACGCAGTAGCGGCGCTTGGCAAAGCGCCCCGACGCGTCTTCCTTGCGCTTGGCCGGAAGGAGATCAAGCCGTTTGCCGCCGCGCCCCAGCATGCCTATCTCGTGCGCAGCGTCGATCCGGTGGATCCGCCGCTCGCCGTCCCCCACGCGATCTATATCACCGCGCGCGGGCCCTTCAGCGAGGCCGACGACCACGCGCTGCTCAAGCGCCACCGCATCGATGTGGTCGTCGCCAAGAACAGCGGCGGTGAGGGGACCTATGGCAAGATCGAAGCCGCGCGGGCGCTTCATCTCCCGGTGATTATGCTGAAGCGTCCGGCGCTGCCGGAGGTCGCGGCCGTCGAGACGGTGGAGGAGGTGCTGGCCTGGCTCGATCATGCCATCGCGTCCTCTACGGCCCGCGGCGTGTAGACCAGCGGGCTCCGCCCCGGCCGCGCGATCACCCGCGTTTCGCTCGATCCGACGATGATCAGCGTCGCCATGTCGGCCGCGGTTTCGCCTGCGGCATCGAGCGTCGTCACCGTCATGGTCTCGTCAGGGCGCCCCACCGCACGGCCGAAGATGACGGGGGTCGAGGCGGGGAGGTAGCGGCTGACGCGCTCAAAGGCGGTTAAGAGCTGCCAGGGACGCGCGCGGGAGACCGGATTGTAGAGCGCGATCACGAAACCGGCGCTCGCCGCCGCATCGAGACGCAGCTCGATCAGCTCCCACGGCTTAAGATTGTCGGAGAGCGAGAGCGCGCAGAAATCGTGACCCAAGGGCGCACCGGCCCTGGCCGCGACCGCGAGCATGGCGGTGACACCCGGGACGATGGCGATGTCGAGTGCGCGCCAGGCTGGCGGGCCTGCCTCGATCTGTTCGCACAGCGCTGCCGCCATGGCGAACACGCCGGGATCGCCGCCCGACACGATGGCGACAGTGGTGCCGTCTGCGGCATGGCGCAGCGCCGCTTCCGCGCGCGCGCTTTCCTCCCGGTTGCCCGAGGGGTGCCGGGATTGGCCTTCCCTTGCCGGGATACGGTCGAGATAGGGCCCATAGCCGTAAAGCGCGTCGGCAGCTTCAAGCGCGGCGAGCGCCTCCCGCGTGAGATAGCGGTCGTCGCCGGGGCCAAGCCCGATGACCATGAGGCGCCCGCTCATGGCCGCCTCTCCCAGCCCGGCACCAGCACCATGGCGAAATAGGGCGCGTCAGTGTCGAGCTTGTCGGCGAGGGGCATCATTGCGGCATTGGCCATGGTGCCGCGCTCCACATAGATGGCGCGGTCGAGCCGCCCGGCGCGGTCGAGCGCGCGGCGCACCTTGGCAAGATGACGGCCGATCTTCATCACGATGGCGGCGTCGGCGTCGGCGAGGCGGCGCTCGAGCTCATATTCGGGAAGTGTCCCCGGCAGCACCGTAAACACGTCGTCGCCTTGCGCGATGGGCGTGCCGATCGCCGACCAGCAGCCCGACATGCCGGTCACCCCGGCAATCACCTCGGTGGGATAGCGCGAAGCGAGCCGCACATGGAGATGCATGTAGGAGCCGTAGAACAGGGGATCGCCCTCGGCGATCACGGCGACCACGCTTCCCGCATCGAGGCGCGAGGCGATCGACGCCGCGGAGCTGTCATAGAATGCGCTGATGGCGTCGCGATAGGCCGCATCCTCTTTCGGGATCTCCGTGGTCACCGGATAGAGCAAAGGCAGCTCCTCGACGCCGCGCTTCAGATGGGTGGCCGCAATGGTCCGGGCGTTGCTCGCATTCCCTGCCTTGGCGAAATGGGCGACGACGTCCGCCTCGCCCAGCGCCGCGATGGCGTTGAGCGTCAGGAGCCCGGGATCGCCGGGGCCGACGCCGACGCCGATGAGACGGCCGCTCATAGGCCCTCCCTCGCGAGTGCGTTGACGGCGGCTGCCGTCATGGCGCTTCCGCCCATGCGCCCGCGCACGATGAGATAGGGCACGCCGTAGGGATTGGCCGCAAGCGCCTCCTTGGACTCAGCGACGCCGACGAAGCCTACGGGCACGCCGATGATGGCGGCGGGGCGAGGGGCGCCCGCCTCCAGCAACTCGAGCAGGCGGAAGAGCGCGGTCGGGGCGTTGCCGATGGCCACGAGGCTCCCTTCCAGACGGTCGCGCCACAGCTCGAGCGCTGCGGCCGAGCGCGTGGTGCCGAGCTTGGCGGCGAGCGCCGGAACACGCTCATCGCGCAAGGTGCACACCACCTCGTTCTTGGCCGGAAGCCGCGCGCGGGTGATCCCATGCGCCACCATCTCGGCGTCGCACAGGATGGGCGCCCCGCGCTTGAGCGCGCCGCGGGCGGCAGCAACGAGGCCGGGACCGAATGCGATCAGCTCGGCGGCTCCCACCTGCCCGCAGGCATGGATCATGCGCACGGCGATATCGGCTTCTTCCGGCGAGAAGCGCGACAGGTCCGCCTCGGCGCGGATGATGGCGAAGGAGCGCTCATAGATGGCGGCGCCGTCGCGGAGATAGTCGGGGGCCTTAAGCATGGACGGCCTCGCGGGTCTTGCCGGCGACGCGGACAATCTCGGTGAGAAGGTCGGCAGGGTCGAGATAGGAAGATGGCGCTGTGCGCGCCGAGCCGTTGCGGACGATGCCGCAGCCTCTCTCGGTGCCGACAATGGTGAGCGGGGCAGGCGCGGGATGGGCGCAGCCTTTGGCGCAGCCCGAAACATGCACGGCGATCCCATCGCCAGACGGCGGCAGGTGTTGCGCAAGCTCAGCTGCGAGCGTCCGCGCCGCGATCAACCCCGATGCGCAAGCCGGAGCCCCGGGACAGGCGACGATGCGGCGGCGCGGATCGCGCGGCTCCGTGACAAGACCGAGGCGCTCCGCCGCGCTTTTTGTTGCCACGGTGTTCGCCTCGCTGAGAGGTCCGAGCAAGAGGACGCGGTCTGGCGCGGGCCGGGCCCATTTGGCGCCTTGGGCGGCGGCAAGATGGCAAAACTCGATCAGCGTGCCGGCATGGGCATGGCCGAAGGCGAGCCCGAGGCCGAGCGCGGACATGCCGTCCCTTTGCCGATGCCGGCCGATCGCCTCGGTCCGAGGCCGCGCCGGCAGGCGAGATGCGGGCGTGAGGCGATCCCCTGCGGCAGCACGGAAGGCGGCGATGCCATCGCGCCGCAATACATCGCGGGCGCGTGCTTCGGGTCCCCACGCTGCGATCAGTTCAAGAATGTCCGTCACGACATCGATAGCGGTGCCGGGCGCGACGACGCCGAGAGGGGTTGCCGATGCGGCGTTGCCCGCGAGTGCCACATGAAGCGCCGGGCCTTCTGTCGTGGGGATGGCGCGCAATCTTATGTCGGCCGAGAGCGCATCGAGATTGAGGCGGCCGCCGCCGTCGACGATTACCGAGACCTTCGGCGCGAGAGGAAGTGGAAGTGCGGCCGCTGCGGTGGCGCGGCGGAGGTCGGCGGCGATGGCGTTCGCATCGAGGAGCGCGGTGGGGTCTTCGCCAAGCGGATCGGCGATGACGGGCACGCCCTCAGGGAGATCGATGTCGAGGGCCTCAACGGCAGCGGCAAAGAGCGGCGCGGAGACCGGGGTCAGTCCCCGAACTTGGATGCTGCCGCGCGCGGTGATCTCGATGGTGCCGTTGCCGTGCTTCAGCGCGGCGGCGCAGAACGCAATAAAGTCATCGATGGCGATCGGGCCCGCCGGCAGGACCCGCGCGAGCAGGCCATCGCCCGTCTCCATCGGCGCGGAGAGGCCGGGACAGGCGCCGCGGGCGTAAGGAGCGGTCACAGCGGCGCCTCCGCTTGTAGCTCGCTCAGATCGGATTCGAGGTCGTTCCGCCGCGGATGCCACAGCCCCTTGCGGCGCGCTCCCTCGAGCCGCTCGGCGATTGCCCGCGCGGCGTCAGGGTTCTCGCGCAAGAGAAACGCGCGCACGCGCGGGTCGGCGAGATAGGCGTCATGCACGAGATCGAAATGTGCGCTCGAGACGGCGCCCGTGGTCTCGGCGAAATCCACGAGCCGGTCGACGGTCTCGGCAAGCTCGGCGGCGCCGCGGGCCCCGTGGCGCATCTGCCCTTCGATGAAGCGTGGATTGGCCGCGCGTCCGCGCACGATCCTGGCAAGTGCGGCGTCAAGCGGCCGCGCGCGCGGGCGGCGCGGATCGGTCACGTCGAGCATGACGAGGTCGGGCGCACGCCCGAGGCTCGCGGCAGCGGCGGCAAAACCGCCGACAAAGGCAACATCCTCGCCGCCTTCGAGAAGATCGCGGGACGGATCGTCGCTTCCATGGACGAGGAGATCGGCGGAGGCGACGCGCGTGGCAAAGCCTCCGGGCAGCGCGATCCCTTCGCCCTCGGCGCCGCCGTAAACATGGGAGGCGGCGGCAAGATAGGCGGCGCCGACGCCAGCGCGACCGGTGTCGCCTCCGAGCAGGTCTTCGACGCCCGCGCCGTAAGCGCCCGGGGCGTTGCCGAAAATGCGGGCGAGGGCAATGTCGCCCGCGACACGCGATGCGCGGGCTGAAGCGGCGAGAGGATTCTCGTCGTCATCCTCCTCGCGCTCGGCGACGAGCCTGACCGCCGCATCGATGAGCGCGATCTGCGCCGGGAAGAGGTCGCGGAACAGCCCTGAGATGCGCCAGGTGACATCGACGCGGGGGCGCCCCATGGCGGCGCAAGGCAGCACCTCGATGCCGGTGACGCGGCCCGTTCCCGTGTCCCAAATGGGGCGGCAGCCCATCAGCGCGAGCCCTTGGGCGATCTCCTCGCCGCCGGTCCTGAGCGTGGCACTCCCCCACAGATCGATGACGAGCGCACGCGGCATCTCGCCATGGGTCTGGAGATAGATGCGGATCACTTCGTCGGCCCCGAGCCTGCCAAGCTCCATGGCGGTCGGCGTCGGCAGCATGCGCGGATCGGCGGTGAAGAGGTTGCGCCCCGTGGGCAGCACATCGCGGCGCCCGCGTTGCGGCGCGCCGGCAGGGCCTGCGGGAACGCGCCTGCCGTCGAGCGCGGCGATGAGCGCCGCGCGCTCCGCCTCGGCGCATGCCTCCCATTGCGGATCGGCGCCGTCGGCCGCGGACGCGCGCCCATAAACATGGAGGCCGTCTTTGACGGCGAGATCCTTGAGGTCGCACAGCCAGGCGTCGATCTTGCGCAGCGCCTCGCCCGGATGAAGGTCGGCGGCGACGCCGGCCTCCCGCGCGAGGCCCGTGCGTTGCGCGGCCTCGATGATGAGCTGCGCAAGGCGCATCCGCCGCCGCCGGTCGAGCCCATCGGCGATGGCATATTCGTCGACGAGCCGCTCGAGCTCCTGCGCCGTGCCCGTGAGCTCGGTGTTGACGAGCGGCGGCGGCAGATGGCCGATGGTCACGGCGGCGATGCGGCGCTTGGCCTGCGCTGCCTCTCCGGGATTGCTGACGATGAAGGGGTAGATCACGGGCAGCGGCCCGACTATGGCCTCGGGGAAGCAGGAGCCGGTCAGCGCCACGGCCTTTCCCGGCAGCCATTCGAGCGTGCCGTGCGCCCCCATATGCAGGAGCGCATCGACCTTCACCACGTGACGCAGCCACAGCCCGAAGGCGAGCAGCGCATGGCGCGGCGGGAGCGTGGGGTCGTGGTAGGCGGCGCGCCGGTCGCTGGCGCGGCCGCGGTCAGGCGGCAGCGCCACGAGCAGATTGCCGAACCGAGCCACACGGAAGCGGAAGGCGCCGTCGCGAAAGTCCGGATCGCCAACAGGATCGCCCCAGGCCGCCTCGATACGGCTCGCGACATCGGCGGGAAGCTCGGCGAGACGCTGCCGGTAATCATCGAGCCTTATCCCCAAATCAGCAATTCCTGTCTCGAGCCGATCGAGCAGCGCAGCCGAGGTCTGAGACGCGTCGCTGACGCCATATCCCGCCGCTTCAAGGTCGGCGAGCAAGGCTACGACGCTTGCCGGCACGTCGAGGCCGACGGCATAGCCGGTGCGTCCAGGCGCGCCGGGATAATCGGGCAGCACCACAGCGACAAGCCGCTCCGCCCGCGCTTTCGTCCTGAGGCGCACGATGGCTGCCACGCGATCGGCGACAAAAGCGATACGGTCAGGCTCGGGACGGCTGGCAAAGGCGGTGAAGGCGAGCGCGCCTTCCGCCGGCAGCGCGTCCTTGAAGGCGAGCGCGCCGGCCAGTACGCGGCCGTCGAGCTCGGGCAGCACGACATGCATGGCAAGGTCCGAGGGCCCGAGCCCGCGCGGACTTTCGCGCCAAGCCGCGCGCCGCGTGGTCGCGATCACCGCTTGCAGCACCGGCGCATCCACGGCGTCGAGCGCGGAAGCCTCTCCTTCGCCGCAAGCAGCGAAGGCTGTCGTGGTGACGATGACGGAAGGCGCGAGACGCTGAAGCGCCTCGCGGATGAAGGCGCTCGCTTGCGGGTCCTTCAGGCTCGGGATCACCAGCGGCGCCGGCGCAAGACCGCGCGCCGCCAGCGCCTCGCACAGCGCATCGATCGGTGCGGTGTCGGCGGCAAGCAGCGCCGACCGGTAGAAGATAATCGGCACCACGGACAGGCCAGGGGCAAGCTCGGCGGCGAGCCGGTCGAGCGTCATCGCGCCTTGCCCTGGGAGATAGCCGCCCATGCGCGGTACCGTCGTTGGCTCCGGCGCCCCCAGCGAAAATCCTGCATGGCCAGAGAGGCGGAGGAGCAGAGCGCGCAGATTCTCGCGGCCGCCTTCGCGAAAGAACTGAAGCAAGGCCTTCAGCTCATCGGGCGGAAGCGTCGAGGCCTCTTCGAGCCGCTTATCGTCGCGATCCTCTCCGGGCAGAACGGCAAGGGCGATGTTCCGCTCGCGCGCTATCGCAGCGAGCGCCTCGACCCCGTAGCGCCACCAGTCGAGTCCGCCGAGCAGCCGGACCACGATGACCTTGGCGTGCTTCCCGACTCTGTCGATCCAGAGATCGATGGACATCGGATGCCGCAGGTCGCGGAGATGCGCGAGCCGCACGCTCGGCAGCTGGTTCTTCTCAGCTGCGAACGCGGCCGCCAGCCCGGCAAGGTCGCTGTCGGCGAAAGACAACACCACGATGTCGCCCGGCGGCTGGCGCAAATCGAGCGGCTCGACGATATCGTCGAGCGTCGTGGAAGTTGTTTGGAGGAGATGCATCGCTCACCCAGAGAGAGATTTCGTCACTGCCGCGCGATCGAGCCCCTTCAGGCCGATGACGACGAGGCTTCCTCGGCGTGGCTCGGCTGCGCCCCAGGGCCGGTCGTAATAGTGGCTGACGCGGGGGCCCACCGCCTGGATCAGAAGGCGCATGGGCTTGCCGGCCACGGCCGCAAAGCCCTTCACCCGCAACACGTTATGCGCCTCGGCAAGGCAAGCGATGCGTTTGGCGACAAGGGCGGGATCGCCGATCTCGGTGAGCTCCACGACGAAGCTCTCGAAATCGTCGTGGTCGTGCTCCGCTTCCGCATCGTGGCGGGTCTTGCGGTTCTCGATGTCGTCCTCGGTGCCGACGCCCAAGCCCAGCAGAGCGGCGGGATCGACCTTGCCATCGGCGACGGTGACGATCCTCACCGCCCGCGGCAACGCACCGGTCACGGCCGCGACCGCCCTCGCCATGCCGGCGGCGTCGAGCAGATCGCGCTTGTTGAGCACCACGAGATCGGCGCAAGCGATCTGGTCCTCGAACACCTCCTCGATCGGGTCGTCATGATCGAGCGCCATGTCGGCTTGACGCTGGCGGGAAAGGGCCTGGAGGTCGGCAGCAACCTGACCGTCGGCGAGGGCCGCACCATCCACCACGGCCACTACCCCGTCCACGGTGACGCGGCTCTTGATCGCGGGCCAATGGAAGGCCTGCACCAGCGGCTTCGGCAGCGCCAGCCCAGAGGTCTCGATGATAATGTGCTCGACGGCGGGGCGCCGCGCGAGGATCACATCGAGCGCCGGCACGAACTCGTCGGCGACGGTGCAGCACAGGCAGCCATTGGCGAGCTCGACGATGTTCTCCTCGGGGCAGGCAGCATCGCCACAGCCTTTGAGGATCTCGCCGTCGATGCCGACATCGCCGAACTCGTTCACGATGACGGCAAGCGTCCGTCCGTTGGCATTGGCGAGCACATGGCGGATCAGCGTCGTCTTGCCGGAGCCGAGAAAACCCGTGACGATGGTGCAGGGAACGCGCGCAAGCGACGTCATTCGCTCTCCTCCTGAAAATCCATGGGGGGCACCCGGGCGATCAGCCCGCGCTTCAGAACCTCAGGGCGCCCGCGCCAGGGCATGACGCCGTCGGCGGCACAAGCGAGCAGCTTCGCGCCTTCGATCAGAGCTTCGGCGTCCGTCCCCGCCTCGAGCCCGCCGAACACATAGGTCCAGGCGCCCTCGCACCGCACCGCTGCGCTCAAGGCCCGGTTGCAATTGGCGAGGCACCGGACCTGCCGCACCGTGACGCCGGTGCCTTGAGCCGCGCGCGCTGTGGCGCGTGCGAGTGCAAGGCCGGGACGGGGCGCGTCCTCAGGATCGCTCGCGCGCCGGCAGGTGATGCAGACATAGATGGTGGTCGAGGTCAGGGCCTCGACGTCCGCATCTTCATCCTGGATGATGTCGGTAAGAGTCACCCCGAAGTCGCTCCTTGGGACGGTTCGCCGCGACTTAAGGGTGCTTAACGACGGCCGCTGCCGGAGCGCCCGGGCATGGCCGTCAACGAACCAACCGCCGCCGAGGCACCCCGCCAGGCGAGCGACCAGATCGACGGTAGGTCTCCTGGCTCGCGGGTCTCAGCCCCTCACCGCCTTCCCGGGTTTCTCCCAGTGGCTATGTGGCTCGGGCTCGCCGCTTACAGTTGCGGGGGCAGCCGCGGATTTGGAGCCAAAGCTCCGTACCGCGTTCCCTGTTCGCTCTCATCGAGAGACCGTCGATAGGGCCACTTAACTGGCCCCACACCCTCTTTGTCAATGCGCTCCTGCCTCGCCTGCTTGCTAACCCGCGCGAGGCGGCTATAGCCTAGGCCATGCCACAAGGTGACGCTGCCGGGCCCGGAGTTCTGACGCTCGTGCTCGGCGGTGCCCGCTCCGGCAAGAGCCGCTATGCCGAGAGCCTGATCGCTGCGCTGCCGCCGCCTTGGATTTATGTGGCCACGGCAGAGGCGCGGGACGCCGAGATGGCCGAGCGCATTGCTGTCCATCGGACGGGACGGGGTGCCGATTGGCAGACCATCGAAGCGCCCCACGATCTTGCCGGGGCCCTTGCAAGCGTGCCCATTCAGGCGCCGGTGCTCATCGACTGCCTGACGCTTTGGCTCTCGAATCGTATGCTGGCAGAGGCCGACATGGACCACGAGATCGCCGCGCTCGAAGCCGCACTGGCCGCTCACGGCGGCGAGGTCGCGCTGGTCGCCAACGAGGTGGGCTCCGGCATCGTGCCTGACAACGCCCTTGCCCGACGCTTCCGCGATTGGCAAGGGACACTCAACCAGTCTATCGCCGCCAAGGCTTCCCGCGTGGTGCTCATGGTTGCGGGCCTGCCCATCATCGTGAAGGGACCCTCTTGAGGGGATATCCATGACCAAGGGGACCAGTGAGCAAGAGGCCGAGCGGCATCGTGCCAAGATGGCCAAGCGCAAGTCCGTGCAGGACGACGAGGTCGCCGGCAAGACCGTGGAGAAGGGTCTCCTCATCGTGCATACCGGCACGGGCAAGGGGAAATCCACCGCCGCCTTCGGCCTTGCGCTCCGCATGCTCGGACGCGGCCACCGCGTCGGCGTGGTCCAGTTCGTCAAAGGGGCCTGGCACTCTGCCGAGCGTGACGCGCTCGCCAAGTTCGGCGACCAGGTTGCCTGGCACACCATGGGCGAAGGCTTCACCTGGGAGACGCAAGACCTCGCCCGCGATATGGCCGCGGCGGAACGCGCCTGGGCCAAGGCGCAAGAGCTTATGGCCGACCCGAGCTTCGGCCTCGTCATTCTCGATGAGCTCAATATTGCGCTCCGCTACGATTATCTCGACCTCGCAACGGTGCTTGCGGCGCTCGCCGCGCGGCGTCCCGATCTGCACGTCGTGGTCACCGGGCGCAACGCCAAGCCTCAGCTGATCGAGGCCGCCGACCTCGTCACCGACATGACGCTGGTGAAGCATCACTTTGCCGCCGGTGTGAAAGCTCAACCCGGCATCGAGTTCTGAGCGTGGCAGCACGCGCGCTCATGTTCCAGGGCACGGGCTCCGACGTCGGCAAGTCGCTGATCGTGGCGGGGCTCTGTCGCGCGCTCGTCAAGCGCGGCCTGAAAGTGCTGCCGTTCAAGCCGCAGAACATGTCCAACAATGCCGCCGTGACCGAAGATGGCGGGGAGATCGGGCGGGCGCAGGCACTGCAGGCGCGTGCCGCGCGCGTGGGCCCTAGCGTGCACATGAACCCGGTCCTGCTGAAGCCGCAAAGCGAGGTCGGCGCGCAGATCGTCGTGCAGGGCCGCGTCTATGGGCGCGCTAGCGCCACCGAGTTCCAGCAGATCAAGCCGGAGCTGATGGCCTTCGTTCAGGACAGCTTCGCGCGCCTGAAGGGCGAGGCCGACATCGTGCTGGTCGAGGGTGCGGGCAGCGCGTCGGAGATCAATCTGCGCGCCAACGACATCGCCAATATGGGCTTTGCTCGCGCCGCCGACGTGCCGGTCGTGCTCATTGGCGACATCGACCGGGGCGGCGTGATCGCAAGTCTCGTCGGCACCAAGGCGGTGATCGATGCCGGCGATGCCGCGCTCATCCGCGGCTTCCTCGTCAACAAGTTTCGCGGCGACCCCAAGCTGTTCGCCGAGGGCATGGCGCTAATTGCGGCGGCGACGGAGTGGCAGGCGCTCGGCCTCGTCCCCTTCTTCGCCGAGGCGCGGCTGCTGCCGGCGGAGGATGCACTCGGCCTCGATGCCGTCCGTCCGGCGAAGCCCGACGCGCGGATAAAGATCGCGGTTCCCATCCTGCCGCATATCGCCAATTTCGACGACCTCGACCCGCTCGACGCCGAGCCCGCCGTCGATCTTGTGCGCGTCCGCCCCGGCGCCGCGCTCCCCGGCGACGCCGCCCTCGTCATACTTCCGGGCTCCAAGGCCACGATTGCCGATCTCGTGGCACTTCGCGACGCCGGCTTCGACATCGACATCGTGGCGCATCTTCGCCGCGGCGGCACGGTGCTCGGGCTCTGCGGCGGTTATCAGATGCTCGGGCGCACGATCCACGATCCCGATGGCAGCGAGGACCCGGCGGGGAGTGCCGTCGGCCTCGGACTGCTCGACGTAGAGACGACCCTGTCGGCGGAGAAGCGGCTCGAACCGGTCAAGGGCGCCACGTTCGATGAGGCGCCCTTCACCGGCTACGAGATGCATATGGGCGTGACCGACGGTCCCGACCGTGCCCAGCCCTTCGCCCGTCTCGCCGATGGCGTAGCCGAAGGCGCCGTCTCTGCCGACGGACGCGTGATCGGCACCTACATCCACGGCCTCTTTGCCGACGACGCCCAGCGCTCGGCATGGTTGGCGCGCCTCGGCGGCGGCCCAGCGGCGATTGCTTACGAGGACTTGGTGGAGGACACGCTCGACCGGCTCGCCGCCCATCTCGAAGCCCATATCGATGTCGACCGCCTACTCACATTATCGCGATGATTATCGCGAGAAGCGCCACGGCGCCGATCAGGAGCGCGTCGGCGCGCTTGTACAGCGAAAGCGCGGCGCGAATGTCCGCAGGGGTCGCGGCGTACCGCCCATCCCCCATCCAGATATCGTCGACCAGAACGCCGCCATAATAGCGGGGACCGGCCAGCGCGAGACCGAGTGCGCCGGCCAGCGCCGCCTCAGGGTAGCCGGCATTGGGCGAGCGATGGCGAGCGGCATCGCGCATCACCGCCCCGAAGGCGCCGGAGGCAGAAGCGCCAGGGGTCAGGTAGGCGGCAATGATGATGAGCAGCGCCGCAAGTCGCGAGGCGGGCAGATTGACGAGATCGTCGAGGCGCGCCGCCGCCCAGCCGAAAGCCTCGTGGCGCTCCGTGCGGTGACCGATCAGGCTGTCTGCCGTGTTGATCGCCTTGTAGATGGCGGCGCCCGGAAGCCCCGCGACGACCATCCACAAGGCGGGTGCCACCACCCCGTCGGAGAAATTCTCGGCAAGGCTCTCGATGGCCGCACGCGCAACGCCCGCTCCATCGAGCCCGCCGGTATCGCGGCCGACGATATGCGATACTGCCTCGCGGCCGCTCTGGAGCCCGCTACCCTCGAGCGAAGCGGCGACGCGCTCGACATGGGCGTAAAGGCTGCGCTGAGCGAGCAAGCTGCTGGCAAGAATGGCGAGGAGGATGACGCCGAAAGGCAGGAGCAACAGGCTATGCTCGATGAGGAGAGAAGCCGCGCCGACAATGACGATGAGGATGAGGAGGGAGGCGGCCCCCGCCGCCTTGCGTTGCGCGGGCGCCGCGTCCGCGCGGTTCAGCCCGCGGTCGAGCGTGTCGATGAGCCGGCCCATCCAGGTCACGGGATGGCCGAAGGCGTGCGCGAGCCTGTGCGGATAACCGAACAGGGCCTCGACCAGAAGTGCCAGTAGTGTGAGTATGGCGGTCATGACACTCGCTGGAGAGCTCGCGCCACGCGACCATGGCGGCGATCTCGCTGCTGCCCGGAAGCTGTTCGCGGGCGCGCCCGAACCTTTCCTCGACCTGTCGACCGGGATCAATCCCAATCCCTACCCCGTGCCGCAAGTTTCGGCCGATCTCTTTGCACGTCTGCCGGAGCCGGCCTCCCTCGCCGAGCTCACCGAGATCGCCGCAAAGGCCTATGGCGCGCCGTCGGCCGCTCATGTGGCGGTTGGCCCAGGCTCGCAGATTCTGGTGGCCCAAGTGGGCTTCCTCCTGGCGCGCGGCCGCGCGGCGGTGCTTGCGCCGACCTACGCCGAGCACGCGCGCATGGCGGAGCTTGCCGGCCATAATGTGATCGAGGTCGCGGAGGTCGGGCAGCTCGAAGGCGCCCGCCTCGCCATCGTCGTCAATCCCAACAATCCCGATGGGCGGATCGTCGCCAAGGACGCACTGCTTGTGCTGGCGGACCGTTTGCGGCGGCGCGGTGGGCTGCTCCTGGTCGATGAGGCCTTCATGGATGTCGCCGCCGAAGGCCTAAGCCTCGCCGATCACGTCGAGCACGACAACATCGTGGTGCTGCGCTCCTTCGGTAAGTTCTACGGCCTTGCTGGTTTGCGGCTGAGCTTTGCCCTGGCGAGCCCGCAGATCACAGCGCGGCTCGCCGCAGCACTCGGGCCCTGGCCGGTCTCGGGTGCGGCACTCGCCATCGGGAAAAAGGCTCTGGCCGACACGGCATGGAGGGAAGCGACCCGCGCCACGCTTGCCGAGGCCGCACTGAAGCTCGATGTGCTGCTCGCCCAGGCCGGGCTTCAGGTCATCGGCGGCACGTCCCTGTTTCGTCTGGTGGGGACGGCCGAGGCAGAGAAATTGTTCCGGCATCTCGGGGAGGCCGGCATCCTCGTGCGGCGTTTTGCCGAGCGGCCCACATGGCTGCGCTTCGGCCTTCCCGGCGGCGAGCCTGAATGGCAACGGCTTCGCTCGGCACTGAATTCTCGCGGCTCGTCCCTAAGCGGGGCAGCGGGGAATTAGTGGGCCCAGCGGCGGGCGTGCTGCTGCGCCGCCTCGAGATTCCCTTGCGCCTCTTCCGGCAAGAGCCTCGCGATCACCCCCATGGCGAGTTCGACGGAAATCTCGCTGGCGCCGCACTCTTTGAGCTGCTCGCGCAACCAGCCATAGATCTCCTCGTCCCCGGCCTTGAGGCCGACGGCAATCTCTTCAAGCATCTGCACCAATGATTCTGCTGCCATCGCGCCCCTCCAATCTACCTAGCCCAAAGGCTCATGGCTGCGGTCACGCCTTGTTCGCGCTCTGTTGGTGCGATTCCCCCCGACTCGAATGATCATACTTGGTCTTGAACGGCGTAGCGTTGCTAACCTGCCACAGTATGGGTCTTTTCAGTCCGCCCCTGGGCCGACGAAAGATAGCGGCGTGACGGAGGCGGTGCTTTTCGGATCGCTTGCCGCTTCCGCCACCGGAATGCCGGGCTGCGGCCGGCAGTAATGGCGCCCGCGAGAGCCGTTGCTCGCGAGCAAATCCACATGGATGTGGTTGTAGTGGAAGCGGTCGCTGCCCGGGCCGAGCACAGTATCGAACTCTTGGCAGGCGCCGCCGAACACCGCTCCCAGGAACGCCCGTTCCCGCGCGGTGCCACGCCCCCAGGCGCTGACCACAACGATCTCCTGGCCGTTGGCCAAGCGAAAGCCGGCGATGTCGAGCGCGTTGCCGAAGGCATGCTCCGAGATTTTCCCGAACATCGCGCCGTTCCGACCGCGGCAGCTATAGGAGGCGATCTGCCTGATCTCGACCACGCGACTTCCGAAATAGCGAGAGGCCGCCGGCTGCACCGAAGCTTTGATCCAGCGATCGAGCGCCGCCGTGAGCGGGCAGCCGATGGTCGCAGGCGGCGTGACGCCGACGCCGCCTCCCAATAGACCTGAGACATGGAGCGGCCGCTCAAGGCCGCAGACACCGGGTCCATCGATCGCTTGCATAGGCTGCACATAGGCGGACGCCTGGACGGCTCCGCTCGCAAGGCAGGCCTCCTCGGTCTTCCCACGCCACGGCGCCCGCTGGCCGGAATTGAAGGTTCCTCCGCCCCCGCAACCCACAAGCGCCCCAAGACATGCGGCAACAGCAATGCCGGCGGCGAAATACGCGACCCGTGCCCCCATGGCCCCTAAAATGCGGCCAAGTGTCTGAAAAATGTTTCAATGCCGTGGGCGCGTGGGTAAGGAGCCTTGATTTCCGCCAAAAAAGAAGGGCCGCCCCGGCCTGGGGCAGCCCTTCCATGTCAACCGCGGTCCCGCCAAGGACCGCCAAGACTGGCGTCGCGTGAGCGAGCGCTAGATCTCACCAGAGGCGAGCATCCAGGCTTTTGCAGACGTTTGAGACTGCAGGAATCAGCGCCCGGAGATCGGCGCTTCACGCTTTATGGTGCTTGTGAGGATTCCCGTGCGAGCAGCTCACACATACGCATAGTGGGTCGCACTGCAAAGTCGAGCCCTTGGGACAGAACATTCCCTGGCCGGCGCAATCTACCTTCTCGACCGGAGAGTAGGGCTTCCCCGGAAGTTGGAGGCCGAGTCCTCCACCCATTGTGGCGTTAGCCTCGAACGCAACCGTAGCGACGCCTAACACAGCCGCCGCTGCCGCAAGCAGGATAATCATTTTGCGCATCTTTCCCTCCGTTACGCACACGCGCCCCCACGCTCCGGGCAAATGCCCGATAATTCTACGTCCAAAGGCAACCACTCTCCAGCGTCGACTTCGGCCGGCGCCCTCGGCCGCGCCGCGGTAGCTTCCCGTGAGTTCGCGCTTCCGACTGCTAATCGCGATCGCAATGGCCAAGAGGATGGTTACCGCGTTCGCGACGATCACAGCAAGGAGCGCTGTGTAGTATAGATGCGGCATTGTTCCCTCGCACGCTGAACGCGCGCTAGTGAACTTAGTTCCTCGGGTGTCGGCCTTCGGCCGGCGCCCTTCTGATGCGGCTGGAAACGCCCAAGGCGGCTCCTCCGCTACAGGCAGATCCGGATAGGTCAACAACCACCGCCGCACCCGCGCTTTCGCCTGCCAGCGCCTTCCTGACAGCCCAATAAAAACGGTGGGCGCCCGGCTGGACGCCCACCGAATGGTTTGGCCATTGGCTCCTCGCGTCAGGTGTTACCTCGTGGGTAACCTACGGAGGGGGATGGCTAAGGCTTCAAGGCGTTAAGCCGTTGAACTGCCTGGTGATCCATCCTCTTGCCATGATCGTTGGCCCATAACCTTGAGACACTGGATCACCTCCTTTCGTTTGTTGCGTGGAAAGCCCGATATAGGGCGCCCGGCATGAAAAGTGAACAGGTTTCGCAATTTCCGCGCGTTGAACTTTGCGCATCTCTGATTGCGTGCCGTCCCTGTAAGTGAGCGAGACGAGGGTCAGGTGACGAGCAGCCACAAGCCCATGAGGATCAGGGCCGCCGTCCACACGAGATCGAGATTGATCCAGCCGCGCCGCAGAAAATCGAGCCCGACCCACTCATAGACGACGAGGGCGACGACCCCGGTCACGATCAGCATGGCGAGCGTATGCACCAGCACGGCAAGCGAGGCGATCCATAGCGAGTCCGTTGCCGGCATGTGATGGGCGTGCGCTCCCATGTGCTCGAGCGGCATGAGCACCGGGATGAGCATCATGCCCGCGCCGTGGGCGGTGGCCATGACGAACGACCAGGCGGCAAGACCGATGAGCCCGGTCCTCAGCCCGATATGGAGCCGGTGGCGATGCCCATAAAGGAGGTGATAGGCGCCCCAGGTAATCAGGAGCACCCCTGACAGGATGCGGAACGTTCGCTCGTCGATGGCCATGCCGGCCACGACCACCGCATAGACCACGACGGCGATGGCCAGTGCGTGACCGAGCGCGATGGGAAGAAGGGAGACGAGCACCGCGGCGCGGCTGTGCCGGTGGAGCCCAAGGGCCACGGCGAACAGCCAGCCCATGGCCGGATTGAGCCCATGGAAAGCGCCAAGCGCGATCAACAGCAGCCACGGCGAGACCTCTGACATGCTAGGCAATGCTTCTCTGCTCGGGTTGCCACCAACTCGTCATTCCGGCGAAAGCCGGAATCCAGCGTAAGATCGAAGTTGGCCTGGATACCGGCTTACGCCGATATGACGAGCGAGCGGCTGTTCACGGATAGCAGTAGGAATCCGACGAGCAATCGCCCCCCTGCAGCCGGACTTGATGCGGGCGGTGACTTTCCGGCCAGGCCACGAAAAATCTTTGATCGAAGTCAATGCCGCCATCGGGGCCGGCGTCGAGCTTCACCATCCAGCCGTCGATGCCGGCCGGATAGAATTGCGGATCGACCGCGCCATAGAGCGAGTTGGTGAAGTAGACGCGTTTGCCGTCCCTGCTGATCTCGACCATTTGCGGGCCGCCGCTGAGCGGTCCACTGGCGGCGGGATGCCCGGCCCGCGAGACGATGCCGCCGATCCTAACCTTGCCGGTGAGCTTCGGGTTGAACGGATCGCTCACATCGTATTGGCGGAGATCGCCCGTGCCCCAGCAGGCGACATAGAGAAAGCGGTCGTCCATGGAGAGGTCGATATCGCTGACGAGCGGCGGCACCGCCTTGAAGCCCTTCAGCAGCGGGGGTAGGAGATCGGGGTCGGCGGGCTCGGCCGGAATCTCGATGACTTTCTTGACGGCCCATTTGTCGCCGTCGCGATGCCAGGTCCAGATCGACGCCGAGAGGTCCTTCAGGCTGATCACGCAATTGACGAAGCCGTAGGCCTTGGTCGGATCGTGCGCCGGCCGGAGCTCGAACACGAGCTGGTAATCGGGGCCGAAGTCGATCTCCTGCAGGTGCTTGCGCTTCTGCAGGTCCCAGAAATGCAGGCGCCGTCCATATTGGGCACCGAGCAGAATCTCGGGCATCAAGCCGTTCTCCACGGTGTTCGGCGTGCCCCACTCGCTCGTCACCACGGTGTCGTAGCCAAGGTGCCACCAGAAATCATAGGCGAGGCGCTGCGGGCCGCGCTCCACCTCCCAGCGGCCGAGCACGTCGAAGGTCTCGGGGTCCATGAGAAAGACGCCGCCGGGCGCATCGCCGTGCGCGTCGCCGAGCGCCGACACGTAGATGCCGTCGGGCCCGCAATGGACCGTATGCGGGCGGCTGTAGCCCGTCGCCTCGATCACCTCCTCGGGCTCGATCACCCTGACGATGCTCGGGCTTTTCGGGTCGGGCTTGGTGTCGATGATGTAGATGCGTGAGGAGCGCAAGCCCGGGACCACGAGATAGCGCCGCTCGGTATGCGGATGCGGGGCGTTGGGGCAGAGGCAGGAGCTGCACGCGTTCCAGCCATAGTGGTGGAGCTCATCGCCGAGTTGCGGCATGTCGACGCCGCCCACGATCTTGGAATAGGTGGGCGAGGACGGATCGACATCGACCACGGCAATGGCGTCGGGCACATCGCGCTTGGGCGCGAATGCCGCGACATAAGCGAGCGTCTCGGCCGGCGCTTTCGCCGCCAAACGTGGCGATGGGTAGAAGGTGGGATCGGGCGTCCATCGGGTCATTGAGAGCTCCTCTTCCGAGAGTGGCCGCCATCTTCGCCGCCCCGAGTGAGCGGGGCAAGTCACGCAAAATGCTTACCCAAGTCCCAGCGTTTTGCGGGCTTTTGCCGTGATGGACTGGCGGGTAGAGAAAAACCCTTCCCACGGATCGCGCTTCATCGCTTTGAGCCGCGCCGGCAGCGTCCTCACGGTGTAGGGTGCTGCCGCTTTCAGCCCCTTCAGCTCGTCCCAACGAAGCGGGCAGGCGACCGGCGCTCCCGCCTTGGCGCGGGTCGAGTAATTGACGATGGCCGAGCCGCCGCGCTGGTTGCGGAGATAGTCGACGAAGATCTTGCCTTCGCGCGTGCGCTTGAGCGGGTTCGCCGTGTAGCGGTCGGGGCGCGCGCTGACGAGAGCATCGGCGATGGCCTTGGCGAACGGCTTCACCTCGGCCCAGCCTTGCTTTGGCGTAAGCGGCGCCACCACATGCAGCCCCTTGCCGCCGGTCGATTTGAGGAAGCTCTTGAAGCCGAGATCGGCGAGAAAGTCGCGCACCTCTATGGAAGCGGCCTTGAGGATGGCAAGGTCGAGCCCCTCGTCGGGATCGAGATCGAAGACCAGCCGGTCGGGCTCGTTGATATGGTCGAGCGAGACGCCCCAATCGTGGATCTCGAGCACCCCGATCTGCACCAGCCCGAACAGTCCGCTCTCGTCCTCGATATAGAGATATTTCTTCTTGCTCTCCCCGCCGGGGATCGGGATCTCCTTGATCGCCTGGCTCATGCCCTTCATGGCGTGGCGCTGGAAGAAGCACTCCTTGGCGTAGCCCTCCGGGCAGCGCACGAGGCTGATCGGGCGGTTGACGGCGTAAGGCAGCATGAAGCGCGCGACGGCCTCGTAATAGCGGGCCAGGTCGAGCTTGGTGAGGCCGATATCGGGATAGAGGACCCGGTCGGGATTGGTGAGTGTGATCCCGCCGAAGGTCGGATCGCCGGCTTTCTTGGCGGGGGCAGTCCTGGTCGTGGCCATAGGGGCCTCCTCATCCTTTGGCTGCTCGCGATGCACCTCGCGCGCCTGCTTGTCCTCGCGGAGGCCCTTGAAGCTCGGGTGCCTGAGACGTCCGTCGCGCGTCCATTCCGTATAGGCGACTTGCGCGACGAGCTTGGGCTCGAGCCACACCGCGTCCTTGCGTTCGGTCTGGGGCACCTCGTCGAAAGGCGAGGACCGGCGCACGAGCGGCCTGAACTTGCTCGCCAGCGTGTCGAAGTCGACCCCGTCGAAGCCGGTGCCGACCTTGCCGGCATAGATGAGCTTGTCCCCTTCGAACGTTCCGAGCAGCAGCGAGGAGAAGGGCTTTCCCTTCACCGTCGATCGGCTATAGCCGCCGATGACGAATTCCTCGCCGCGGAGGCATTTGATCTTGAGCCAGTCCTTGCCGCGGCCCGAGCGGTAGGGCGCGTTGGCGCGCTTCGACACGATGCCTTCGAGCCCCGCTTCGCAAGCTTGCGCGAAGAACTCAAGGCCTGAGCCTTCCACATAATCCGCATAGACGAGCCAGTTGGAGACGCCCCGGCCCGACATCAACTTGGCGAGAAGCGCACGCCGCTCCTTGAGCGGTTTCTTGCGCAGGTCCACGCCGTCGAGCGAAAGCAGATCGAAGAGAAAATAGCGGATGGCAGGGTGCGGTGTGTCGATATGCTCCTGCAGCGATTTGAAGTCGGTGATGCCCGACGGCAGCACGAAGGCGACCTCGCCGTCGAGAAGCGCGCTCTTCGCGGGAAGGCTCAGAAGCGCCTTGGCAATCGCGGGGAAGCGCACCGTCCAGTCGAGCCCGCTCCGGCTGAACAGGGTGATCTCATCGCCTTCCTTTCGCGCGATGATGCGGTAGCCGTCATATTTCGCCTCATGCAGCCAGCCGCGCCCTTGCGGCACCTCGGTGTCGAGGGTGGCAAGCTCAGGGGCTATGAAGTCGGGAACTAGCGCGCGGCCGGCTTTCGGCGAGGTCTTGCCAGCGCGGCCCGAGGGCCTCGCGCCGGAGTTTTTTTTTGAGCCTTGTTGGAGGTCCAGATGGCCGAGTCGCCGGTCAGGATTTGATCCATCGTTCGACCCGACTTCACGCTGGTGTCGAATTCTTCCGTCGGCTCTGAACCGTCACTTGCATAGTCGTCGCGCTTCTTGATGAGGAGCCAGTTCTCGCGCTTGCCGCCTGTCCGGTCCTTCTTCATGCGCACGAGCACGAAATCGCCGTTGAGCCTGTCGCCGTGCAGCCTGAATTTGAGATCGCCTTTGGCCAGGCCTTCGTCGGGATCGCCGATCGGCTCCCAGGTGCCGCGATCCCAGATCATGACCGGGCCGCCGCCATATTCGCCCTTGGGGATTACGCCTTCGAAGCCGCCATATTCGAGCGGGTGGTCCTCGGTCCTGACGGCGAGCCGCTTTTGGCTCGGGTCGAGGCTTGGGCCTTTGGTGACCGCCCAGCTTTTCAGCACGCCGTCCTTCTCCAGCCGGAAATCGAAATGCGTCCGCGTCGCGGCGTGCTTCTGGATGACGAAGCTGTTGCCCTTCGCCTTCTCGCGCTTGGCCTTCGGCTCCGGCGTCTTGGCGAAGTCCCGCTTGGCCTTGTAGTCGGCGAGAAGGTCCCCGGCTTTGGCCCGCGCCATGGCTTTAAGCCGACTTCCGTCTGGCCGCGCCCTTCGCCGTCTTCTTGCCGTTGCCCGAGCGGGCGGAGGCGGCGCCGCGCTTGGCGGCCGTCTTGCTGGCGGGAGCGCCCTTGCCCTGCTGCACGCTCTTCTTCAGCGCGTCCATGATGTTGATCACCTTGGCCGTGCCGGGCAGCTCGGTGACGATCTCGGGCGCGCGATCCTCGAGCTTGGCGTGGATCAGCTCCCACACCGCCTCGGTATATTCGTCCTTGAATTGCTCAGGCTCGAACTTGCCGGCCTTGCGCTGGATGAGCTCCTTGGCGAGGTCGAGGGCTTCCTTGTCGATCTTGACGTCGGCGATCTCCTTGAACAGCGTATCGGCGGAGCGGACTTCGTTGGCGTGACGCAGCACCTCGAGCAGCAGGCCTTTGCCGCAGGGCTTGATCGCCACGATGTTGCCGTGGCCGCGCAGGATGAACTGGCCGACGCCGACTTTGCCCGTCTCCTTCAACGCCTTCTGGACGATGACATAGCCCTCGTCGGCCATCTCGCCGTCGGGCAGGAGGTAATAGGGCGTCTCGTAATAGCGCGCGTCGATGGCGTCCTCATCGACGAAGCGGACCAGCTCGATGGTCTGCTTGCTTTCGAGCTTGAGCTCGTCGATCTCCTTGGGGTCGATCAGGACATATTTGCCCTTCTCGTATTCGTAGCCCTTGGTGATCTCCTCGTTCTCGACCGGCCCCACCCCCGGCGCCACCTTCTGATAGCGGACGCGCTTTCCCGACGGCGCATGGATCTGGTGGAACGCGATGGTCCGTTCCGAGGTCGTCGCCGGGTAGAGCTTGACCGGGATGTTGACGAGGGAAAGCCGCAAATGGCCGGTCCAAAAAGCGCGGGGTGCCATACTCGTTACTCCTCGCCAAGAGAGCGTTTGAGCCGGCCCCTCGACGGGGGTCCGGTCACATCAACGGCGCCCGGTCCTCAAGGGTTCCGGCCGGAATCCTTGAAGCTCGGGCTCATTTCTCTATTCTATAACCATTTTCCTTAAGCATGCGTTCGAGCGCATCGGGGAAGGTGAGCTTCACCTCCTGCCCGGGGCACTCCCCGTCCTGATTGAGCTTCTGGTTACAGACCTCAAGACCCCAATCCGAGGCCTTGTCGTAATAGCCAAGCATCAGCGCCCAGGCCGGCTTGCTCTCGCCGAGCAGGGCCTTCTCGCCCACATAGCCGGCGAGGAATCCGTTCACGTCCTCGTCGGGCACGTTCTCGATCATGGTCTTCAGCCAGGCTTCATGGGCCGCCTTGAAGCGCGCATCGCCCGTCACATTCTTGACGGCGCCATTCTCGAGCGCAAGCACCTCGAGCGGCGCCTCTGAGCAGGCATAGCAGCCGAACGTGTAGAGGAAGGCGTTGTCGCGGGTCTCGAACTCGTAGCGCCCGTCGTCGTCGATATCGGTCGCCAGCAACGGTCCGCCATCGAACTCGCCGACATCGACGGTGGTCCAGGTCGCGCCGTCAGGGCTGCTCGTGACCACGCTCGTGTCCGAGCAGCAATGGGCGCCTCCCGTGTAGAAGGAGACGACCACCTCAGGGTTGGAATTGCCCGGATTGATCTCGGCGATCTGTAGGCTCACCGGAGGATCAGCGGAACCGCCGCTGTCCCCTTCAAGCTTTGCCACCTCCTTGCCGCCGGCGAAGACGGTGACCACCGGCGCGCGTGTAATGTCGCCTTCCTCGCTCTTGCCTTCCACATAGCTGAGCGCCGCCTTCACTGCCCCTTGCGAGATCTCCTGCGCGGCCGGAGTTGCGCTTTCTTCCCCGCCGCCGGCCTCGATCTTCGGCGCCGTGTCGGCGGGCGTGACGTCGGGCACGGCGAGATATTTGGCGTCGGCCTGCTTGATGGCTTCGGCGAGGCTTGGCGCCGCCTTTGCGGCCCCTGTTGGGAACATGAGGCCGAGCAACAACAGGAACGAGAGATGCGAGCAACGGGGTAGGATCATTTTCCAAGGCTCTCTGCAAGAAGCCGGTGACGCTCGCGCGGGGACGGCCGCGCTCGTCCATTCTAGCTCGCAGAGGCCCGGCCTTCCCAGACCCTTGCTCCCCGGAAATTGGCCACCAGATGGCTCTGGAGCATGATCCGGAAAAGTGGGAACCGGTTTTCCGAAAAGATCATGCTCAAACAAGAAACTAGAGCGCTATCGTGATTCAGTTTCAGCCGATAGCGCTCTAGGAGGACGTACATGCGCCCTGTCGGAGGGTGTGGTACAGCATGACCGGAGCGGACATTGCGTGAACGGACCCGTTTGGATCGAGTATGAATGACATCGACAAGAAGGCGCCACTCGCTCCTGCCGTCGTCATAACCGGGGCGACCCAAGGGATCGGGCGGGCGCTCGCTGAGGAGTTCGCCCGCGGCGGCCATGCCCTCCTCCTCGTTGCCCGCGATGAGGCAAAGCTCGCCGAGACGGCGCGCGAGCTGTCGGCGGCCCATAACGTCACGGTGAGGTTTGCCGCGTCCGACCTGAGCACTGTTGAAGGCTGTGCCGGTGTCGAAGAGGCTCTCCGGCGCTTCGGCCTCTACGCCGACATTCTCGTCAACAACGCGGCGATGATGACGGCCGGCTTCTTCCAGGATCAAGACCTGGCGAAGGTCGGGCGGCTGATCGATCTCGACGTCAAGGCGGTCGTCGACCTTACGCTCCGCTTCCTTCCCGACATGCTGGTGCGCCGCCGCGGCGGAGTGCTCAACGTCGCGTCCATGGAGGGCTTCATGCCGGTGCCCTATCAGGCGACCTACGCTGCCGCCAAGGCCTTCGTGCTTTCGCTGAGCCGCGCCCTTGCCTACGAAACCATGTACACGGGCGTGCGCATCTCGGTGCTCGCGCCGGGGACCATCGCTACAGGGCTGCACGCCAAAGCCGGTGCCGAGCACTCCCGCTATGTCATGTTCCTCCCGGTGATGACGAGCGAGGAGCTCGCGCGCATCGCCTACCGGAAATTCATGCGCGGCAAGAAGGTGATCGTGGCGGGTTGGTTCAACCGCCTGAGCGTCTTCGCCATGCGCTTCACGCCCGACCTGCTGCTCCTTCCGGCTGTCGGATGGTTCTTCCGGGTGCGCGACGCCGAGGGCAATCTGCAATTGCCGCGGACCTTATCCCGCGCCGAGCCTGCCAAGCGTCATGCCGCCCCCGAGATCGCTGCCGGTGAGGGTCCGGGCCGCTCGCCGTAGAGCGCCGGAAGCGCGCGAAGGCGCCACGGCGTCTCGGCGAAGCACTGATCTTGCTGGCTGGGTGGTGGAGCCGAGGGGGATCGAACCCCTGACCTCAGCAGTGCGATTGCTGCGCTCTCCCAACTGAGCTACGGCCCCAGAGTTGTGGCATTTAGGGATCGGCCTTCGAGCCTGTCAAGGATGGGTCCCGACTGGCGCGGCCGAATATCCCTCCCCTGCAAGGGGGAGGTCGGCTCGCTTCGCGAGCTGGGTGGGGTCTGCTCCCCAATCTTCACCGCATTACCCCCACCCTGGCCCTCCCCCTTCCAGGGGGAGGGACGACGCTCCTCTTGCTCTTGTCGGCGCCTCTCCGCTACATGATGCGCGCGGGCCAGGAGGTGCTGATGAATGCGTTGATGTATCTCTTTTTGCGGGTGATCGACCTCTATATCTGGGTCATCATCATAAGCGCCATACTGAGCTGGCTGATCGCCTTCAACGTGGTCAATACGCATAACCGGTTCGTCGCCACGGTCACCGACATCCTTTGGCGGCTGACCGAGCCCGCGCTTCGCCCGATCAGGAGCATTCTTCCCAATCTCGGCGGCATCGACATCTCGCCGGTGATCCTGATCTTCCTGCTGCTCTTCATCCGCGATCTGATCGTCGAGTATGCGCTCCAGCCGACCGCTGGTCCTTGAGCGCAGCAAGCCTCAAAATTGACTTCCGCCGCTCGGGCTCGGGCGTCATGCTGCCGGTACGGCTGACACCGAAATCCGCGCGCGATGAGGTTCTCGGCGTCGAGGATTTCGCCGGCGCGGCGGTGCTGAAGGCGCGGGTGCGGGCGCTGCCTGAGGGCGGCCGCGCCAATGAAGCGCTCGAAAAGCTTATCGCGCGCTGGCTGAAGGTGCCGCCATCGTCTGTGTCGGTGGTCAAAGGGGGCAAGTCGAGGGCGAAGCAGGTGATGATCGAAGGCGATGCCAACGCGCTCTCCCGCCTGATTGCCGCCCGTCTCGCCGAGCTAGCGGGATAGCGCCGAGGCGATTTCCCCGACGATCGTCAGGGCGGCGGCGCGCGGGTCGGCCGCGCGGGTGATGGGCCGCCCGACCACGAGATAGTCGGCGCCGGCATCGATCGCCTTCTGTGGCGTTATGGCGCGGGCCTGATCCTGGGCTTCGCTCCCCTCCGGCCTGATGCCCGGCGTGACGATCAGGAAATCCGTGCCTGCCGCCTTGCGAAGGCCCGCCGCTTCATGTCCGGAAGCAATCACGCCGTCGAAGCCTGCAGCCTTCGCCAGCAGCGCCCGATGCAGCACGAGCTCTGGCAAAGGATGGTCGATGCCCTGCTCGATGAGGTCCGACGGCGCAAGATTGGTGAGCACCGTCACGCCGAGCAGCTTCAGCGCGTTGTCGCCTCGCCCGCGGACGGCCGCATCGAGCGTCTTGCGGTCGAGCGCGTGCACCGTGAGGAATTCTGCCCCAGTGCTTGCGACCGCCGCGGTGGCACGCTCGACCGTAGCCTCGATGTCGAGCAGTTTGGCGTCGATGAAGACGGAGCGGCCTTGGGCAACAAGCTCGCGCGCCAAGTCGGAGCCTCCGGCGAACAGCAGCTCGAGCCCGATCTTGTAGACGCCGACGCTGTCGCCGAGCCGATCGACAAGCGCGCGCGCCTCCTCGACGCTCGGCACGTCGAGGGCCACGATGAGGCGCTCGCGGGCCTCAATCATTGGAGCGTCCAGCCTGTCGGGGGTCGGGTCACGTTGTACGCCTTTGACTTGATCCTAACAGTGAGGCAGCCAAGCCCAAACCAGCGATCAAAATCAGCAAACGGCTTCGATCCGGCACAACCGGTCGGTCAGTGCCAGTGCGTCGTCTTCAGGGGTTTCCAAACGACCAAGCCCCTCGGTCCAGAAACCTCCGCCCAGCTCGGTACCGGGCACAAACAGACGCTACCGATGGGCGCAGTTTGGGCCACCGGACAATTCACATCCGGTCTTGAATCAGCGAGACTGGCTATTCGGCAATATCTTTCGTTGAGCGTGGTGGTCAGATTGCCCTTGTTGATCTTGTAATTCCGTTTGGCGGTTCCGGCATCGGCAAAGCCGAGTGGCACGAGAATGGCCAGGCATACGAAGATGATCTTTTTCATTGCGGCGTCACGGGTCCGAACCATGTGCTTCGCTGCGCGGTCGGCCGAGGCGGCCAGGACGGCCTTTCTCATCTCGATTTCCCAGACGACCCGCCCGGCACGATGACGTGACCGGCATGCCCTTGGCAGGTGCATGGGCTGCCGGGTTCCGCATATCCCTGCACGACGCACTGCGCGCCCGACTTTTGAATTCCGGGCTTCGGTTCGCTGGGCAGCCAAAGAGCGACACAAAGATGCCCCGTCGTATCCTGCGTTGCCGTCGTCGCATTGGCCGAGCCGAGCGCTGCGAGCATGGCGACGCTCGCCAGAATGATCTTCTTCATCGCAGTCCTTCCGGGGTCGAAGCCAGCATCGATCTGGCTGCACTCAACACGCACGAGGGGCTATCGCCTCGTCTTCAAGGGCTTCACCTGGACGAAGCCGGGATAATAAAAGCCATGGGGACCGTAGCAAGCGCAGGGTGCGTTCACCACGCTGTCCGCGCTCACCGGGCAGGCGATCCCGGCCCCCGCAAAACAATATTTCTCGTGGAGGTGGACACTCGCCTCTTTGAAGGCCTGCGCGGCCCCAAGTGGGACAAGGACGGCCAAGGCGGCCAGGAGAATCGTCTTCATTTTCGTATCTCCCAGTTTCGACTAGAGCTGACCAAAGTTAGGCGACCTTCGCCTCCCGCATCTCCGCCAAATATCCAGAGGTCACTTGAACCGGCGATGAACGGGATCTTTCTCATTTCGACCTCCCAGACCCACCGGGGACGATCACGTGACCGGCATGCCCTTCGCAGGTGCAGGGGCTTCCCGCTGCCGCCCACCCCCGCACGAAGCACTGGGCGCTTGTCTTTTGAACTCCTGGCTTTGGGGCGCTGGGGAGCCAAACAGCCGCACAGATGTGCCCCAGCGTATTCCCGAGTGGATTCGGCTTTCCGAAACTGGATGTCGCGTTCGCCGAGCCAAGCGCAACGAGAATGGTCAGGCTGGCCAGAATAAGGCTCTTCATCGCTGTCACCTCCGGGGCGCGCCGGGATCTGCGGCGGGACCTTTTCGCGAATTCGCGGCTAGTGGGCTAACCTTTGCGTCCGCAAGGGCTTCAACCGGACGAAGCCGGGATAATAAAAGCCAGCCAGGACGATCGTCTTCATCTTCAATCCTCCGTCGAATTATCGACCTGCCTAAGTCAGGCGATCTTCGTCAGCCGCATTGCTGCTGAATTAACCAGAAGACAGCTGAACGGGAGCTGAACGGCCAGCGCGACCGTCATGACGGGGCGAACTTGCGTGCGGCGATGGCGAGCGCCTCGACGACGCCCTTCAGCATCTCCTGCTGCGCCTTGTCCTTGAGGCTGCCATCGGCGTCGAAGGCGTCTCCCGCGCGGGGCAGCGCAAGCTGCTGCGGGATCACCAGCGCCCCCACGCCCACCTCCAGGATCTGGCGCAGAGTCAACAGGCTCCGCATCGCCCCGTAATAGCCGGGCGAGGCCCCGGAGATGGCAAACACCCTCGACTTGTAGACTTCGAGCCCGGTCTCGCCCTTGACGCGCACCCGGCTCACCCAGTCGAGCGTGTTCTTGAGGAGCGGCGTGATGGAGGAATTATATTCGGGGCTCGCAATGAACACGCCCTGATATTCGCCGAGCAGCGCCTTGAAGGCGCGCGCCCTCTCGGGCGGACCTTCGGCCGCTTCGAGATCGCCGTCATAGAGCGGCATCTTATAGTCCTTGAGGTCGACGAACACGGCCTCGATGCCGTTGGCCTCGGCGATGTGGCGCCCAAGAAGCGCGAGCTTTTTGTTGAAGGACCCTTCTCGAACGCTGCCGGCGAAGAACAAGAGGCGCATCCGGCTGTTCCCTTTATTTGCTCGCGACCTTCGCGTTGCCGGTCTGGTCGATGCCGATCCCGAACAGATGGCGAAGGGGCACGGTTGCTGCCGCGGCGATAGGTGTGGCGAGCGCGAGCCCCAGGATCCCGAACACGGCGCCGAGCACGAGCTGGCTCAAGATCACGACCGCCGGCGGCATCGACACGGCGCGCGCCTGGATGAGTGGGGTCAAGAGATAGCTCTCGAGGAACTGGATCACCGCATAGAGCCCGACCACCCACAGCGCGAGGTCGAGACTCTCCCCGCCCGCGACCAGCACCATGGGGACGGCGCCGATGATCGGCCCGAGATAGGGCAGGAAGCCAGCGAGCCCTGCGAACAGCGCCAGCACGAAAGCGATGGGCACGCCGAGGATGAGGAGGCCCACATAGGTGAAGCTGCCGATCAGCGCCATGGCAATGCCTTGGCCGATCAGCCAGCGCCTGAGGAGATCGCCGGTCTCGTACATCATCTCCAAGGTGGCGGGCCGCCGCTCCTCCGGCGCGAGCCGCGCCACGAGCTGGACGTAAGTCTCGGGGTCGGCGGCGAAATAGATGCCGAAGAAAAGCACGATAAGGCCCCCGCTGAAGAGGCCCACGATGGAGAGCGCGACCGACGTCGCTCCGGTGGCGATGCCCCACGGACTGAGGAACCCGCTCAGCAACTGAACGAGATCGATATTCTGCAGAAGATTGGCCTGATCGGCGAAGCTCGCGAGCTCCTTGGTCAAGGTGGTGGCGCCGGCGGCGATGCCGCGGGCAAGCTGGGCGATCTGTTGGGCGAGCGTCGGGCCTGCCGTGGCGAACACCAGGAAGAAGAACAGCGCGACCGTCAGCACGACCACGGCGAGCATGACGAGCCGCGGCAGCTTGGTGAGATCGGCGAGCGCCCGGCTTGCGCCGTAAAGCACGATAGCGAGCAGGATGCCGGCAAAGGCGAGCAGGATGGCGGTGCGCGAATACCAGAGGCCCACGGCAACAGCGAGGACCCCGATCGCGGCGGCGGTGATCTTGGCGGCAGAAGCCACGTCTCTGGAGCCCGGCCGCGGCGGCTCTTTCACGCTCGGCCTTTGCGGTTTGCGCAAAGAAGGCTCGGCCGTCATGTCAGTCTCGCTTGATGGTGCACACGGACATTGCGCGAGCGCTCTGGCTCAGGCGCCAATCTACGTCAAAGACGGAGCTTAAGGGTAGACGCTACTCGCCGATGCCTTCGAAGAATTCCTTCACGCGCGCAAAGAACCCGGTCGAGTCCGGGCTGGTGCTGGGGTTCGAGGCGTCCTCGAAGGCTTTCAAGAGCTCGCGCTGCTTGCGCGACAGGTTCTTCGGCGTCTCGACCTCGACCTGGATGTAGAGGTCGCCTTGCTGCTTCGAGCGCAGCACCGGCATGCCTTGTGCCTTGAGCCGGAACTGCTTGCCGCTCTCGCTGCCCTCGGGAATCTTCACCCGCGTCCTGCCGCCGTCGATGGTCGGCACCTCGATCTGGCCGCCGAGCGCCGCCGCGGTCATGGCGATCGGCACGCGGCAGAAGAGATCGGCGCCGTCGCGCTGGAAGAACTCGTGCGGCTTGATCGAGAGGAAGATGTAGAGATCGCCGGGCGGCCCGCCGCGCAGTCCAGCCTCGCCCTCGCCGGCGAGCCTGATGCGGGTGCCGTCCTCGACGCCGATGGGAATGGTGACCGAGAGCGTCCGCTCGCGCGTGACGCGGCCCGCGCCGTTGCACGACGGGCACGGCGTCTCGATGGTCTCGCCGCGTCCCTGGCAGGAAGGACACGTGCGCTCGATGGTGAAGAAGCCTTGGCTGGCGCGCACCTTGCCGACGCCGCCGCAGGTGCGGCAGGGGGTGGGCGAGGTGCCGGCCTTGGCGCCCGAGCCTGAGCAGCTTTCGCAAGTAACGCTGGTGGGCACCCGGATTTGCGCCGTCTTGCCCTCGTAGGCTTCGCTGAGCGTGATCTCCATGTTGTAGCGGAGATCGGACCCGCGCTCGCGCGACGAGCGCTGACGGGGACGGCGCTGGCCCATGAACTCGCCGAACAGATCGTCGAACATGGCCGACATGGAGGCCGAGAAATCGGCGCCGAAGCCGTGACCGGCGGCTCCGCCGAGCCCGCTATTATCGAAGGCGGCGTGACCGAAGCGGTCATAGGCGGCGCGGCGCTGCGGGTCCTTCAGCGCCTCGTAGGCTTCGTTGACTTCTTTGAAGCGCGTCTCGGCGTTCGGATCGCCGTTGCTGCAGTCGGGATGGCATTCCTTGGCGAGACGGCGAAACGCGGACTTGATCTCGCTCTCACGAGCGCCGCGCGATACGCCGAGTACCTCGTAGTAGCACCGTTTTGCCATCACCCCTCCGGCCCTTTACACCGCCGTCCAGCCTGCGGCGGCGCTTAAGCCTCTTGTGTTGGGCGGGAGCCGGGAACCCCCGGCGCCGACGCCGTCAACTCTCGTTACGCCGACTTCTTGCTGTCGTCGTCCTTGACTTCCTCGAAGTCGACATCGACCACCTTGTCGTCATCACCGGGCGTCGAAGCCGACGGACCGGCGCCGGCAGCGCCCGCCTGGCTCGACTGGTAGAGCGCCTCGCCAAGCTTCATCGAGGCTTGAGCGAGTGCGTCGACCTTCTGCTTGATGGCGTCCTTGTCCTCGCCCTGGATCGCGCCCTTGAGGTCGGCGACCGCGGCCTCCACGGTAGCCTTGTCGCCGGCCGGGACCTTGTCGCCGTAGTCCTTCAGCATCCGCTCCGTCGAATGGACGAGCGCCTCGGCCTGGTTCCTGATCTCGACCAGCTCGCGACGCTTCTTGTCCTCCTCGGCGTGGCTCTCCGCTTCCTTGACCATGCGATTGATGTCGGCATCGGTCAGGCCGCCCGAGGCCTGGATGCGGATCGACTGCGCCTTGGTGGTAGCCTTGTCGGTGGCCGAGACATTGACGATGCCGTTGGCATCGATGTCGAAGGTCACCTCGATCTGCGGCACGCCGCGGGGGGCCGGCGGGATGCCGACGAGATCGAACTGGCCGAGCATCTTGTTGTCGGCCGCCATCTCACGCTCCCCCTGGAAGACGCGGATGGTGACGGCGTTCTGATTGTCCTCAGCCGTGGAGAACACCTGGCTCTTCTTGGTCGGGATGGTGGTGTTACGGTCGATGAGCCGCGTGAATACGCCGCCCAAGGTCTCGATGCCGAGCGAAAGCGGGGTGACGTCCAGGAGCAGCACGTCCTTGACGTCGCCTTGCAGCACGCCCGCCTGGATGGCGGCGCCGATGGCGACCACCTCGTCCGGGTTCACGCCTTTATGCGGCTCCCGCCCGAAGAAGGTCTTCACCGTCTCGACAACCTTCGGCATGCGCGTCATGCCGCCGACCAGCACCACCTCCTCGATCTCGGCGGCCTTGAGGCCTGCGTCTTTCAACGCGTTGGCGCAGGGGCCGATGGTTTTCTGGATGAGATCGTCGACGAGGCTCTCGAGCTTGGCGCGCGTGAGCTTCATGGTGAGGTGCTTCGGGCCGGACTTGTCGGCCGTGATGAAGGGCAGGTTGATCTCAGTCTGCGTCGTCGAGGACAGCTCGATCTTCGCCTTCTCCGCCGCCTCTTTCAGGCGTTGCAGGGCGAGCTTGTCGCCGCGCAAATCGATGCCCGTCTCTTTCTTGAACTCGTTGGCGAGGTAGTCGACGAGGCGCATGTCGAAGTCCTCGCCGCCGAGGAACGTATCGCCATTGGTCGACTTCACCTCGAACACGCCGTCGCCGATCTCCAAGATAGAGATGTCGAAGGTGCCGCCGCCCAGGTCATAGACGGCGATGGTCTTGCCTTCCTTCTTCTCGAGACCATAGGCAAGAGCGGCCGCGGTCGGCTCGTTGATGATGCGCAACACCTCGAGCCCGGCGATCTTGCCGGCGTCCTTGGTCGCCTGGCGCTGGGCGTCGTTGAAATAGGCGGGAACGGTGATGACGGCCTGCTCGACCTTCTGGCCGAGATAGGATTCTGCCGTCTCTTTCATCTTCTGCAGGATGAAGGCGGAAATCTGCGATGGGGAATATTTCTTGCCGTGGGATTGGACCCAGGCGTCGCCGTTGTCGGCGCGAACAATCTGGTAGGGGACGAGCTTCTTGTCCTTCTCGACCATCGGGTCTTCGTAGCGGCGGCCGATCAGGCGCTTGATGGCGAAGAAAGTGTTCTCAGGATTGGTGACGGCTTGTCGCTTGGCTGGAAGTCCAACGATCACCTCGCCGTCGTCGGTGAAGGCCACCATCGAGGGTGTGGTGCGCATCCCTTCGGCATTCTCGATGACCTTAGGGGTCTTTCCCTCCATCACGGCGACGCAAGAATTGGTAGTGCCGAGATCGATTCCGATCACTTTCGCCATTTAAGAACCTCTCCTTCTGGCAGACCGTCCGGGCCCTTGGGCGGCACCCGGTATGCGCGCGCGGCGTCGGTCCCCAATATTTCAGCGCGCCCGCCGACTCATCCGGCAGGGTTCCGCGGTATATAGGTGGCAAGCCTATGACCCGCAAGGAGAAGCGGGGACCGTGCGGGGGCCGGAGCGCGGCGCCTCACGCGACGCGCCAGGCGGCGATGAGGATGGGGGTGAGGCAGTAATAGCGTCCGTCTTCGGCTGCTTCGGCCATTTCGGTCTTGAAGATGTCCGCCCTTTCCGTATCGGCGATGCCGAGCTCGGCGGCTGATGCAAACAGCCCTTGGTAAACGCCGATCAACATTGCGGCCATGTCCTTGAGCGGCAGGAATTTGACCTCCGCAAGGGTCCCGTCGGGCAGCCCGAGACCCGCTGCCTCGAATTGCGCGGGCAATTGGCGCCCCGCCCTGAGGTTGCGGCCATGGCCTCTGAAGACGCCCTCGAACACGCGATTGAACTCGGCCATAGCGGGGCATGGCGGCTCGACCGCAATCGCACCGAAGTCGAACTCCTGCGCCGCCACGATGCCGCCGGGCTTGGTCCAGGCTTGCATCTTCTCGAGCACCGCCACGGGGTCTTGCATATGCATGAGAAAGAGTCGGCAGTAGGTGAGGTCGAAGGGCGCGCCCGGCACAGTATCGAGCTCGAGCAGATTGGCTTCGATTAGCTGAAACTCCGCTCCCCCTTGGGCGCGAAGGTCGGCGAGCGCATGGGCGCCAAGCTTGCCGTCGATCTCGATGCCGGTGACGCGGCCGCGCTCGCCGACGCGATCGGCCATGAGCCGCATCACGCAGCCCGGTCCTGAGCCCACATCGAGCGCGCTCATGCCGGCGCCCAGGCCGACCCGGTCGAGCACCTCCTCGGTCGCCCTCTGCCACATGAGCGCCTGATCGCGCAGGCGCTGATATTCGTCAGAATCCCGCGCATGGATATACCCGTCGGGGTTCACTTTCCGCGCCTGTCTTGCCACCCGCCTCATCTCCTCATCCGCCCCTGATGCGCTATATGGCAGAACGTAGGATAGCCCTGCGTCGGAACAAAGGTGGCATGCAATATTTTCCGCAGATGTTCGATGAGCCAGCGCAGAGCGCGCTTCTTGCCGCTCTGAGGCTTGTCATCGCCGACGCGCCGCTCTTCACGCCCACCATGCCGCGTTCGGGCAACCCCATGTCGGTACGCATGACCAATGCCGGGCCGCTTGGTTGGCTGACCGACAAGGAGCGCGGCTACCGCTACCAGGCGACGCACCCGGTGACGGGGAAGACATGGCCTCCGATCCCGCAAATGCTACTCGATCTGTGGGACGAGGTGGCGGGCTACCCGTTTCCTCCCGAGGCGTGCCTCGTCAATTACTATGAAGGCCAGGCCAAGATGGGGCCGCATCAGGACAAGGACGAGGAGGATTTTTCTGCCCCCGTGCTCTCGGTATCGCTCGGCGACACGGGTGTCTTCCGCGTCGGCGGCCGCATCCGCCAGGACCCGACGCGCAAGCTCGAGTTAGAGTCGGGCGATGTGGTGGTGTTGGGGGGCGAGGATCGGCTTGCCTATCACGGCATCGACCGCATCTTGCCCGGCACCTCGCGCCTGCTTCCCGAAGGCGGGCGCTTCAATCTGACATTGCGTCGCGTGACCAAGCCGAAATGAGCGCCGCGAATTTAAGTTAAAACTGCGGCTCAGTCGCCTTGCCAGTCGCCCGGCTGCGCCGAGCCGGGGAAATCGTCGTTGGCGGCACGGCGCGACGCCGCTCCATTGCCCTCACCTTGCTGCGGCTTGCCGGGCTTAGCCCCGCCTTTGGCTATGGCGACAAGGGCCGGGCGGAGACAACGATCGCCGATGACGTAGCCCGCCTGCATGACGTCGACCACGGTGCCCTCCGGCACGTCGGGGTTCTGCACCTCGTACATGGCCTGATGGCAGTTCGGGTCGAAGCGTGCCCCAAGCGGCTCGATGCGGGTCACCCCGTGGCGATCGAGCACGTTCAAGAGCTCCCGCTCGGTGAGCTCCACCCCTTCGAGGAAGCTCTTCAGCGCCGGGTCCTGGGCAGCGGCCTCCGCGGGCACGTGATCGATGGTGCGCTTGAGATTATCGCCGACGGTCAGCACGTCGCGGGCGAAATTGGTGATGGCGTAGCGCGCCGTGTCGGTCTTCTCCCGCTCGGTGCGGCGGCGCAGATTCTCCATGTCGGCCGTGGTCCTGAGCAGCCGGTCGCGCATCTCGGCGTTCTCGGTGAGCAACGCGGTGAGATCGGCCCCGACCTCTAGCCCGGGGTCGGCGCTCGCGCCTGGCGTCTCGGCCTTGGGGGAATCGGCAAGTTTCGCCTGATCCTCGTCGGCCTCACGCGGATCGGTCTTGTCGTCGGGCATGGACGCCTCGGCGAAGTTGTTTCACTTAAGAAGTCGAAGCGGGATATCGACCGTGGCGCCGCAAAAATCAAGGGACAAGGCGCCCGAGCAGCCTTGCCGTGTAGTCAACCATGGGGATGATGCGTGCGTAGTTGAGCCTGGTTGGGCCGATCACCCCAAGCACGCCAACGATTTTCTGCTCGGTATCCTCGAACGGCGACACGATCAGCGCCGAGCCCGAGAGCGAGAAGAGCTTGTTCTCCGAGCCGATGAAGATGCGCACGCCCTCGGCGCGCTCGGCCAGCCCCAAGAGCTGGATCAGGTCGGTCTTGGTGTCGAGGTCCTCGAACAGGAGCCGCACCCGCTCGAGGTCCTCCATCGCCTTGACGTCTTCGAGGAGATGCGCGCGCCCGCACACGATGAGGCTCTTATGGTCGGCGCCGTCGCCCGACCAGGTGGCGAGACCTTCGGTGACGACGCGCGCGGTGAGCTCGTCAAGCTGGGCGCGCCGCTGCTCGATCTCCAGCTCGATGCGGACCCGGGCATCAGCCAAGGTCAGCCCGCCGATCCGCGCATTGACATAGTTCGAGGCCTCGTTAAGCGAGGCGAGCGGCAGGCCCTCGGGCAACGCGATGATGCGGTTCTCGACGTCGCCATCCTCGCCGACCAGCACGGCGAGCGCCTTGCCCTGCCCGAGATTGACGAACTCGACCTGCTTCAGCGTCTTGCTCTGCTTGTCGACGAGCACGATGCCGGCGCAGCGCGACAGGCCCGACAGCATCTCGCCCGCTTCGCCGAGCAGGTCTTCGACGGCGCGGCGCCGGCCGCTCCCGGCGATGCGGCTTTCGATCTGGCTCCGTTCCTCCAAGCTGATGTCGCCGATCTCGAGCAGCCCGTCGATGAAAAGGCGCAAGCCCGTCTGCGTGGGCATCCGGCCGGCGCTCGTATGCGGGGCGTAGATGAGGCCGAGGCCTTCGAGGTCCGACATGACGTTGCGCACCGACGCCGGCGACAGCGTCATCGGCAGCGCCCGGCTGAGATTGCGCGAGCCCACCGGCTCGCCGGTCGTCAAGTAGGTCTCGACGATGCGCTTGAAGATCTCGCGCGAGCGCTCATTGAGCTGGCGCAAGCCGAGAGCCGCGGCTTCCGCCGCCGCCTTGGCTTCGTTGGGGTCGGTATGGCGCATGGTGAGGCGAATTTAGGAGCGGGCCCTGGCCGCGTCAAATGCGCGGGGCTCGGCCACTCCGCATGACGAAGGAGATAGAGGGCTGCTAGTTCAGCGGGACGAACTCTTGCGCGATGGGGACGCTAAGCTCGTCGGGGGCCCCGAAATGGACGAAATAGCGCGACTTGATCGCCTCGACCGGCATGATGATGAAGACGTCGGTCGTGCCGAACTGGTGGTCGATGACGGCGCCGTCGCCGACATAGGCGCCGACCCGCAAATAGCCCTTGATCAGGGGAGGAAGCGCCTTGAGCGCCGCGCGCGCGTTGACCGCCTCGCGCGGCATCATGTTCATGTCGACGCGCAAATGCTCATGCGCCCTGACGCGCCACTCTTCCGGCGCAAGCGAGGTATGGTGGAGGTAGCTGAGAGCAAGCGCGTGCGCGGCGGGATCGGTGCCCTCGAAGCTCGCACAGCCGATCATGACGTCGGCGCCGTGCTCGCGGACATAGGACCAGACGCCTTGCCACAGCAGCTCCAGCGTCCGCTTGTTGCGATACGGCTTGAGCACGCAGGACCGGCCAAGCTCCATGAAGCTGTAGTCTGGCTTCGCCTGCAGCAGCGGTGCGATGTCGTATTCGCCTTGGGTATAGAAGCCGTCATGGAGGTCGGCCACCTCCTGGGGCAGCATGCGATAGGTGCCGACTACCTTGGGGCGCCGCCAGCCCCGCCCATTGGTGGCATCGCCGTGATCGAGCACGAGGAGATGGTCGAAGACCGCGTCATAGGCGTCCTCGTCGCGCCGCGACAGCATGGCGAGCGCGCCGGGTATGGCCGACATCTCTTCGTAGAAGACTTTGTAGCGGAGGCGCTGGGCGCGCCTGATCTCGCTCCGCTTGCGGGCGAGGCGCACCTCAAGCGATCCAATCCGGCCATAGACTTTGGGGGGCTGAAAGCGGCGCCCCAGGGCTCCGACATTGAACCCTCGCCGGCCCATGAAGGGGAAGACGCCCCCCTGGCTTGGCTTGAACATCAGCCCTGGAAACATGGCTCCGCCACGAAATCTGCCCGCAAAGCGTCCTGACG
>JBGQMX010000008.1:0-38282 GCA_041500805.1 Methyloceanibacter sp.
CGGCGTGGACGGCGCGCATGAAGCGCTCGCCGCGCGCATTGATCAGGACCGCGCCTTCGCCTCGGAGCGCCTCGGTGGCGAGCGGGGCTGGATCGCGGCCGATATTGATGGCGGTGGGATGGAACTGCACGAACTCGGCGTCGGCGATCACGGCGCCGGCGCGGGCGGCAATGGCGATGCCTTCGCCGCGGGCCTCGCGCGGGTTGGTGGTGATGGCGAAGAGTTGGCCGGCGCCGCCGGTCGCGAGCACCACGGCGCTCGCAGGAACGATCAGCCCCCGCGCGTGCGGCCCGGCATTTGCCGGCGCGAGCTCGACGCCTTGAACGCGGCCGTCGCGCATGACGAGATCGCGGGCGGCGAAGCCCTCGACCACGGTGATCGACGGCGTCTGCCTGACCGCCACCATGAGCGCATGCATGATGGCGCGGCCGGCAGTGTCGCCCCTGACGTGGAGAATGCGGTTTCTGCCATGCGCCGCCTCGCGTCCCAAGCTCCAATGGCCTTCGAGGTCCTTGTCGAAGGGCACGCCGTAGCGGAGCAGGTCCTCGATGCGGTCCCGCGCCTCGCCCGCCAGAAGATGCGCGATCTTTTCATCGACGATGCCGGCACCGGCACTGATCGTGTCGGCCGCATGCGCCTCCGCGCTGTCGCCCTCGGCCAGTGCCGCGGCGATGCCGGCTTGCGCCCAGAGGCTCGAGGCCCCTTCGCCGAAGCGTGCGGCGGAAACGACGGTGACCGGAAGCGGCGCCAGCTTGAGCGCGGTGAAGAGCCCGGCAAGGCCTGCGCCGACTACGACCACGCCGCTTGGCTGGCCTTTCGCCGGGGACTGGTGCTTTTGGGGGTTCATCGGAGGATGCCGCGAACGGCCTCGTCAATGGTTGAGGTTGACCATGCGCTCGACGGACGCGCGCGCCCGCTCGGCCACATGCTCGGGAACGGTGACTTCCTCCTTGAGGAACACCAGCGACTCGAGGATCTTCGGGAGCGTGATGCGCTTCATATGCGGGCAGAGATTGCAGGGGCGCACGAAGTTCACCTTCGGCGCCTCGACCGCGACGTTGTCGCTCATCGAGCACTCGGTCACGAGCAGGACCTTGCTCGGCTGATGGTCGTGCACCCATTTGATCATGCCGCTGGTCGAGCCGGTGAAATCGGCCTCGGCGAGCACGTCGGGGGCGCATTCCGGATGCGCAATGATCTTCACGCCGGGGTCCGTCTGGCGATAGGCGCGAAGCTCCTCTCCGGTGAAGCGCTCATGCACCTCGCAATGGCCCTTCCAGGTGATGATCTCGACGCGGGTCTGGGTCTGCACCCATTTGGCGAGATATTCGTCGGGGATGAGGATCACCCGCTTCGACCCAAGCGACTCGACCACGCGCACGGCGTTCGACGAGGTGCAGCAGATGTCGGACTCGGCCTTCACCTCAGCCGAGGTGTTGACGTAGGTGACGACCGGCACGCCGGGATAGGCTTCGCGGAGCGCCCGCACGTCGGCGCCGGTGATGGAGGCGGCCAGCGAGCAGCCGGCCCTCGAGTCCGGGATCAACACCAGCTTGTCGGGGCTGAGCAGCTTCGAGGTCTCGGCCATGAAATGCACGCCGCCCTGGACGATGATCTCGGCGTCGGTCTTGGCGGCCTCGCGCGCAAGCTGGAGCGAGTCGCCGACGACGTCGGCAACGCAGTGGAAGATCTCCGGCGTCATGTAGTTGTGCGCGAGCACGACCGCGTTCCGCGACCGCTTGAGGTCGTTGATGGCCTTGATGTAAGGGGCGAAGCCTGGCCACTCGATGGGCGGGATGACGCGGGACACGCGGTCGTAAAGATGCGCGGTCTCGCGCGCCACCTCAGGCGTATAAGCGAGGTCCGGCAGGATGGCCGGCGCGAGCACCGTCGCTGCCTTCCGCGCGCTTAGCGGCCTGCTGCTCTGAACCGTCGTCATCGGTTCAATCCTCCCGTGATCAATAATGCTCATAGTGAGCATATATGGCCGCTAAAACATCCGGCGCAAGGCCGGCGCGGAGAGCTATTCTCATTTGGAGTATAGGGGATCGGGTGGCCGCATCAAGGGGGCCTGCGGTACCTTCGTCGCGATTGTGAAGTGGCGTTCGCGCCTGAGCCATGGTCTGGTGCGGAAAGCGCCAGCAAGCACAAGAAGCAGGCAGATCGTAGTGGCCCTTGCCACCGTCTCGGATTAACGTAAGGGAAGGGTACGAGAGGTTGTGGATGCGCGTAGGATCTTTGGTCGCCGCCCTTGTAGCGGCTACTCCAGCCTTGCTATGCGGCGCTTTGACACCCGGCCCGGCCTTGGCCGAGGACAGTCCGGCCGCAATAGAGTCGGCTGGCCCGGACGCAGCCTCGCCCGACGCAGCCGCGCAGCCGGCAAGCCCCACAGAAGCAGCGCCTGACGCCGCCGCTCAAACTGTGGCGCCGGCTGAAGCCGCGGCGCCACCGCCAGAGGCCACGCCCGTCGTGGCCAGCATCCGCGCCAAGCTCGCCGATCCAGCGTTCAGCAAGGGCGCGTCCTCCGACGACGTCACCGTGCTGCAAGCCTTCTATAACCAGCGGAGCGATCCCCTCTGGATGACGGACATGGGTTTCTCGCGGGAGGCGCTGGCCGTCATCGACGAGGTGATGAAGGCCGACGATTGGGGCCTGTCCAGCGCTGCCTTCGTGCTGCCTCCCGCCGGCGACCTCCCGGCCTCGGTTGACGCCGCCGCCGCCAGCGAGATCAAGCTCGACCTCGCCATTCTGAAATATGCGCGCCATGCACGAGGCGGGCGCGTCGACCCCACCAAGCTCAGCAAGCTCATCGGTCAGAGCCCGAGCTTGCGCGATCCGAAGACCGTTATGAGCGAGATTGGGGCCTCGGACGCGCCCGACGCCTATCTTCGGTCTCTGCACCCGAAGCACGAGCAGTTCCAGCGTCTGCATCAGGCGCTGCTCGAGGCCCGCGCCGAAACTGCAGCGGGCGGGAAGCCGCAAAACGTTCAGCGGCTCCTCATCAACATGGAGCGCTGGCGCTGGATGCCCGAGGACCTTGGGTCTCTCCACCTCTGGCTCAATATCCCTGAATTCATGGTGCATGTCGTCAAGGACGGGAAGACGATTTATTCGGAAAAGATCGTTGTCGGCCAAATGAGCTACGCCACCCCGATCTTCACGGCACAATTGCAGTCCGTTGTCTTCAATCCGGAATGGACCGTCCCCCCGACCATCATCAGGGAGAATCTGCTGCCTAGTTTGCGGTCGGGCGGCGGGCTTTTCGGCGGCAGCAACACCGCGATCCTCGACCAGCATGAGCTCAAGGTGAATTACAACGGCAAGCGGGTGGATCCGAGCAGCATCGACTGGAATCACGTCAACCTGGGCGCGATCAGCTTCACCCAGGCGCCCGGGCCGAACAACGTTCTGGGCAAGGTGAAATTCGTCTATCCGAACCCGTATTCCGTCTACATGCACGACACCATCAAGCCAGGCCTGTTCGATCCGGCGATTCGCGCCGAGGGCCATAATTGCCCGCGCGTTGCCAACCCGGGCAAGATCGCCGCGGTGATCTTGGCTGCCGACAAGGGGATGCCGCAGGCCGAGGTCGATAAACTGCTCGCCGAGGGCTATAACGCCGCCGTCAATGTCGAGCACCACATCCCGGTGCATACCACCTACTTCACGGCCGTGGTCGACGAGAAAGGCAAGGTTCAGACCTTCGGAGACGTCTACAAGCTCGATGCGTTGATCGCCGCGGCGATCCTCGGCAAGGAGGCCCAATCCGAGGCGGTCGCCGACGACAACGTGCAGGCCAAACCGAAGCCAGGAGCCGCCGCCCCGGCCGGCGATGCGTCCGGCGGCATCGCCTACTCGACCCCCTAACCTTTGCGGATTTCCGCCAGAGCCTTGGCTTCTCCTCATCGCGCGGCTGAACCGTAAGTTGAAGCGCGAGCAGCCTTGCGCGATACTTGGGAGTTCGGCCTCGCCGGGTAGAAGCAAGAATGACAGAGCCCGTCGCGTTCAAGTACCGCGCCTTTATCTCCTATAGTCATGCCGACACGAGCGCCGCCAAATGGCTGCATCGCGGGCTTGAAGGCTTCCGCATCGACAAGGACCTCGTGGGCCGCGAGACGGCGACGGGGGATATCCCGAAAACGCTCAAGCCCGTCTTCCGCGACCGCGACGACTTCACCGCCGGCCACACGCTGACCGAGCAGACGCTCGCTGCGCTCGACAACTCGGCGGCGCTGATCGCGATCTGCTCGCCGGCGTCAGCCAAGAGCCGCTACGTCAACGACGAGATCCGCCTCTTCAAGTCGCGCCATCCCGAACGGCCCGTGGTCCCGCTGATCGTCGCCGGCAAGCCGGACGATGCCGAGCTCGAATGCTTCCCGCCCTCGCTCAAGTTCAAGCTCGACGCCAAGGGCCGCATCACCAAGAAGCCCGCCGAGCTGCTCGCGGCCGATGCCCGGGAGGAGGGCGACGGCAAGACGCTCGCGCTCGCCAAGGTAGTGGCGGGCCTTCTCGGCGTCTCCTCCGACGAGGTGTTTCGCCGCGCCGAGCGCGAGCGCCGCCGCACGGGGAGGGTGCGCAATGGGATCGTTGGAGTGCTGACCCTCCTTGCCGTGACCGCTAGCGGAAGTGCCGCCTATGCGTGGCAGCAGCTCAAGACCAATGAGGCGTTCCTTAACGCCACGCTCCAGCGCGCCACGGAGATCGTGGACACGGCCGTCTCTCAGGCCGAGACCTACGGGGTTCCACGCAAGGCCACGCTCGCGCTGCTAACTCAGGCCGAAGGCCTATTCGATGACATGGCGCGGCTCGGGCGACCGACGCCCGAATTGCTGCGCCGCAAGGCGGTGATGCTCATCGCGTTCGCGCGCAACTACGCAATTCTTGGCGACACAGTGAAATGGCAGGAGCGCGCCGAGGAGGCCCACGGGCTGCTGGCAGAGCTCACGGCAGAGAATACGGAGGATTTGAGCTACCAGCGCGATCTCTTGGTGGCGCAGGAGGAGGAGGGCAACGTGCTCGTGGCGCAGGGCAATCTCACCGAGGCCCTGCACTTGTACCAGGACAGCCTGACCATTCGCGAGCGCCTAGCCAAGGCCGACCCGGGCAATGCCGGCTGGCAGCGCGATCTCTCCGTTTCCTATAACAAGGTCGGCGACGTGCTGGAGGAGCAAGGCGATCTCGGCGCGGCCCTGAAGTCCTACCGGGACGGCTTGAGCGTTGAGGACCGCCTCGCCAAGGGTGACGCCGACAATACGGGATTGCAGTATGATCTCGACATCAGCAATGAGCGGATCGGCGACGTTCTCGAAGCGCAAGGTGATCTTGCCGGCGCGTTAAGGGCTTACCAGGCAAAGCAGGCCATCATATCGAGGCTGACCGAAGCCGATCCCGACCATACCGGCTGGCAGCGCGATCTCGTCGTTTCCCATGTCAAGATTGGGGAGGTGCTGGCCGCAGAGGGCGATCTCGCTCAGGCGCTGCAATCTTTCCGGGACGGCCTCGCGATTGCCGACCGCCTGGCCAAGACCGATCCTAGCAACGACGCCTGGCAGCGCGACCTGTCTATCTCCTCTGCCAAGGTCGGCGATGTGCTGATGGCGCAAGGCAATCTTGCTGCGGCGCTGCAATCGTTCCGGGACAGTTGGGCGATCCGGGACCGCCTCGCCAAAGCCGACCCCGGCAATGCCGGCTGGCAACGCGACCTTTGGGTTTCTCATGGCAAGATCGCGGACGTCCTCCTCGCTCAAGGCAACTTTGCTGGCGGCCTCGCCAACTTGCAAGCGGCTCAGGCTATCGCTTCGCGACTGGTGAAGACCGACCCCAGCAATGCCGGCTGGCAGCGCGATCTGTCGGTGTCCTATGATCGTCTCGGCGACGTCCTGGTTGCTCAGGGTCGTCTGGCCGAGGCGGCGCAATCCTATCGCGACAGCCTTGCCATCGCCGATCGCCTGGCGGCCGCCGACCCCAGCAATGCGGGCTGGCAGCGCGATCTCTTCGTTTCCTTTGTCAAGATCGGCAGTGTTCTGGAGACCCAGGGGAGTCTCGCGGACGCGCTGAAGACTTACCAGCAGAGCGTGACGCTGGCCGACCGCCTGGCCAAGGCCGAGCCCGGCTATGCGGGCTGGCAGCGCGACCTGGCCGTCGGCCACGCCAAGGTTGCGACTGTTTTGGCAAAGCAAGGCTCGTCCGCTGATGCGCTCGGCGCCTTTCGGCAGGGACGCGACATCATCGCCAAGTTGCGGGAGAAATCCCCCGATGATGCCCAACTCGGCAAAGACCTGGCCGACTTCGACGTCGAGATCGCAAAGCTCGAGCCGGGAAGTGCCGCTGCGCCAGCAGACCCGCAACCCGACCAGGGCGCACGGGAATCCATGCAGCCGGCGCAATAATCATGTGCCTGGGTGCGTTCTTTTGCTAGGTTTAGGCGCCGAGCGCGGTCCTGCTTGGCCTGAAAGGATGCCTCCCGGTGCAGTCGCAATTTACCGTTGGAATCAGCGTGGAAGGCAAAGGCGACCGGCTTGTGGTCAAGGCCGAGGACGCGCTGATCGCGGCGCTGAAGGTCAAGGCCGAGCATCCCGAGGCCACCATCACCTATGTGCGCCGGCTCAACCGGCGCGGCGACACGCGCCATCCGCCGCACCGGCTCGCCGAAAACCGCAATTAGCGCGGAAGCGCGCTTCGCCGCATCAAGGCGTAGATCGCAAGGCAGAAGAGCAGCAAGGCGCCGGCAAGGGCGGGCGCACGCCAGTCCCCCGTAGCAACCCGCGTCACAATCAGAACGAGACACACGAACGCGCCGAGCGCCGGCACGAAGAGGGGCACCTCGAAGCGCCCGGGCTTTTCCCCCTTGCGGCGCTTCAAGATGAACAGCGCCCCGTTGGTGACCGCGAACACGAGAAGCAGCAGGAGCACGGTCGCCGCCGCGAGCTCGGCGATGGTGCCCAGGAGGGCAAGCGGCGCGAGCATCAGAAACAGGATGGCGATGGCGACATGCGGCGTCCGCCTGCCGGCATGAACATTGCCGAACACCGCGGGCAAGAGGCCCTGGCGCGCCATGCCGTAGATCAGGCGCGAGGCGGTGATGTAGTTGACGAGCGCGGTGTTGGTGACGGCGAAGAGCGTGACCAAGGTGAAGACGACGGGCGGGATGGAGGGCGCGGCGCGCGCCACCACCTCGGTGATGGGCCCCGGCGCCTCGGCAAGCTCCCGCCACGGCACGACCGAGACGGCGGTGATCGCCACCGCGACATAGAGGAGCGCGGCGAGCGCCATGGCGATGATGAGCCCGAGCGGAATAGTGCGCTCGGGATCGCGGGTTTCCTCCGCGACATTGATCATGTCCTCGAAGCCGATAAAGGCGAAAAAGGCGAGCACGGCCCCCTGCATGACGAGGAGCCACGGCTCGTCCCCGCCGGGAGCCGCCGGCGTGGCGAAATAATCGACCGTCCCCCAATAGGAGATGCCGACCGCGACGACGAGGACGAGCCCGCCCGCCTCGATCAACGTGCAGAGCACGTTCACCCACATGGATTCGCGGATGCCGCGGAAGACGATGCCGGTCATGACCAGCAGGAAGCCGAGCGCAAGCCATGACACGGGCAGGCCCTCGATCCCGAGCAGGGCGGCGAGATTGGCTGCAAATACCCGCGACTGCGTGGCGATCGAGGTGAGGCCGGAGCAGACAAGGGCAAGCCCGACCAGGAAACTCAGCAGGGGGAAGCCATAGGCCCGCTCTGTGACATAAGCCGCGCCCGCCGCCCGCGGATAGCGCGAGCCTAGCGAGGCATAGGAGAGCGCGGTAAGAAGCGCCGCGACGAGGGCCACGACGAAGGCGAGCCACACGGCATTGCCGACTTGGCCCGCGGCCTTTCCGATCAGGCCGTAGATGCCGGCGCCGAGCATGCTGCCGAGGCCGTAAAGGGCCATCTGCGCCGGCCCGATGGTGCGGCGGAGCGTCGGCGCTTCGCCTGAGGGCGCCGCTCCTTTCGTCGTCGATGCATCCCTCATCGCCAAGAACCCTAGCATGGGAGGGAAGCCTGGACTCCGCGCCGGGATGCATCGGGCCTTGCAAAAGCCATTCTCTCGGCCTATATAGTCGGGATCGGTGGCCGGACGACATGGCCGTATCGCCTTCGCTGATTGCCAGGCGCGCGTTCAGACCCTCCCATACATCGACCAACCGAGCTTCTGGCCCCGCGAAAGCTGGGTCTTGAGCTTAACTGCACTGACTTCAGCAAAGGACGACCCCGAATGACTACGGGTACTGTGAAATTCTACAACGAGCAAAAAGGTTTCGGCTTCATCCAGCCGGACGACGGCGGCAAGGACGTGTTCGTCCATGCGACGGCGCTAGAGCGCGCCGGCATGCGCTCGCTGGTCGAGGGCCAGAAGGTATCGTTCGATACCGCCCAAGACAGCCGTAGCGGCAAGACTGCCGTGAACAACATCAAGGCCGCCTAGTCCTTAACCGGACAAACGCAGGTCTTGTTGAATTTAAAGCCGCCTCCTTCGGGGGGCGGCTTGTTAGTTTCAGGGGGCTTTGCTGGTCCGCCGGTCGCCGGAGGTGGGGATCAGCCACACCGTGATGGCGTCCTCGATCTCGTCTGCCTCGGCGACCTCGTCGCTCAGTTTGCTCCAGATGGTTGCTTCGGCGGAGGTCGCTTGGCGAGCGACAATTTCCGCCTGGCCGTTCCAGATGCGCCGGCCTTCACTGTGAACCGTTTCGAGCGCATGCCGCATGACGGCATGGATGTCGAGCCAGGCTTGCGCGCAAACAACATCATCTGCGCGAAAGGCGAAGATCGCGCGCCCGTCAATCTCGGCGACGTAGGTCTGCATCATCTCTCTTCACGCCCGCGGCGACGCTATGCGCGTTGGCCGCTTTTCGGTTGAGCTGAGGAGGGCACGCCTCGCGCCAGCGGATAGTCTGAGCTGTCATACAGACGCCTTATCCCGCCGCCGTCGAAGCGCTCCTCTTCGACCTCAAGATAGGTCCCCAACAAATGCTGGGCGGGAAGCTCCTCGATAGCGTAGCGGACCGCCTCTGCGGCCTTTGCAAATCGCTTATAGGTCACGCGGCGCGCGCTCGTCTTCCAGCTCCTGGCTGGGAACAGCTCGGCTTCTGCCGTGTAATCGAATGTGGACATGGACTTGGTACCTTCACTTGCTTGTACCGCTGGGATCGCGGCCCCGCGGGGATATGGAAGACCCTGCCAAAGCGGCCTCCCGTCGTCGTAAAAAACCAGCGCGAGGCTGGCGGCGCTACAGCAGACTAGCGGCTCGCGCCGATCAGAACTCGCGGCCGTATTTGGCCGTGCTGCTCAAAAATACAAAGAAATAGGTCCCGATAAAGACTACCCGGACCGCAAATCATATTTAGTCCTTCGCAGCGCAAAAAACTAGGGTCGGCCGTGACTTAATTTCAGGAGCGCGGAATTTTGACTCGCAAGTCGATCCGAAATCTTGGTCCCTTAGCTTTTCAGCCGATAGCCCGTCTTGAAGATCCACGCCACGACGTGAGGCTCCGCGGTCCTCTAGGTGGCTTGGTCGCTCGGGGCAAGCGCCTCGAATATCGCGCGCAAGGCGCTGACTGCGCTCTCGAGCAGTTGCCGCCCTTGCTCAAGGGGCCGTGCAGCGGGGTCGACATTGGCCAGGGCGAATGCTTCGTTAATTTCGCTGGAAGGTAAGTGGGCATCGCGCAATCGGAGCTCATAAATTCCAACAAGCGGAGCAACCATGGCCCTCGCTTCGTCCGGCGGGAGACGTGTTGCCAGGAGCTTCTCCAGCGACTTAAGGGATCCCCACTTCTCGCCCTTTGGCGGGACAACAATTTTTTGCAGAACACCCACGTCAATACGATCTGCCGTCAGTCTCGCAACGTCCTTCGCAAGCGCAAAGATGCCGTCCTTGTCGGCCGCGCGGAATCTGTGCGCCGATCGAAATATTTCCTCGGAGGCCTCATGCACTATAAACAGCGGCGCTCCAAGGCTACTTTTGAAGGTCGCGTCCAACTCATTCATGGCGGATCGAAGGTCTGCTTCAGGAGCGCGGGTACGTGCAGGTCGCGTTCGCATCTGCGCGTCGAGCAATTCAGCTGAGACCGCCCCATCGGGCGCTACATTGTGACTTGCCCAAATCCTTTGCTGCCATTGAGCAAGCCTGGCAACATCGTATGCATAGACATTGATCAGGCCTAATCCATTAACACCAAAGTGCACCGCGTCGTCGGGCGAACACCAGACAGAACCCGTATCGGCGGTGTACCAGCGGAGTCCACCCCCACGTCGGTTAGCGAGGACCGGAATCACTCGCGCATCGAACCAAAGATAGCGTCCTATATCTTGGTCGTTCAGCTTGAGCCCGGACTCACGAGTTCCCGCGGCATCGATTACGTAAAATACTGGTTCCAACGGGTCATCGCCGCGAACACGTTCGCTCGAGTCCCTCGGCTCGATCCATTCCTCGCGCCAGAGCTCGCCTTCAGCACGAGAGAAAACAGGACCCCTTCTCTTAAACGAAGATGATCTCCCCGCCGTGTTAGAGTCGTTCTCGGGACCAAAGACAGGCACGTCCTCCTCGGGATCAACGTCAGTTCGCCAAGCCTCAAACACTGCGACCTCGCCACCAGCAGGCCCACCGTCCCCATCCACTTCAAACACTCGGGCCTCGAACCGATCATGAGGTTGGTCTTGAATGAGACCTTCCTTTGGCCAGGTCATTTGGAACGGTTCCTCAGAAAACCGCCATTCGTTCACGATAATACGCTAGCCTGAGAGCCATGCCTCGCGCGGCTAGATAGTCGCGTAGGAATTCGCTTCTAATCTCAATCGTAACAATCTTGCCCTCAGCGTCCCTTCGCTGACGCACGACCTCGACATAGTCCTCCTCCGGTCTTACCCACCTGTCGCCATCCTGGAGAAGCCGCAGCGCCAAAACGAGATCTTGGCTTAAGTGCCAGACTCTGCCCTGGGCGCTGTTGATGTGTTGTTCGAAGACCAGATCCACACCGAGATCTTCGCCATCCCTATATTGATAAACCTCGCAGGGCTTGTATCCGCCCTCGCGGAATGCATAAGGGCCACCGTTATGGCTGATGCCGATATCCATCCAGCCAAGCTTCTCAGCCTCGTCCCGCTTGTCCAGTGGAAACGCCACGCTGCCGACAGCAAGGGTTTCTCCAGTATATCCGGGCCGACCATAGGTGCCTTGCTCCTGGCTTTCGATTGCGCGCAGAGGCACCCAAACGGCGTTGGCGAACCAACGTCGCCGCAAGTCGGCCATTTCGAACCAGCTTTGTGGGGGCTGCTTGATCACGCCGCGCCTTCTAGTTGCGAAGCAATAGAAGCGCAAGCGCCTTGGGAGGTACAACGTTTCGTTCAACAAGGCGAAAGACGGCTAGCTCTTGAGCCGATAGCCCGTCTTGAAGATCCACGCCACGACGGCAAGGCAAATGGCGAGGAACAGGCCGATCATGACGAGGCTCGTGGCCGGGCTCACATCGGCGATATTAAAGAAGCTCCAGCGGAAGCCGCTGATCAGATAGACCACGGGATTGAACAGCGTCACGCCCCGCCAGAAGGGCGGCAAGACGTTGATCGAATAGAAGGTGCCGCCGAGAAAGGTCAGCGGCGTGATGATGAGGAGCGGCACGAGCTGCAGCTTCTCGAATCCGTCGGCCCAGATGCCGATGATGAAGCCGAGCAGGCTGAAGGTCACCGCCGTCAGCACGAGGAACGCGACCATCCAGAACGGGTGCGCAATCTCGACCGGCACGAACAGGAATGCCGTGGCGAGGATGATCAGCCCAAGAATGACCGACTTCGTGGCCGCGGCGCCCACATAGCCGACTACGATCTCGAAATAGGAGATCGGCGCCGACAGGAGCTCATAGATCGTCCCGGTGAAGCGCGGGAAATAGATGCCGAACGAGGCGTTGGCGACGCTTTGCGTGAGCAGCGTCAGCATGATCAGCCCCGGCACGATGAAGGCGCCATAGGGGACGCCCTCGATCTCGGTGATGCGCGAGCCGATCGCCGCTCCGAACACCACGAAATAGAGCGAGGTCGCGATGACCGGGGAGATGATGCTTTGCAGCAGCGTGCGCCCCCATCGCGCCATCTCGAATTTGTAGATCGCCTTGGTGGCCGGCAGATTCATCGTTGCCTCACCAAATCGACGAAGATGTCCTCGAGCGAGCTTTGCGACGTGTCGAGGTCCTTGAAGCTGATGCCGGCGCCGGCCAGGTCGGTGAGGAGGCTGGTGATGCCCGTGCGCGGGCCTTGCGTGTCGTAGGTGTAGACGAGCTCGCTGCCGCCATTGGCGAGCGTCAAATGATGGGCCGCGAGCCCTGACGGTATGGCGCCGAGACTGTCGTGCAGCTGGAGCGTCAGCTGCTTCTTGCCGAGCTTGTGCATCAGCTCGGCCTTGTTCTCGACCAGGACGAGCTCGCCCTTGTTGATCACGCCGATCCGGTCGGCCATGTCCTCGGCCTCGTGGATGTAGTGGGTGGTGAGGATGATGGTCACGCCCGAATCCCGCAATGAGCGCACGTTCTCCCACATGTCCTTGCGCAGCTCGACATCGACGCCCGCCGTCGGCTCGTCGAGGAAGAGGATCTGCGGCTCGTGGGCCAAGGCCTTGGCGATCAGCACCCGGCGCTTCATGCCGCCGGACAGCGTCATGAGCTTTGAGTCCTTCCGGTCCCACAGAGAGAGATCCTTGAGCACCTTTTCGATATAGGCGGGATCATCCCATTTGCCCCATAGGCCGCGGCTGAAGGAGACCGTCGTCCACACCGTCTCGAACATGTCGGCGGTCAGCTCCTGCGGCACGAGCCCGATCATGGCGCGGGCGGCACGGAAATCGGTAACGATGTCGTGACCGTCAACGGTCACGCTGCCCGAAGATGGCCTCACGATCCCGCAGATGATGCTGATCAGCGTGGTCTTGCCGGCGCCGTTAGGCCCGAGCAGGGCGAAGATCTCGCCCTTGCGAATGTCGAGATTGATGCTTTTCAGGGCCTGGAACCCCGAGGCATAGGTCTTCGCCAGGTCCTTGATGGAAATGATCGGCGGCGGCATGGGGGTGAACGTCGAGAGGGATGGGAGTACGGCTATATGGCCGGCTTCATCGGATGCCAGTACGGCAACAATAGGGTGCGCGTCTCGTGTGATCTTAGTCGGCCCCGCTTTCCAGTTGGAAGCTCTCCACGACGCTCGGCTGAATCACACGTGCGTGAACTGTGAGCAGCACGAGCTTGGCATCGAGGCTGGTCCCGGAGTCCAGCGCCGTCTCGATCCGCCGCTCGACCTGCTCCGCCAGTCCTGACTCATTTGCGCCGGCGAAGGCGTTTGCGCCGATCATGCAATAAGCGATGATCTCCGCCGCTGCGCCGTAGGACTGCGGCGCCGGCTCATCGCCGATGGCGTGCTCCTGGAGCAGCTTGACCGCCTCCGGCACGAGGTTGGGGTGCAGGTCTACCGAGCGGAGCGCCCGGTCCATGTGGCGCAATTCGGCCGAGCGACCGAAGACGCCGAACAAACCGAGAGAGAGCCTGCGCGCCATGGTGCCCGCTGTTACCGACGACCGGCAGGACGTTGCCGGTCTGCGGCGTGAGTCTAGCCTCGCGGACGGCCCGCCGTAAGCCGCAGGATCTTGCCGTCGTCCTCGTCGGTCAGCGCGTAGACCGCACCGTCAGGCCCTTGCACCACGTCGCGAATGCGGACGCCCATCGGGATGCGCTCCTCCCCTGTCACCGTCTCGCCGTCGAGCGTCAGCCGCACGATCGCCTCCGACGATAGACCGGCGATCAGGAGATTGCCCTTCCAGCCGGGGATGGCGTCGGCCGTGTAGAAGGCGATGCCCGAGGGCGAGATCACCGGGTTCCAATGGTCGATGGCGTCGGCGAACTCAGGGTGCGTCGGAGGGGCGGGGATGGCGCGGCCGTCATAATGCTTGCCCCAGCTCACCACGGGCCAGCCGTAATTTCGCCCAGCCTCCGGAATGTTGAGCTCATCGCCGCCCATCGGGCCGAACTCGCTCTCCCAGAGCTTGCCGGTCTTGGGGTGAATGGCGGCGCCTTGCGGGTTGCGGTGGCCAAAGGACCAGATCTCGGGCTTGGCGTCTTTCTGCCCGGCAAAAGGATTGTCCTCCGGCACCGAGCCGTCTGGATTGATGCGCACGATCTTGCCGAGATGGTTGGAAAGGTCCTGGGCAGGTTCAAACTGGAAGCGCTCGCCGAGCGTGACGAACAGTCTGCCGTCGGAAGCGAAAGCGAGCCTGCCGCCGAAATGGTTCCCCCCGGCGACCTTGGGCTCCTGCCGGAAAATCACCTGCACATCATCGAGGCCGGCGTCGCCCAGCTTGCCACGCGCCACCGCTGTACCGGCGACCCCGTCGCCGGGTTCTGCGTAGGCGAGATAAACGAGCCGGTTCGACGCGAAGTTGGGATCGAGCGCCACGTCGAGAAGCCCGCCCTGACCTTCCGCAAAGACCTTCGGAACGCCCGTGAGCGGCTTTGATGTGTTGCCGTCCTGCGTCACGATGCGAAGCCGCCCGGGCCGCTCGGTGACGAGCATGCGCCCATCGGGCAGAAAGGCGAGACCCCAGGGGTGCTCGAGCCCGCCCACAACCGTCTCGACCTTGATCGGCCCTTCCTTGGTGTCGATTGTGGTGTCCTCGGCCAGGCTCAGCGCCGGCATCAGCATCAGCGCCGCCGCCGCCGCCAGAAGGCATGATTCCAAACGCCTGCTGCGAACGAGGCCGTCACGTCCTCGTTGCAATTCGTTGCGGATCATGTGTCTCCTCTGGCTTGCCGCATAGCGGTCCCAACGCCGACGCTGCATAATAAGTTCGCTCATCTTGATCATGCTTGGGTCTTGCACGATGGCGCGATGTTCATCAAGAGTTGAGGCCATGTCGGCATTTTCCTTTGCGGTTTGCGGCAGATCAAAGCTCGGCAACCCGCCCGTGTCCGTAATAGGCCTGATTTTGCTTTCTCTCCTCGCCTGGCTCCCAACGCCAGCCATGGCGGACGATGCAGAGTCTAAGAAAGCCATTCGCGCCTTCGTCGAACGGGTGAACGAGGCGTCGGTCGGTTTTTTCTCCTCCGGCTCAGAGGCTGACGCCCGCGAAAGGTGCCGCGCCTTGCTGGCGTGGGCGTTCGACGTGCCGGCAATGGGCAAGGAGGCGCTGGGCAAAGCCTGGGACAAGGCGACGGAGGAGGAGCGCAAGGACTTTCTCCAAGCCTTCGAGGAAGATGTCATCAGTGGATATCTTCGGCGTATGAAAGCACCCGGCACGACGATGACCTTCATTGGGCATCGGCCGCCCATCGAGGGCGATCAGCTTGCCGCGAGCCGCCGTTCCGTGCCGGGCAAGGAGGATCAGACGTGGATCTGGTGGATGCGGCCGGATGGGCAATCCTGGCGCATCGTCGATCTCCTGCTCGATGGCCATAGCGCTCTCAGCGCCGAGATTCAGGAATACGCCAATGTCTTGGCGAGCAACCACGGTGACATGAACGCTCTCATCGCCTTCATGCGCAATCGTGCAGCCAAATGAACGCACCCCCCATGGCTTCGCAACCTCTCATTGCCCTCGATCATGTCGGCCATTCGTTCGACGAGGGGCGCATTGTCGCGCTAAGGGACATCAACCTCAACTTCGGGGAAGGCGAATCGGTCGCCATCGTCGGCGCGAGCGGCAGCGGCAAGACGACGCTCATCCTCGTGATGTGCGGCATCAGGATCCCAACGAAAGGGATCCTTCGCTGGAAGGGCGAGCCCGTCACTACACTACGACAGTGGACAAATTTGCGGCGCTCCGAGATCGGCATCGTGTTTCAGGACTTCAATCTGTTTCCCACGCTGACGGCCCGCGAGAACGTCGAGGTGGCGATGTTTGGTTCCAGTGCCAGCAGTAGCGAGCGCCGGCGCCGGGTCGAAGAAGCGCTCGACACGGTAGGGCTGACTGACCGCGCCACCCACTTGCCGCAGGAGCTGTCCGGCGGCGAGCGTCAGCGCGTCGCCATCGCGCGAAGCATCATCAACAATCCGAAGCTAATTCTCGCCGATGAGCCGACTGGCAATCTCGACAGCGTCAACGCGTCCGCGATCTTGGATCTCCTGTTTGATCTACAGCGCGCGCGCGGAGCGACCCTGGTCATGGTGTCTCACGCGCCGGACCAAGCAGGCCGCTGCGCGCGACAGATAAACATGAAGGACGGCAACGTGATGATGGACCAGCAGACGGTGCTAGCCCGCGAGGAGGCCCTGTGAATCATCTCGAATTTGCCTTCCGCAATCTGCAACGGCGGCGGGCGCGGTCCCTTCTCACGATACTTGGCGTTGCCTTCGCCGTCGGCAGCTTCATCACCCTCTATGGGCTGTCCCGAAGCGTGCATGAGAACGTGACACGGAGCTTCGACGAGCATGGCACGGATTTGACGGTGAAGCGGCGCGGCATCGCCGAACCCTTTGGCGGGACCATTCCTCAGACCATCATCCCGGAGATCGCCAAAATCCCCGGGATCGTCGCCGTAGCCGGCCAACTCATTACCTTTGCGGCGACCGACAACGACGACAATGTGCTCGCCGCGGGGTGGGCTCCCGACAGCTTCTATTGGGCAAATGTGCCTTTGAAGGAGGGGCGCGTTCCCAATCCCGACGAACGCATGGTTGCCTTGGTCGGGAACGATATCGCGCGCGCCTTAGGCAAAAAGGTGGGTGACGAGATCACGCTTCTCGGCGAGAAGTTCCGGATTGTCGGCCTCACCGACTACCACTCGATCATCAACCGCAACGAGGTCATCGTGAAGCTCGCCGATTTGCAACAGCTCACGTTCCGCACCGGTGCGGTCACCTTTCTGTCGATCAAGCTCGAGCACCCGGCCGATCAGGCCGAGGCCGACCGGGTCGCGCAGACCATCGAGAGCATGGAAAAGCTCTCCGTGTCGAGAAGCGAAGGCATGTTGCGCAACGACAGCCTGTTCGGTCTGTTGACCGCGGTGTCGACAGCCATGGCTTGGGTCGCGCTGTTCATGGGTGTGCTCATGGTGCTCAACACGCTCCTCATGGCGGTGCTTGAGCGCACGCGGGAGATCGGCATCCTGTCGGCCATCGGCTGGTCGAAGGAGCGCATCATGGGCGCGCTGGTGATCGAAGGCTTCATCCTATCGGCCGTGGGCAGCATCGTCGGCATCGTGCTCGGTATGGCCGGATCGAAATTCTTGAGCGCGATCCCGGCCATCGGCCGATATGTGGCGGTTGAGCCGACACTGCCGCTGATCGCCGCCACGGCGCTTGCGGCCATAGCCCTCGGCATCCTCGGCTCGTTCTATCCGGCCTGGGTGGCGACGCGGGCAAGCCCCGCCGCCGCACTGGAGCGCGCCTGAGATTATCCGCGGCCGGCCTTGACGCGTAGCCCCGGGGCGGGGCGCTCAAGCACCACTTCGCGGCGGAAGCGGTAAAGCCGGGCCGGCCGGCCGCCGGTCGCGGTGGAAACGTTGCCGGTGGCCTCGACCAGGCCTCCCTTCTCGACCAGCCTCCTGAAGTTCTGCTTGTGCAGGAGCGTGCCGGAGATGGCCTCGACCGTCTTCTGCAGGTCGTAAAGGGTGAACTCAGGCGGCAAGAGCTCGAACACCACCGGGCGATATTTCAGCTTGCCGCGTAAGCGCCCAAGCGCCGTGGCGAGGATGCGGCGATGGTCGAAGGCCATGGGCCGGCCAAGCTCGGGCAGGTCGGGCCATTGGGCAGCGGCCGGGCGCTCGTCGCGCAGAGCCTCGGCCACGAGCCCCGCCTCGTAGAGGAGCTCGTAGCGCTCGAGCACCTTTTCCTCGTCCCACTCCGCGCCGATCCCGAAGCCGATCCTGAGCCGCTCGGGGCGCCTTAGCGCCCGGGCGGGCTCATCGGGGAGCGGCGGCCGCTCGGCCCAGGCTTTGAGCCGCGGCTCGATGTCCTTCGACAGGATGTCGGGCTTGCCTCGGCGCCAGTCCTCCCAAGGGAAGTAGGCGTACCAGGGCGACCAATGCGATCCCATCAGCTCTTCGCCAGACCCGCTGGTCAGCGCGAGATAGCCGACCGAGAGCGTATGCGCGCCGCCGGGTTCGGCGTGCCGGCCGCGGTCGCCGAACGTATAGAGCTGCTCGACATAGCCGAGATCGAGCCCGGTCTGCCGCTTCACCCATTCGCGCAAGCCGATCTCGAGCGTGCGATGCGCACGCGGTGCGAAGAAGCCGAAGGGGAGCGCGTCCCATGCGCCCGATCCGGCCGTCCCGGGCCGCACCACGAGGATGTGGGGCTGCTGGTCGCGCACCGTGACGATGGCGGCGTTGAGCCCAAGCTCGATCTGCGGGTTGTCCGGGATGTCCTCGGCGGCGGAAGCTTTGCGCCTCGCTTCAGCCATGGCCGCGGCTAGGCGGCAAGGAGCGCCGGCAGCGCGAAGACTTGCGCCTCCTCGGCGATCCGCCCGCGGCCGATATCCTCGACGGCAGCCAGCATGCGCCCATCCCGTGACAGAGCATCGTCGGCAAGAGTGACGAGAAGGCGGTTGGGATAGGCGGTCGGCGAAGCGCGGCGGAGCGCGCGCGCAAGCTCGATCTCGTCGGCCTCCGGATTGAGCGCGCAGAGCGAGATGAAGGCCGCCGCCGTCGAGCGGCTGATGCCGGCCCAGCAATGGATCAGGAGCGGGGCCTTGCGGTCCCATTCGAGCGCGAACCTGACCAGGTCCTCGACATGGGTCTCGCACGGGAGCACGAGGCCCGGCTGTGGCTCGCAGATATCGTTCATGGCGAGCCTGAGATGCCGGTCAGGCCCGATGCTCGGCGGCGTGCTGATCAGGGTCTCGCCGTTGATCAGCGTCACGAGATGGCTGACGCGGGCGTCGGCGACCGTGGTCTCGACCAGGCTGAGCGGTGCGACGTAGATGGTTGGGGGACTCATAGTGTGCGGCACTCTAGCGTGTTCTCTTGGCAAAATCAGGGGGTCCATTTCTTGCTTTGCCGTTAGGACATGATTTCCCAGGGCGCCGCCCTCATCGGCTAAGCTCGTTGAAGCGCTTGAGGAAGCGCGCCTCTCCGTCTGGCGCAGGAAGCGGGCTTAAGTGCGACAGCCTTTTGACGAGAGCGGGGTTTAAGCCCCGCGGCTGGCCGAAGAAGCGCCGTGCCTCCTCCCGCGAGAAGCCGGCAAGTGATGTAGCCTCGTAATAGGCCGCGATCTTGTCGGCGCGCTTGATCAGCTTGGCGATGTCGGGGGAAAGCTCGGCCGGGAGGCCGAAGCGGAGATGGATGGCGGCAAGGAGCCTCGCCTCGAAGGCGCGATAATCGAGCGAGAGCGCCGCCTTGAAAGGACTGATCAGGTCGCCGATGACATATTCCGGCGCGTCATGGACGAGGGCGGCGAGCCGAAAGCGCCGGTCGAGGTCAGGCTCAAGCTCGCCCACAATGTCCTCGACGAGAAGGCTGTGCTCGGCCACCGAGAATGCGTGCTCGCCGCCGGTCTGGCCGTTCCAGCGGGCGACTCTGGCCAAGCCGTGAGCGATGTCTTCGATCTCGATGTCGAGCGGCGAGGGGTCGAGCAGGTCGAGCCGCCGCCCGCTCAGCATGCGCTGCCACGCGCGTGCGCCGATATTTGGCGCGACATTATGCATCGTTTCGGCAGTCCCCATCGGCAAATAGCCTCTGACCGAGCGATATTGGTGCCGTTAATAGTTGTGCGACCGACTCACGAAGAAATGGACGAATCCCGTTCAGAATGCCATTCATTACACTGTTTTGTCCGAGTAGAGATGAATCGAAGTCCGTCCCGTGGGAGACACATATGGCAAAGTTGCCCAAATATACACTGTCGCATGATGACACGAAGAAGCGCTGGGTGCTGAAACATGACGGCATGGGCCAGTCGGTCAAGACCTTCGCCACCAAGGCCGCGGCGACAAAGGGAGGCGTGCTGGAGAAGGCCGTCGGCAAGACTGGATCCGTCAAGATCAAGAAGCGGAACGGCAAGATCCAGGAGGAGCGGACCTATCCGCGGAGCGCAGACCTCCGCAGATCTAAAGGTTAGATGGCGTTCGGCCGAGCCTTGCACAAGCCGCGTGACGGGGACAGCACGTAAGGTGGTCGTTGACCATGCCGGTCGCCTGCATGAAGGCATAGACGATCGTCGGACCGCAAAACTTGAAGCCGCGCGATTTGAGATCCTTGGAGATGGCGCCTGACAGCTCCGTCTCGGCGGGAATCTCGGCGAGTGCGTGATAGCGGTTGACGATCGGCTTGCCGCCGACGAAGTCCCACAGCAAGGGTCCAAAGCCCGCGCCTGTCTCCATGATGTGGAGCCAGGCGCGCGCCGAGGCAATCGCCCCTTCGATCTTCATGCGATTGCGCACGATGCCCTCGTCTTGCATGAGGGATGCGACTTTCCTGCTCGTGTAGCGCGCGACCTTCTCAGGGGCGAAGTCGTCGAAAGCGCTGCGGAAAGCCTCGCGCTTCCGCAAGATGGTGATCCAGGACAGCCCCGCCTGAAAGCCGTCAAGCACAAGCTTCTCGTACAGCGCCCGATCGTCCCGCTCGGGCACGCCCCATTCCTCGTCGTGATAGGCGACATAGAGGGGGTCGGTGCCGGGCCAGGGACAGCGCTTGCCCTCCGACCGGCTCATGCCGGGATTTCGGCCATGGGGACCGAGAAGCGCGCGAAGGCAGGCCGGCGGAGCGTGAGCCTCACATCGGCCGCCATCAGGGGCGTGCCTCGGGCCAACGCCTCCTCGGCGCGATCGAGCCGGACGAGCGCAAGCCCAGAGGCGCCGCTCACCGAGCCCAGTGACCCGATCGGCAGCCCGCCCGCCTCGATGCTCGTGCCGGAAGCGGGCAACGGGTTCGCGCCTTCGACCGGCACGATTCGTTTCCGCGCCGTGCCTCTATGCTCCATGCGCGCGACGACCTCCTGGCCGACATAGCAGCCTTTGCGGAAATCGACGCCGTTCAGTTGATCGAACAGGGCCTCGTGGGGAAAGGCGTCGCCGAAGCTGAAATCGCGTCCGCCCTCGGGTACGCCGAGCCCGATGCGGAAGGCCTGATAGTCCTCCTCCGAGGCGGACGCGCAGCCAAGGTCTTCAGCACGCGCGCCCGCCGGGAGCAGAAGGCGAAACCCAAGCTCAGGAAGCCGCGGGTCGGCATAGGCGATAGCGCCCGGAGGCACGCGAGGCTCTCCGCCCCAGGCAGAAGCGACCGCTAAGCCCAGCTCCTCGCCGATCTCGACCTGCGCCCGCAAGCGATAGAAGGCGAGCCGCTTGGCGAGCTCGCCCACTTTGTCTTGGGCGACGTCGATCAGGAAGCCGCCATCGGCCGCGATCACGAAGAAGTCGAAGAGGATCTTTCCTTGCGGGCTGAGCAGGCCGGCATGGATGGCGGTGCGGCCTTCGGCCTTGCCGATGTCGCTCGTGATCAGCCCTTGCAGATATTTGCGCGCGTCGACGCCCGCGACCCTGAGCACGCCGCGGCCGGCAAGGAGCGTCGCATGGCAATGGCCCATATCAAGCCCTTCTGCTACCAAGACATCCGACATTCTGTTGAAGCTATTGAAGCGGGCGCGAACCCGCAAGGGAAGCTGAGCCGCACCCTTGTCCAGAACCTTCGATCTCCTCGTCAAAGGCGGCACCGTTGTCAACCAGGACGGCGCCGGCGTCTCGGATATCGGCGTCATCGGCGGCCGCATCGCCGCCATTGGCACGCTTGCCGATGCGAGCGCAGCGCGGGTTCTCGACGTTGCCGGCCTTCACGTCCTGCCCGGCGTGATCGATACCCAGGTGCATTTCCGCGAGCCGGGGCTCATGCACAAGGAGGATTTGGAGACCGGGAGCCGGTCGGCGGTGCTGGGCGGCGTCACCGCCGTGTTCGAGATGCCGAATACGCGGCCCGCGACCACGAGCGCCGCGGCCCTTGCCGACAAGGTCGCCCGCGCGCGCGCATGCATGCATTGCGACTTTGCCTTCTTCGTCGGCGCCACGCGCGACAATGTCGATCAGCTGCCGGAGCTGGAGAGGCTGCCGGGCGCCGCCGGGGTGAAGGTGTTCATGGGCTCTTCCACCGGCGACCTTCTCGTCGACGACGAGGAGACGCTCGCCCGCATCCTGGCCGTGATCAGCCGCCGCGCCGCCTTCCACGCCGAGGATGAGGCGCGGCTTAAAGAGCGCATGTCCTTGCAGCGTGCGGGCGACCCTTCGAGCCACAGCGAGTGGCGCGACTCTTCCGCGGCCTTCGCCGCGACGGAGCGGCTCCTGCGGCTTGCGTCCCAGGCCGGAAAGCGCGTGCATGTGCTCCATGTCTCGACCAAAGAGGAGATGGAGCTGCTTGCGCTGCACAAGGACGTGGCGAGTGTCGAGGTGACGCCCCAGCATCTCACGCTCACCGGCCCGGAGGCTTACGCCGCGCTCGGCACGAGAGCGCAGATGAACCCGCCGCTCAGAGACCGCCACCATCAAGAGGGGCTCTGGTGGGGGCTCGCCCAGGGCGTGGTCGATGTGCTCGGCTCCGACCACGCGCCGCATACGCTGGAGGAAAAGGGCCAGCCTTATCCTGCGTCGCCCTCGGGCATGCCGGGCGTGCAGACGCTGGTTCCGGTGATGCTCGACCACGTCGATGCCGGGCGCTTGAGCCTCGCCCGTTTCGTGGATCTGACGAGCGCCGGTCCGCAGCGCATCTTCGGCATCGCCGGCAAGGGGCGCATCGCGGCCGGCTACGACGCCGACCTCACCATCGTCGACCTCAAGGCGGAGCGCGTCATCGAGAACGATTGGATCGGCAGCAAATGTGGCTGGACGCCGTTCGCCGGGCGGAAGGTCAAGGGCTGGCCCATCGGCACCATCCTGCGCGGACAGATCGCCATGTGGGAAGGCGAGCTCGGGAGGACCCAAGGCGCGCCGGTCCGCTTCGGCGAAGCGTTGCCGTCAAGCGAACCTACTGAATGAAATACTGCCACACGCCGTTCGGCGAGATGCCGAGCCGGTAATAGCTGTATTTGCCGCTTCTCTTCATGGGAAGCGCGAGCGACGGCGGCACGATGCGATAGAGCTCGACCTCTTGCGCTGGGGTGAGCGTCGCAAGATCGGTCTCGGCGAAATAGGGCCAGACATACATCTCGTCCTTGCCTTGGCCCGTGCGCACGAAGCCCGTGGACAGGACGTTGAGCATAGCGGCAAGCACGTCGCGTCCGTTGCCGTCGGCTGATGCCTTCTTCCAAAATGCGATCGGGTCCTCGACATAGGCGGTCGCGACCATAGGCTTCAGCTCGTTCGATTCGAACACGGGCCGCATGGTCTCGATGTCACCGCTTTCCGCCGCGCCGGCGATTTGCTGGAGCATGCGCTTGACGGGGGCTGGCAGCGCGTTGAAATCGTAGAGCACCTTGGGCGCCTGGCCGGGCAGGGCGCCCGTCTCGGTGACCTCCGCGGCAGTGACAGGAGGCTCACTGACCGTCTGGTCGGGCTTGAGCGCCTCGACGCTGCCGCCTTGCACCTTGTCTTGCGAAATGGCCTTGTCGTGCTGAGCGTAGACAACGGCGGCAGCGCCAGCTACCAATGCGAGGAGGGCAATCATGACGAAGCTGTTCCGGCGATTCATGCGTCACTCCATGAGTGCTCGATCAATCTCGCAGATCGGCGAACGAGCGCAAGCCCAGGCCTCATTTCGCGCCGCGCCGCGCGCCGCTGCTTTTTCTGTACTCTCGATGAGCGAATAGGCCCTGGCCTTGCAGGCAGGCGCGCATATCGTGCTGTCCGGCATCCAGCTCGTGCTTGCCGGCCTTAGCATTGGCGTGCTGATGGCGGCGCCCATCGGGCCGGTCAATGTCCTCGTCATTCAGCGGGCGGTAGCCGGCGGCTTCTGGGCCGGGCTCGCGGCGGGCATCGGGGCGGTGCTCGGCGACGGCATGCTGGCGGCCATCGCGGCCTTCAGCATCAAAGCGATCGCCGATGTGATGATGGCCTATGCCGGCTTGATCCAATTCGTGGGCGGCTTGCTGCTCGTCGTCTTCGGCCTCGGCCTCTTATTCGCCAAGCCCGCGCTCACCATTCCCTTGGGCCAGAAGTCCCGCCTCCTGGAGCACACCGGCATCATCCCGCAGACCTTCTTCCTCGCCGTCACCAATCCCGGCGCCATTCTCGGCATGGCGGCGATGATCGGCGGCCTCGGCTCGCTCATCGGCGGCCTCAACACCTATCTCGAGGCGCTGCTCCTCGTCGGCTCGGTCATGGGCGGCAGCTTGTTGTGGTGGCTTGGGCTGTCCGAGTTCATCGCCACGATCAGGCATAGGCTGACCGAAGGCCGGCTGAAGCTCATCAACAGGATCGCCGGCGGGGTGCTGATCGCCTTCGGGCTGATCCTCGTGGTCGACGGGATCGTGCGCTATTTCCCTTGAGCGGCGTTATTGCGGGGTGCGCTTCAGGGTGAACTCGCCATGCTGAATGCGGCGGGATAGACCGGTCGTCATCTTGGACACCGCGTCCTCGCCGTAAACGCCGATGAGGTCGGCAAGCGCCGCGAACAAGGCGGCATTGGCGAGCATCTCGGGCTCGATGCCGTCGTGCAGGGCCTCTTCCCAGGCATCGAGGATGTATCTGAGCGCCGCTTGTTTCTGCGCCTCGTTCTCCGAGGATCGCGACGTTCGCCGTGCTGACCGCAATTCGGGCGCCCCCTTGTGGCTACCGGAAAGACCGGAATGCCACAATTACACCCCTCTTCCGCCGCCAGGACGACAGAGTGAACTAACGGTTAATCTTTACACTTGGTAAAGGGGCTAGAAGCCTTGATCGGGGGCCGCGGGAGGCTGGGGAGCCTCTTGTGTCTCGGGCGGCGTGGGCGCCTCGGTCGTTTTGTGATGCCTGCGTCTGCCCTGTCCCGCGTCGGCCGCCTTGGCCTCGGCACCTTGCGCGGGCTCCCCTTGGGCAGCCCCGTTCGGGTTGGTCTCGGCGGGGGTGCCTTCTTTCTTGTCGGCTTCGGAAGGAACGGCTCCCGTGCTGCCTTCGGGCGGAGCGCCTTCCTCCTTTTTAGCTTCGGGCGAAGCGCCGTCTTTATTGGCATTTGGGGAAGCGTCCGGCTTGGCCGGCCCCTTGCTGGCAAAGGTCGAGCCTTGGGCAAGGGATGTCGCGATCGTCGCCCCCTCGGTGCTGAAGCGGGCGGTGGCAAGGGTGGCCGACTGTGTGCAGGTGCGATAGGTGCGGCGATAGCCCCGGTAGCCGTCATTGAAGCTGTTCACCAGCTTGGCGCGGCGGACGGCCGTCGTGCCCTCGTTCCTCAGGATTTCCATCATCTGGTTGCGCCAGAGCTGCCCTTCCTGGGCCCCGCACAGCTCCCGCAGGTAGTGGACGGCGCCGAGGATCTCGGCAAGCCGCATCAGCTTGCTGTCATAGGGGCGGTCGTCTGGCGGAGGGGGTGCGGTGCTCTCCTTGGGCACGATGGGTGGCAGGTCGTCGCCGGGAGCCTTGGGCTTGACGGCCCGCGGCCTTGGCGCCGGCTCCTGGTTGAACCAATTGAAGAACTGGGCCTCGGCGATCGGAGCAAAGGCCATGGACGCCACCGCGAGCCACAGGGCCGCCAATCCAAGCCTCAAGATGCGTTTGCCGGGCCGTCCCATGAGAGCCTGAGTAACGCCAATTCGTGTTGAAATCTAGCCAAAGGGCGCCCTCAACCGGTGCGCTGCCAGCCAAATCAGCTCCGCCGTCCCCTCGGTCATGGAAAGCGCCTCGATTTCGTCCAAATGGACCCATTCGGCGGCCTCGGCGTCGCTGCCGGCCTTTAGGCTTCCGCCCGTTGGACGCCCATAGAAGACGGTCAGCCGGTACGTTACGGAGCCGCCGGTCGCATCCTCGGCGGCGACCTCGACGATATCCACCACCCCGTGGGTATCGGCCTCGATCCCCGTCTCTTCCTCGAGCTCGCGACGCGCCGCTTCGCGCGGGGTCTCTTGCGCCTCGATCTTACCGCCGGGCAGGCTCCATAATCCGGCGAAAGGCGCTCGACCGCGTTTCACGAGCAGCACCGAGCGATCCTTGAACACGGCGATGCTGGCGCCGTCGCGGGGCGGCGCACCGTCTTTGCTAGTGGAGAAGCGCTCGGTCATGGCAGCGGGCAAAGCCTGGGCCTGACCCGCTTGGCTAGGTCGATCAGCGCGTGCCGAACAGGGCGTCGATGGCGGCTTGGCCGCCCACATCGCCAAGCGTATCGGGATCCTTGCGGTCGGGCAGCGTATCGCCATTGGCGATGGCATTGGCCTCATCGATCAGGATGCGCAAGCGCGCGGCAGCGCTTGCACATGTCTTGTTCAGGCGCTTGCTGCCGCCGAGCTCGCTCGCGACTTCGGCAATAAGGGTGAGGGCCTCGCCATGCAGCCGCGCCACGGCCTCGTCGAAGCGGGCGCGAATCCTGGGCGGGGCCCGCCGATAGGCGGCGATGGCGAGATTCTTGTCGCGGAATCCCGATTCGGAGAAATGCTCCTCATAGGTGAGCGGGCGCCAGGAGAGGAGATCGTTGGCGAAGTCGTCGGGCTCGGAGGCGATCGCCTCGAACAGCATCACGAGCTCGTGGAAGTGATTGAGATAATCGCTTGCGATCAGCGTCGCTTCGTTGATGTTCGTTCCTGGAACATGCGAGCGGAAATGGCCGACCATGGCCGACCGGAAGGCCGCGACGATATCCTCGCGACTCACATCCTCGTGGATTTCGGCAGGACCCGCTTCACGCTTCTCGTCAGCAAACATCGCGCATCACTTAACGCCAAGGGTTGGGATAGAGTGTTGCCCGACTATGATTGCCAAAGGGTTACCAGAGGCCGGCCCGCATGTGCTCGCGCTATAATCTCACCTCCCCGCCGGACGCCGTGCGTGCTCATTTCGGCTATCGCGACACGCCGAATTTCCCCGCGCGCTACAATATCGCGCCGACCCAACCCATTGCCGTGGTCGCCCGCGACAAGGAGGGGATGCGCCGCTTCAGGCTCATGCGCTGGGGCCTCTTGCCGGCCTTCGTCAAGGACCCGAAGCAATTCCCGACGCTGATCAATGCGCGCTCTGAGGAGGTGCTGACCAAGCCTTCGTTCCGCAACGCCATGCGCTATCGGCGCTGCCTCGTCCCGGCCGACGGCTTCTATGAATGGACCGGGCCCAAAAGCGCGCGCCGGCCCTTCCTGCTGCGCCCGCGCGAGCCCGGTCTGATCGCCTTTGCCGGGCTTTATGAGCGCTGGCGTGACGGGGAGGGCGGCGAGATCGACACCGTCGCGATCCTCACCTGTCCCGCCAACGGCACCGTCACGGCGCTGCACGACCGCATGCCGGTGGTGCTGGCGCCCGAGCAGTTCGAGGCCTGGCTCGATGTCAAGGGGACCACGGCTGAAGCGGCGTCGGCGCTATTGCAGCCGGCGGCCGACGGTCTCTTGGAGGCGGTCGAGATGCACCCCAAGATCAACGATTCGCGGAAGGACGAGCCGGGCATCCAGGAGAAGCTGCAAAAAGAGCTCCTGCCTTAGCTATGGCGATGAAGTGATGCGTTAGGCGAAAAGAGGGGAAGAATGCTCCTATCCGACATCATCAAGCGTTATCGGTTCCGCGACGGCGGTGGACTCCATCTCGCTGATTTCGATCCCTCCGACACCTGTGGGCTCGACATCGAGAAGGAAGACGCCAAGGCGATGCTCGCGGCCGGCGTCAAGCGCCTAGCGGCCTTGCAGGAGCGGCTCTATGCCGAGCACCGTTGGGCCATCCTCATCATCCTTCAAGCGCTGGATGCGGCGGGAAAGGACAGCGTCATCAAGCACGTGATGTCTGGCGTCAATCCGCAAGGCTGCGACGTGCATCCCTTCAAGGCGCCGAGCCAGATCGAGCTCGATCACGATTTCCTGTGGCGCGCGAGCGTAGTGCTGCCCCGGCGCGGGCATATCGGCATCTTCAACCGCTCCTATTACGAGGAGGTGCTGGTGGTGCGCGTCCACCCGGAGCTGCTCGAGCACCAGAGCCTGCCGCCCAGGCTCGTCACCAAGACTATCTGGCAGGAGCGGTTCGAGGACATCAACGCCTTCGAGCTTCATCTCGCGCGCAACGGCGTCGTGCCGATCAAGTTCTTCCTGCACGTCTCCAGGAAGGAGCAGCAAAAGCGCCTGCTCGAACGCATCGACGATCCTGCCAAGCAATGGAAGTTCAATGCCGCCGATGTGGGCGAGAGCAAGCTATGGGACCAATATATGGGAGCCTATGACGACATGATCCGCGCCACCGCGACGGAAGACGCGCCGTGGTATGTCGTGCCCGCCGACCACAAATGGTTCACGCGCCTCGTCGTTGCCGAGGCGATCGCCGAGCGGCTGGAGAAGATCGACCCCAAATTCCCGACGCTTGACGAAGCCGCGCTGCGTGACTTGGCTGCCCTCCGCGCCTCGCTGCTTGCCGGGGCGCCGCAGATGAAGCGTTGAGACCTCCACTGTTGACAGCGATTAACCTAGGGCTCGGCGGTAACGAGGAGGATAGCGATCCCGTCATGGCCTTTGTGGCCGACCGTCTGAATCGCGGTCCCGCTCACCCGCGGGTCCGTGGCGGCAAGCTCGAAGAAGCGGCGCATCCCCTGAACATTTGGATCCTCGCTTGCCCCATCGAGGATGGCGCCCTCGCGCACGACATTGTCCACGACGATGAGCGAGCCCGGGCGCGCTAGCCTCACGGCCCATTGGAAATAGCCGGGGGTGCTCGGCTTGTCGGCATCGATGAAGATGAGGTCGAAAGGAGCTTCGGCGGCGAGGCTCGGCAAGGTGTCAAGCGCGCGGCCCACGCGCACCTCGACGAGCGTTTCGAACCCCGCTCGCGCGATATTGGCGCGCGCCACCTTGGCGTAATCGGGGTCGGCCTCCAGCGTGACGAGACGTCCGTCAGCCAGAAGAGCGCGGGCGAGCCAGATCGTGCTGTAGCCGCCAAGCGTGCCGATCTCCAGAATCTTCCGCGCGCCGACGGCCCGCGCCAGCAGCATGAGGAGCTTGCCCTGATTGGGCGCGACGTTGATCGCCGGCAGGCCGGCCGCTTCGCTTGCCGCAAGCGCCGCCTCAAGCGCAGGGTCGTCCTCGACCAGATGACCGGCGATGAAGTCATCGACCGCATCCCAAATTTTCTCGCTCATAGCAGCTTGCCGGGGTTGAGGATGAAATTCGGGTCGAAGGCGGCCTTGATCTTGCGCATCAGCTCGAGCTCGAGCTTCTGCTTGGCGTGGGGCAGGAGATCGCGCTTCAAGCGCCCGATCCCGTGCTCGGCGCTGATCGAGCCGCCGAGATCGAGCACGATCTCGTGCACCGCGGCGTTCAGCGCCTCCCAGGAGCTCAGGAAGATGGCCCGGTCCATGCCGGGGGGCTGGCTCACATTGTAATGGATGTTGCCGTCGCCGAGATGGCCGAAGGGCACCGGCCGCGCGCCCGGGATCATCAGCTCAACGAGCTGGTTGGCGCGGGCGATGAGCTCAGGCACCCGCGCCACCGGCACGGCCACGTCGTGCTTGATGCTGCCGCCTTCCTCTTTTTGCACCTCGCTCATCAGCTCGCGTAACCGCCACAACTCCTCGGCCTGGGCAAGCGACGAGGCGATGACCGCATTGTCGATCTCGCCCGTCTCAAGTCCCTCGCCGAGCAGCGTCTCGGCGAGCCGGTGAAGCCCCTCTCCCGCAAACGGGCTCGTGAGCTCGAACAGCACATACCAGGGGTAAGGGGAGGGGAACGGGTCGCGCACCCCGCTGCCATGCCTGAGCACGAAGTCCACGCCGATACGCGGCATGATCTCGAAGGCCGTCAGCATCGGCCCGGTGCGCTCCAGGACGCGGGCGAAGAAGGCGGGCGCGCTTTCCAGCGCGCTCATGCCAGCCAGGCACGTCACAAGCTCGGCGGGCTTGGGGAAGAGCCGCAACACCGCCGCGGTGATGATACCGAGCGTTCCTTCGGAGCCGATGAACAAATCCCTGAGGTCGTAGCCCGAATTGTCCTTGCGCAGCGATTTCAGCCCGTTCCACACCCGTCCGTCGGCAAGCACGACCTCGAGCCCAAGCGCAAGATCCCGCGCGGTGCCGTAAGCGAGCACGGCGGTGCCCCCGGCATTGGTGGCGAGCACGCCGCCGATCTGGCAGCTCCCCTCGGAGGCGAGGCTCAAAGGGAACAGCCGGCCCGCGCTCGCCGCCACCTGTTGGGCGAGAGCAAGCACGAGCCCGGCCTCGACCGTCATGGTGTTGGAGCCGAGGTCGATATCGCGCACGCGATCGAGCCGCTCGAGCGCGACCACCACCTCATGCCCGGTTTCGAACGGGATCTGCCCTCCCACCAGCCCGGTATTGCCGCCTTGCGGCACGATGGAGGTCCGCGTCGCGTTGGCGTGCTCCAGGATCGCGGAGACCTCCTCGGTATCGCCTGGCCTGAGCACGAGCGCCGCTCTGCCGCGATAGCGGTCGCGCCATTCGACGAGATAGGGCGTCATGGCCTCTTCGTCGCGGATCGCGTGCTCCTCGCCCACGATGCGGGCGAGCGCATCGAGCGTCTCGCGTGTCGGTGGGGTTGGTGCCTTGTTTTGCATTGGTAAATTCCGCAAGACGGATGAAATCTGGTGCGCCGACATCGGCGGCTGTGAACCAACCTGCCGCAAGCGGCGGCAAACCTGCGTCACTCTAGCTCGGCTGCCGGCTACGATCACGTTGAAGCGGCGTGAAAGCGCCCGCAAAAATCTGTAAGCTGATCGCGCCGAGGGATTTGGAGACAAATCGCTGGGCCTCTGCAGCTCGACCTCGGTTTGCTCCCTTACGCCCAAACGGGACTGCTGACATGAACCGATTTCTCATCGCCGGACTCGCAGGCTTAGTGCTGCTGGTCGCACCGGCACCGGCACCAGCCGGGAGCGGGCGCGTGACCCTGTTTTGCCGGAAGTGCAACGACTGCCGACTCTATTGTTCCGGACTCCCAGCGGCCAATGACAGCCGGAAGAACTGCAACATCAAGTGCGACAAGCAGTATTGCCAGAAGTGCCTGCTTTAGCTAGCGCCCCGGCGTAGGCGGTCGTTGATGGCCTCGCCGAGCCCGTGGGTGGGGATCGGCATCACCGCGATAGCGCTTGCGCCCGCCTGGTCGAGCTCTCTCAGCGCGCCGAAGAGCTTCGCCGCCGCCTCTTTCAGATCGCCGCTTGCGCTGAGATTGATCGTGGCGAGCGCTCCGTGCGGCACATCGCGGCCGAAGGCGAGAAGGGCCTCGTTGCGGTGGACGGTTGTCGCGCCGAGTCTGAGCGGCGTGCTCGGGGCGTAGTGGGTCGCGAGCTGCCCGGGCGAGGCGACCGGCGCATCCGAATTCGCCGCTGCGAGCGGATGCCCCAACACCGTCTCGATGGCCTCGCGAGGTAACGCCCCTGAGCGGAGCAGGATGGGCGTTGGCCCTGCCAGGCTGACGACCGTCGACTCGAGCCCAAGCGGGCAGGGACCGCCATCGAGGATCATGGCGGGCCGGTCGCCAAGCTCAGCCTCCACATGGGCCGCCGTGGTCGGGCTGATGCGGCCCGAACGATTGGCGCTCGGCGCCGCGATCGGCAACTTGGCTTCGGCAAGGAGGGATCGCGCCACCTTATGGGCCGGCGCCCGAAGCGCGATGGTGTCGAGCCCGGCACTCACCAGGTCCGCGATGGGGCAGCCGGCGCGTTTCCTGAGCACCAGAGACAAAGGCCCCGGCCAAAAGGCCTCTGCGAGCTTCCGCGCCGTTCCGTCGACGATGGCGTAGGCTTGCGCCTCGGCGAGCCCGAGGACATGCACGATCAGAGGATTGAAGCGGGGCCGCTCCTTGGCGGCGAAGACTTTGGCGACGGCCGCCCCATCGAGCGCGTTGGCGCCGAGCCCATAGACCGTCTCGGTGGGAAAGGCGACGATCTCGCCGCGGGCAAGCGCTTTGGCTGCCTGCCTGATGGCCTCTGGCGTAGCGGCGATGATCGGCATGGTGGGCCCCATTTCGCGTGTTACCACAAGTCGGTCAAGCTACCGCGCCGAGGCCGGTTAGCGTATCTATCCGCCCATGACCACGCTCCTCCTCACTCACCCCGCCTGCCTTCTGCACGACACGGGCTTCGGTCATCCCGAGCGGGCCGACCGCTTGCGCGCCATCGGCGACGCGCTCGCGGGCCCGATGTTCAAGCGCCTGAAGCGCGAGGAGGCCCCTCTCGCCGATCTCGCCGTCATCGAGCGTCTGCATCCGAAGGCCTATGTCGAGATGATCCGCGCCGCGATCCCCAAGCGCGACCACAACTGGCTCGACCCCGACACCGTCGTCTCGCCGGGAAGTTGGGAGGCCGCCTTGCGCGCCACCGGCGCCGCCATCCATGCGGTCGACCAAGTCATGGCCGGCGCCGCCGACAACGCCTTCTGCGCCGTGCGACCGCCAGGCCATCACGCCGAGCCGTCGCGCGCCATGGGCTTCTGCCTGTTCAACACTGTGGCGGTCGCGGCGCTGCATGCCCGCGCCGCCCACGGCGCCAAGCGGGTAGCGGTGGTCGATTTCGACGTCCATCATGGCAACGGCACCCAGGAGGCTTTCTGGTCCGACAAGGACCTGTTCTACGGCTCGACCCACCAGATGCCGCTGTTTCCAGGCACCGGCGCTCTTGATGAGACGGGCGTCGGCAACATTTTCAATGCGCCGCTTAGCCCCGGCGATGGCGGCGAGGCCTTCCGCGCGGCCTGGCAGACGCGCATCCTGCCCGCGCTCGATGACTTCGCCCCGGACTTTCTCCTCGTCTCTGCCGGCTTCGACGCCCACATCAAGGATCCGTTGGCGCAGCTCAGGCTGGTCGAGGCGGACTTCGCCTGGGTGACCGATAAGCTCTTGGGGATGGCCGCAAAACATACCGGCGGCAAGCTCGTCGCCACGCTCGAGGGCGGCTACGACCTCGACGCTCTGGCCTCATCCACCGCCGTGCATGTCGAGACGCTGATGGGCGCGGCCTCATGAGGCGGCCTCTTGAGGCTACGCCTCTTGAGGCTAGGCCTCTTGATTGGAAGCGCCGGAAGGGGCTAAGGCAGGCCATGGCCAACGCGACCGACCATTCCGACATCAAGACCATGAGCTTCGAGCAGGCGCTGAAGGAGCTCGAAACCATCGTCGATCGCCTGGAGAAGGGCGATGTCGAGCTCGAGGCCTCGATCCTGATCTATGAGCGGGGCGAGGCGTTGAAAGCCCATTGCGACGGGCTGTTGCGCAAGGCCGAGGCGAGGGTCGAGAAGATCTCGCTCAACGCAAACGGCCAGCCCACCGGCACCGAGCCCCTCGACGTCGAGGATTAGTCTCGAACGGCTTTACCCCTCACCCTTTCCGCCATGCGACTTGCGCAAGCTTCCGCGCTTGGAAGAAGGAAACGCTCTTCGCACCACGGACCTTGCCCAGCATCACTCTTCGTCTGGGTAAGACTTCAGGAGACGCAGTTCGTCCAAGTAGCGCCTCACCACTTCGCGGAACGCCATCGGCCGCGCACCGCGCGCTCGATTCTCGGCGCCGACCACATATAGGTACTTCCAATGCGTAAGCAGCCCGGCGTAAGTCTCGATGATGCTCGTGCGCGGATCCCAGATGTGCGTCGGCTCCCCACCGGCGCCATTGTACTCGACGATCGTGAATCCCTCGCCGCGCTTCATCTCTTCGAGGCTGGTATACCGCACGTCGAAACGGCCGACAAAGAATCCCGGCACCTCTCGCGCAATTGTATCAAACACCTGCTCCAACGCCGGGGTTATGTGCGCTGAGCCGTCTTCGAACGCGGCGCCGCGGACGTGGTTGCCGACGGAGACGATCCGACGGCTCTCCCCGAATGGGATCACGTGATCGAGATTCATGCGGTTGCGCTTGAAATAGATGTCTGCGAACGCCTGGGCACGAGAATCGAGCAGGATGAGTTCCCGCAAGGTGGACTTCCCGTCCCCTATCACTTCGGGGAAGCGCTTGATCGTGAGGGAGAGGATTCGTCCATGGTCCTCGGACGGCATGCGCAGGTAGAAGAGGCCTGCCTCGCCGGGGCCCTCCGCATAGCGCTGGATCAAGACGCGCACGCCTTCGGGGAACTTGCCGAGGTGCTCGGCAAGTTCCTGCCCTGTCCGCACTGTCTTGACGCCGAATCCGCGTCTGCCTATGTCCGGCTTGACCACGACCGGAAAGGAAAGTCCCGCCGTCTCCATCGCGCCGGCGGCCTCTTCAAGCATGGAGGGTCCGGTGCGTATCGTGACAAACGGGGCCAGATGCGCCCGGCCGACGGGTCCGAGCAGGTTGAAAAGGTCGGCCTTGGATTCTTTCGTGAGACCGCTCCCTTCAAGGCCGGGATTGGCCACTGTCGGGAGCGTGATGCCCCGATAGCGGAGCATAAGATAGAGGGAGTACGGCCCATGAAGCGCATAGATGACAAACTGTGGCGCTCGTTCCATGAGCGAGAGGGCTTGAGGTTTGGGAGATACCCCAACGCGCCTGAGCCGAGGAGCTAGTTGATCCATCATGACAGATATCTCGGGCGAACGGTGATCGGCACTATGTTGAGACTGGCGGTCTGTGCAGACGGCACTGTCGTCCGATTCGCCGGCGTGATTCGATGAGCTTCGCCCTGTTCCATGACATCGTCTGCTGTAGAGACGCACAGACTATCATGCATCTTTCCCTCGCCGCTTGGCCTCTGCCCGCGGCTCTTCCGAGAGATCCATGGCTCCTGGTTCTCGCAATCATCGCCGGAACGTTCATTCACGAGGACATTGCGACCGTAGCCACCGGCATTTTGGTCGCCGACGGCGTCACCAGCGTCGGCGTGGCGCTTCCCGCGCTCTACATTGGGATCGTAGCCGGCGACCTGGGACTTTACGGGATAGGTCGGCTGGTCGCACTCAATCGCATCTCGAGACGCCTCGCGGGCGGCCGGCGCTTCTCGACACTCAAGATCTGGCTCGACGAACGACTCGTCGCAGGGGTCCTTATGGTGCGCTTTCTCCCGGGCCTGCGGATGCCGGCTTACACGACCTACGGCTTCTTCGCCATGCCGTTCCGGTCCTTCCTCGTCTCTGTCATCTTTGCGGCGAGCATCTGGACGACCGGGCTGTTCTACCTCTCGTATGAATTCGGTACGTTGACCGCGGACTGGCTTGGTGTCTTGCGGTGGCCCGTCATCGTCATCGCGGCGGTCGTTCCGCTCCTGGCGATCGAACGCATCGTGCGGAGCCGTGTCCCGGTTGATGCGCAGGATGAGCGGGACGAGCCTTTGTGAGAAGGTGGAAAGGATGGGCGACGGGGTCATAAGGTGACGGCCATTCGTTGCATCGCGTCGACGTGGTGAAGTGCCGAACGCACGACCGCTACGATATAGGCAAGATGCACTTCCTGCAGCCTCGAAGGCAGCCGCATATCGCATGTGTTCTCGATGGCCTTCTTCGTCCGCGGCAGGTCGGGCATGTTCTCGCCGAGATAGTGCCAGTTGTAGAATGCCCTGGCGTTATATCTCTCGGCGAAGCCTGCAAGCGGAAGCCCGCTTTCCCGGACCCGCTCGACGAAAGTCTGCATCTGCGGGGCGTTGTATCCCGGCACCTTGAACTGGATGGAGTCGGGGATGCGCGTCTCCTGCGGATACTCCTGCGGGAATTCGATACGTTTCGTCGCCGTAAGTTCGCGCTTGAGATAGGCGTACATCTGCCGGTAGCGCTGCCCTTTCTCTTCCAGGAGCCCGATCTGGGGACGCGCGACGGCGGCGGTAAGGTTTGTCATCCGGGCGTTGCGCGCGGGAAGCGTGCCGGCGAATTCCTCGAACAGGGGACTTCGCGTGAAATGCTTCTTATAATTCATCTCGTACGCCCCGGAGAGATACGTCGCCTTGACGATTATTTCGTCATCGTCGGTCGTGAGCATGCCTCCCTCGCCCGCGTTGATGACCTTGTTGGACTGGAAGGAAAAACAGCCCGCCTTGCCGAACGAGCCGAGCTGCTTGCCTCGCCACCGTCCGCCAAGCGCGTGCGCCGCGTCCTCAATGAGAGTGATGCCGTGTACCGCGCAGAGCTGCGCGATCGCATCCATTTCCGAGATATGGCCGCGCATGTGGGACAGGAGCAGGATCTTCGTCTCCGGCGTTATCTTGCGCCGGAGGTCGTCGATATCCAGCCTGTAGTTCTCAGTGCATTCCACCAAGACCGGGATCGCATGCAACATGACGATCGCGCTCGGCACTGCGGTGAAGGTGAAGCCCGGCACTAAGACCTTGCTCCCAGGCTCCACACCGCAGGCGATGAGTGCAAGTTCGATCGCCATGGTGCAGGAATTGACCGCGAGCGCATGCCGCACGCCGAGGTAATCAGCGAAATCGCGTTCAAGCAAGGCGGCTTCAGAGTCTTCGGGCTGGCTGTCGCTGTATCTGAACAGTCTGCCGGTCCGCATGATGGCCACGGCCCGCTCAATTCCCTCGGGCGGGACGGGGTCGAGTTGCGTGAAGTCCGCACGGTCGATCCCTCTTTCCTTGCAATCATTCATGGCGATGAACTGGCGTGCTGTTGAACCGGCAAAGCGAAGGGGCCTGTCGGCGTTCTACCCGATGCTGTCATTATCGCTCTGGCTGGTCTCAAGCGCGGACTGTTTGCCCCCCGATGCGGGCGAAAGCTACTCCTACCAGTACCGACTTGTAAGCCGTCGGAGCGAAGATGGCGACAGCGCAACCAGAAGCTGTTGAACCTCACATGACCCGCCGGTCGCTTTCAAGGAGCACGGCGGCGAAGTCTCGGCACTCCGCGGTCGCGACATCGACGAGAACGTCGGCTTAGAGCGTTTCCACTTTACTCGACCGCGCTTGTACTCGCGGCAGGTACCCTCGAAGGATCGGGCTCGACGGCCCCGGATCGGAACCGGCGCGATACCCCCTCACACGGCATTTGCCTTATGGCGTAGGATCATGCAATGGGGCACCGACGGGGCGACGCGGGCAACATTACATACCAAGCGGACCAACAAAGACATCGCCGGGTATTTAATGCTTGCAGCCTGGAGATAGTATCGACGAGTTGGTCCGGCGGCGCACGTCCGCCCTCACCGCTGTTGAAATGTCCGCTTTGGGTCAGAAGCGGCCGTCACAGCCCTCCATCGAGTTGGTCCGCTTTGTGCCAAGAGCGGACAATAGCAGGGTCTTCAGTTGTCTGTGAATCTGGATAGGCCCTCCGCAATTGCGTTGCCCCTGCTGGGACCCCAGCGCGCTTGGTTGCGGCGTGTGGCTCGGCTCACAGGAAGCTCACTAGCTTCCGGCGGGGTCGTCATTGGCCTCATTCTCCTGTTGGGATCAGTCTCGAATTCAGCTGGAAACGAAAGCTTAGTGGGTACCGTGACGGTCGATGTTTCGCGCGGGCCACTTGCTGAATTCCTTCCTGACCAGACCTTTGGTGCAGCTCTCGACGGCCACCAAAGAGGGGAGATTCCCCAAATTTACACCACGGGGAACATCCGAAAGATGCAAAGCGCGGGCCTCCGCAAGATCACCTATCGCTTGCGAACAGAGCTCGGGGTCGAGGCCTGGCACTGGAGCGAGCGCGGGACCTGGAGCGACGACGTGCACCAGCAAGGCTATTGGACCTCGAGCGACAGCCCCGACCAACGCGTGCTCCGCTCCCATGGCTACCGATTGCCGCGCAGAGGCAACACCATCGACCAGGCCGGCAATGACGGTTACTCGCGCCTCACCGATGGTGACGAGGCGACCTACTGGAAAAGCAATCCCTATCTCGATGAGCGCTACACCAACGATGCGAACGCCGAGCACCCACAATGGGTCGTCGTTGATCTCGGTAAAGTCGAAGCCATAAACGCGGCGAAGATCGACTGGGCGCAGCCTTACGCCACGCATTTCGCCGTTCAGTATTGGACGAGCGCCATCCCCGATTTTGAGATCACCGAGCAAGGCGAATGGCATGGCTTTCCACAAGGGCTCGTTGCCGGCGGCAACGGCGAATCCAACCTGCTACGGCTCAGCGACGCTCCGGTTGAGACGCGCTATGTCAGAATCCTGCTGTTTGAATCCTCCAAGACGGCGCCTCCTGGCTCAACGGATATTCGAGATTCTCTCGGCTTTGCCATTCGTGAGATCTCCCTTGGGATCATTGACGATGCGGGCTCCTTCCAGGAGGTGACGCGACACGCCCCAAGCAATGCGACTCAGACAGTGGTCACCACCTCATCCACCGATCCCTGGCATCGTTTGATCGATCTCGATGCCGACACGGAACAGCCTGGCTTCGATCTCCTCTTCACCAGCGGCCTGAC
>JBGQMX010000009.1:0-38111 GCA_041500805.1 Methyloceanibacter sp.
AGCGTTACCGCGATGCAACGGGACGGGACGCTGCGCTCACTTGCGGGCTCCGCATCCCGTCCCGTTGCACCACCGAGCCTGATAGGCTCAAATGACCAACGGGCTCTACTTATCGCTGGATGAAAGAAGGGGCTCAGGTCACAACCACGTTAGCGCTTCTATCGGGTCTGCTTATCACGTTCAGTCAGAGCCCCCTGCTTGGAGCCGAAATGGCGAAGAAGGGGACCACGCCTTACGTGACGCATTTCGTGTTTCGGCCGGTGATGAACCTCGACATTCCCGGCCTCGGGTCCGCCACCCAGCTTGAGGCGGTCGGGACCACCGAGAACATGAAGGGTGAGAAGATGCTCGACAAGATGTCAGCGCATTGCACTGCGCTCAGCGTCGACTCTGGCCCCAAGAAATATATCGACGGCGCCTGCGTGCTGGCCGACGCCGACGGCGACATGATCTTCTCCACCTTCGACACGCGCGACCTCGATAAGTCGCAGCCGGACATGAATTGCGGCACGCATGTCATCACCGGCGGCACCGGAAAATATAAGGGCATCACGGGAAGCGAGCCCTTTGCTTGCAACGGGTTGCCGGCGCTCGCGGGCGGCGGCGGCTTGACCTCGATGGACATCCCCCACAACCCGACGTGGGAGATCAAGTAATTACGGCTCGATCCCTAGCGTGAAGCAGGCTCCATCTTGGCCTGCTTCACTCTCTTCCTGGCTGGCATGGCGCGCGACATGCCGGCCTTTCTTCGTCAGGAACGTACGCGCCCTTTATGTGTTATGAGTGCCCGCCCTTCACCAACCACCCGGAGATAAACCCATGCATATCAGTTTGGAAGATGCCGAGAAGGCCATCGCCGCGGCGCGGAAAGAGGCCATCGCCATCAAGACGAAGATGTGTATCGCCGTGGTGGATTCCGGCGCTAATTTGCGGGCGTTCGTGCGCATGGACGATGCCTGGGTGGGATCGATCGACATCGCCATCAAGAAGGCGAAGACCGCCTGCTTCTTCACCATGGGGTCGGGAGAGCTCGGCAAGCTCTCCCAGCCAGGGAAGCCGCTCTATGGCATCGAGCATTCCAATGGCGGGCTGATCACGTTTCCCGGGGGCTTGCCGATCATCCAGAACGGCGAGCTGTTCGGGGCTATCGGCGTCAGCGGCAGCGCGGTCGAGAACGATCACAAGGTCGCCGTGGCGGGTTGCAAGGTCTTGGGCGAGAGTGAGCTCGCCGACCATCATTTCGCACGCATGATGAAGATAGGCGCCTGAGCGCGGCCGAGGGTTAAGCATTCTCGCCGAGAGCGCTATCGCCTGAAATGGAATCGCGACAGCGCGACTGGCCTTTTGTTTGAGCGTGATGTTTTCGGAAAACCGGTTCCCACTTTTCGCAGATCATACATCAGGTAAGGAGGGTTCTCGCCATGCTTGAAGGAAGGACTGGCGACTGCTTAGCCATCGCCAATACTGCCATCCTTATGCGGCTCATCGACGAGTTCATCGACCGCGGTCTTATTGGCAGGCAAGGCGCCAACGCCTTGTTGGGCGATGCCGCCGACACTCTCGCAAATTGCCCGAATGCGGAGCACAGCAATTTCGAGGAGGCCATCAGGATCATCCGCAAGGAGCTGATGCCGAGAATTGCGGAGCCGGTGCGGGCACGCTGAGCGCGCCTCAGAGTCCTTAGGAAAGCAATGGCATTCGCCGGGCGCGACGGAGCGCTGAACCATGTGGCGAATGCGGCGTTGGTGGGCTAGGCCCTTGGGTGATAAAATCGCGCCTCGGGGACGGGTGGCGTAACGAGTTCACGAGGAGGACTGTCATGGGTTTACCTGACAACATTTTCGGTTCGGACAAGAGTTCCCCGGTCCCCGGCGGCAGCGTAGCGAAGCCGTTGATCATTGCGCTGCTTGCGCTTCTCGCCTCGCGCTACATGAGTAGCAAAGCCAATCCGCAGCCGAGCACGCCAGCACCGGCACCGGCACCGCGGTCCCCTGATCCGGTGCCGGCGCCAGAGGCTTCGCAGGGCAGCATCCTCGACGGCCTCGGCGGCCTCATCAAGCAGTTCCAGCAGAAAGGCCTCGGCGACACGATCGACACGTGGATCAATACCGGCGCCAACAAGGACATCTCGTCGGGTCAGGTCGGAAACGCGCTCGGCAGCGACGTGGTGGACGAGCTGTCTCGGCGCACGGGCCTGTCGCGCGACCAGGTCTTGGCGGAGCTCGCCCGCGTGCTTCCCAAGGCGGTGGACAAGCTTACGCCGGAAGGGCGGCTGCCCACGCGGGGCGAGTTGCAGCAGTTGCTCGGCTGATGCGTACAGCGGCAGCGATGCCAACAAGGGAGGTGACGTGAAATGTCGATTCTAGCCTGGATTGTCTTGGGCCTGATCGCGGGCTTCATCGCCAGCAAGCTTTACGCTGGGTCTGGTCAGGGCTTCCTGATGGACATTGTGCTCGGCATCGTCGGCGCCGTGCTCGGCGGTTATCTGTTCACCGCTCTCGGCGCCACGGGCATCACCGGGTTCAACCTCTACAGCATGTTCGTCGCGGTCATCGGTGCGGTCGTGCTTCTCGCCATCTACCATGCGGTCATGGGGCGCTCGAGCTGATCCGATGAAGGCGGGCCCACTTTCGGGCTCAGCACTTACCGCTGAAACGCTTTCGGTAGTGGGCCTCGAGCCCGCTACCGTCGGCGCTCTGCTTGCAAGCGATTTCGCCGAAAGGGCGCCTAACCCTCGTCTCGCGAGTTGTGTTGCCGCCCATCCCATGCTTTCTTTCCCCACCTTTTGGGGGAGCCCAGCCATATGCCGAGTTCGAACGCGCGCAAGGCCACAGGCGAGCGCGCAGAGCCAGAGCAGTTCGAGAACGTCGCCTGCCCTTTTTGCGGCATGATTTGCGACGATCTCACCGTCGAGCGAACCGATAAGGGCCTCAAGGTTCTCAAGAATGCTTGCGGGAAGTCGGTCGCCGGTTTCGAGCGCAAGCTGCCTCCTTCGAGCCCGCAGGTCGGCGGCAAGGACGTCGAGTTCTCCAAAGCGATCAAGGAAGCGGCCAGGCTGATCGGCAAGGCCGCGCTTCCCTTGTATGGAGGTCTCGCCACCGACGTCGAGGGCATGCGCGCGGTGATGGCGCTGGCCGAGCGCACCGGCGGCATCGTCGATCACGCGCTGAGCGAGGCGCAATATCGCAACTTCAAGATTCTCCAGACCACGGGCTGGACGACCTCGACGCTGACCGAGACGCGCAACCGCGCCGATCTCATCATCATCGCGGGAAGCGATGTGCATAAGCTCCACCCGCGCTTCTTCGAGAAGATCGTCTCGCCACCCGATTCGATGTTCGACGTGACGGCGCCCAAGCGCACCGTCGTCTTCATCGGCAAGGGGCTCGACAAATCGGCCGCCAAGGGATCGCGCATCGGCAAAGTCATAACCCTTCCGTGCAAGCCCGAGCAGGCCGGCGAGGTGGTGGCAGCGCTCAGGGCGCGGCTCAATGGCTTCCGGCTGAAGCCGCTTGAGATCGACGGCGTCGCGCTTGCCGATATCGATGCGCTTGCCGAGCTGTGCCGCCAAGCCAAATACGGCGTGGTGGTGTGGGCGCCGCCAAGCCTCGACTTTCCGCACGCCGAGCTCGCCGTCGAGCAGTTCTGCGGGCTCGTCAAGGATCTCAATCAGACCACGCGGTTTGCGGGTCTTGCGCTCGGCGGCGCCGAGGGTGCGATCACCGCAGGCGCGGTGTCGACCTGGCAAAGCGGCTATCCGCTCCGCGTAAGCTATGCGAGCGGCGCGCCTGATTACGACCCCTACCGCTACGCCATTGGCCGCATGCTGAAAGACGGGGAGGGGGATCTCTTGGTGTGGATCGCGTCGATCTCGCCGGACCTTTCGCCGCCCGCGACCCAAGTCCCCACCATCGTGCTCGGCACGCCGGGCCTCGTTCTTGCCAAAGCTCCCGCCGTGCTCATCCCCGTGGGCACGCCCGGGGTTGACCATGCCGGGCGTCTCATTCGCGTCGACAATGTCGTGTCCTTGCCGCTCAAGGATCTCGGCCGGGCGGAGCTTCCGCCTGTCGCCGACGTGCTCGCTTCCATCGAAGCGGCGCTCTAGGTCCGGGAACCCCACAGGATGGTCATCAAGCTTGCGAGCGGCAAAGTCTACGACCCCGCCAACAAAGTGAGCGGCGAGGTCCGCGACATCTATGTCGAGGACGGCAAGATCGTCGCGGCGAAACCCGGCGCCCGCGCCGACGAGACCTACGATCTCAAGGGCCGGATCGTGATGGCCGGGGCCATCGACCCCCACACCCATATCGGCGGCGGCAAGATGACCATCGCCCGCATGCTGCTGCCCGAGGACCATCTAAAGGATGAGGTCCAGCGCACGGACCTGACCCGGGCAGGCACCGGTCATGCCGTGCCTTCGACCATGATCACCGGCTATCGCTACGCCGAGATGGGCTACACCGCCTGCTTCGAGCCGGCCATGCTCCCCGCCAATGCCCGTCAGGCGCATATGGAGATGGGCGATACGCCGATGGTCGACAAAGGCGCCTTCGCCATGCTCGGCAGCGACGATTTCTTCCTGCGCCAGCTCGCGGCCAAGCAGGATTTCGAGGCGATCAAGGATTACGTCGCCTGGACCATGCATGCGGCGCAAGCCATCGCCGTCAAGGTGGTCAATCCGGGCGGCATCAGCGCCTTCAAGTTCAACCAGCGCAAGCTCGATCTCGACGAGGAGCACGTCTACTACCATGTCACGCCGCGGCAGATCGTCGTCACGCTCGCGCGCGCGCTTGAGGAGCTCGGCGTCACCCACCCGCTGCATGTGCATGGCTGCAATCTCGGCATCCCCGGCAATATCGAGTCGACGCTTGCCACCATCCGCGCCATGGATGGCTTGCGGCTACATATGACGCATACGCAGTTCCTGAGCTACGGCACCGAGGGCGATCGGAAGTTCTCCTCAGGCGCGGCGCAGCTCGCAGAGCTCGTCAACAAGAGCCCAAATATCTCCATCGATGTCGGTCAGGTCATGTTCGGGCAGACCTGCACGGCCTCGGGCGACAGCATGCGCCAATACGCCATCTCGAAGAATGCAAGTCCCAAGAAGTCCGTGGTCATGGACATCGAGTGCGATGCGGGCTGTGGCGTGGTGCCCATGCGCTATCGCGACAAAAGCTTCGTCAACGCGTTGCAATGGGCTATCGGGCTCGAGACGTTTCTGCTGATGGAGGATCCCTGGCGGATCTTCCTCACCACCGACCACCCCAACGGCGCGCCGTTCTTCACCTATCCGCACTTGATCAGGCTTCTCATGGACAAGGGCTTCCGCAACGACATGCTGCAGAAGATCAATCCCGACGCGCAGGCCCAGAGCACCCTCAAGTCGCTCACCCGCGAATACACGCTCGATGAGATTGCAATCCTGACCCGCGCCGGCCCGGCGCGGAGCCTAGGCCTCAAGGACCGCGGGCATTTGGGGGTGGGCGCCTCCGGCGACATCACCGTCTATCGCGACGAGCCGGATCGCGAGGCGATGTTCGCCACGCCCGAGCTCGTGTTCAAGAACGGCGAGCTGATCGTGCGCAACGGCAAGATCGTCAAGGTGGTGCAGGGCGCGACCCATGTGGCGCGGCCCGACTACGACCGCGCCATCGAGAAGCCGCTCAAGGATTACTTCGACCGCTTCCACACGGTGCGGATGGAGAATTTCAGGGTCGCCGACGCCGAGATCGTCAAGGGCGACAAGGGCTCCATCGTCGTGCAGCCGACGCGGGCCCGCGTGGCTTAGCAGCCGCTAGGGCCTGCCGGCGAGAGGTAGCAGGGGCGAAAGATCGTCCTTGAAAACCTTCTCCTTACCATCTATGTACCATCCTCCTAGATGGAGGTATTCATGATGGCCGAGATTCATCGACTCCGCGATCGAGCGGGCGAAACCGAAAAGATCACCATCAATCTCGGTTACGTGGATTTGGGCCACGTCGACCTCTTGGTGCAGGAAGGTTTCTATTCCAACCGAACGGACTTCATCCGTACGGCGATCCGCAACCAGCTTTCGACCCATGCCGAGGAAGCCCGGAAATCGATTGTGCGGCATACGCTGGAGCTTGGTCTGCGGCACTACACGCGCGCGGATTTGGAGGCCCGGCAAGCTGCCGGTGAAAAGCTCCACATCAAGGTGCTTGGGCTGGCTAGCATCGCCCCTGACGTGACGCCGTCGCTGGCTTTGGCGACCATTGAATCGATCACGGTGCTGGGTGCTCTTCACGCCAGTAAGGAAATCAAAAGCGCGCTGGCCGATCGCATTGGCTGACGACGCGCATCCCATAGCCCTTCGAAGGAACCAGAGATGAACATGGATTTTGCGGATGCCATGCGCGCGGCAATGAACTTGACGCGCGGCCGGAGGCTCACTGAAGCCACGCGCCTTATTCAAAATGCTTTAGCCGGCCGCGGACGAACCGCCGACGGCGAGGCCATCGAACCGCGTGTCATCAATCTCACGAATCTCACGCCGAACGTCGCCGCGAGCGAGATGGCGCCGCCTAGCCTTTTGGAGTTGGACACTGGATCCCAAGGATCGCGACCACCCCGCAGCGCCGAGCCGCGAACGGCGGGGCCGTTAGCGTGGGTCGTAGGCAGGCTCCATGGGACCGAGCTTCCCGGCCTCCGCCTCGATGGCTTGGCGGGCGTCAAGGTCCGCAAGGCGCTTGAGATCCCGGACGGTGCTCAGTTCCTGAGCCGCTCGTTTACCTGCGCGGCCGGGACCCGAAGCTACAAGCTTTATGTGCCGCGTGGTCACCACGGCGGCCAACGCAAGCTGCTGATCATGCTGCACGGGGGCACGCAGGATGCCGACGATTTCGCGGCAGGGACGCGCATGAATGCGCTCGCCGAGGAGCATGACTTCATCATCGCCTATCCGAGCCAGTCCAAAGCCGCAAATGCATCCTTGTGCTGGAACTGGTTCACGCCTGAGAATCAAATGCGCGAGCGCGGCGAGCCATCCATCATTGCCGGGATCACCAATGAAATTATCGCCACCTACGATATCGATCCTGCCCGCGTATTCGTGGCGGGTCTGTCGGCCGGCGGCGCCATGGCGGCGGTGATGGGCGCCACCTATCCGGACATCTATGCCGCCGTCGGCGTCCATTCCGGCCTGCCTTACAGGTCGGCCACCGACGTCGTTTCCGCGTTCGCGGCCATGCGTGGCGATGCGGGGCCACGGGGCCGGCGATCACGGAAGTCGCGCGGCACGGCAGAGAGCTCCACTCGCATTCGGACCATCGTATTCCATGGCGACGCGGATCGAATTGTCCATCCGTCGAACGCTGACAAAATCGTCGAGGCGCACGCCAAGATGGGAGGGAGTGTCGAACGCACCGAGGCTCGACCGTCCGCTGGGCGGCGTCACACCCGCGCGGTCACGCGAGACAAGACTGGATCGGCGGTCGTCGAGCAGTGGGTCATCCACGGCAGCGGGCATGCCTGGTCCGGCGGCAGCCCGGATGGAAGTTACATCGATCCGCATGGCCCCGATGCCTCCCGCGAAATGCTGCGCTTCTTCTTGGACGAGGCGGCCGCGCGGCAGGAGCGGTAAGAATCGCGCCGAGGGCGTACAAACCGCCGCACGGGGCGCCGAGAGAGGCGTCCTAGGTCGAGACGGACGGTGGTCAATCGGCTGCGCTGAGGCGGGGCAAGCCTCTCGCGGCGGGAGCCTCGGTTCAGTTCTTGGGCGGGCGCCCACGATGTCGAAATCGGCCTCCTGGATTTGGTACTTCTGCACCACGCTCGGGGAGGCCGCGAGACGCGCGTGCCGCTGGCTCTTTGATCCAGCGCAAGTGTCTCTCTTTAGAAGGCGATAGAAATACAGGCCGCGACCAAAGTCCCGCTACGACGGAGAACTCTCATGAAGCGCCTCTTGCTTGCCTGCTTGCTTGTGGCAATAGCGACAGCTGCCTCGGCCCAAACTTGCATCGTGACCGATCCGACCGGCACACCGTTGAACGTGCGCGCGCGGCCGAATGGGCCGATTCTTGGAGCGCTTCACAATGGGACTGCAGTTCAGGTGTCGGGGACGGCATACGACAACGGTGGAAAGCCGTGGGCCTATATTGCTCCGCTCGGGCCGGGCAAGCGCGGCTGGGTGTTCTGGGGCTACCTTACCTGCGGCAGATGATTACTCCGGCGACGGGCGAAGTTTCACGCGCTATCACACGGTGCGGATGGAGAATTTCAGGCTCGCCGACGCCGACATCGTGAAGGGCGAAAAAGGCTCCATCGTCGTGCAGCCGACGCGGCCGCGGGCGGCTTAGACCCACAAATTCGTCTGAGACCCGTGGACCAGGCGGTTCCCGCGCTTCAATTCGATGTCTTGGGCGGGCGCCCCACGATATCGAAATCGGCCTCCTGGATCTGGTACTTCTGCACCACGCTCGACGAGGCTGCGAGCGCACGCTGGCAGGCCTCGTGGCCGGCGCGTTTGTCCTCGGCCGTGATCGGCTCGCCGTTGGCCACCCGGTCAGCCGTGGCGAAGCAGGCCTCGATGTCCTGGGCGCGCGCGGGCCCGGCGTTGAAGGCCAGCGTCACGGTGAAAACGGCCAGCAAGATCAAGCTTCGGGCAGACATGCACGGCCTCCTCGAGGGTCCGCTTACGCCGACCTATATTCAGGGACGGAGGGGCGCGATGCCAGTAACACTCTTGCGAGGAAGCGGCGAAGGGGAGAAGCGCGGAAAAGGCCTACTCGGCGGCGAGCCTGACATACTCGCCCTTGCCGACCGGGCAGGCGGCCCACAGTTCCTCGAGCGCGCCGATCAGATAGGCGATCTCTGCGTCGGTGTGCACCGGGGAGGGCGTGAAGCGCATGCGCTCGGTGCCGCGCGGCACGGTCGGGTAATTGATCGGCTGCACATAGAGCCGGTACCGGGTGAGCAACGTGTCGGTCACCGCCTTGCAGTGCACGGGATCGCCGACCATCACCGGCACGATATGGCTCTGATTGTCCATCACCGGCAGGCGGGCGCCGTTCATCAAGCCCTTCACCGTCCGCACGCGCTCTTTGAGCCGTGCGCGCTCGATCTCGCTCCGCTTCAGATGCCGGATGCTGGCGAGAGCGCCGGCGGCGATCGCCGGCGCCAAGGAGGTGGTGAAGATGAAGCCCGGCGCAAAAGAGCGGATGGCGTCGCAGCAGGCCTTGCTCGCCGCGATATAGCCGCCCATGACGCCGAAGCCCTTGGCGAGCGTCCCGTTGATGATGTCGACGCGATCCATGACGCCGTCGCGCTCGGCGATGCCGCCGCCGCGCGGGCCATAGAGGCCGACGGCGTGGACCTCATCGAGATAAGTGAGCGCGTTGTATTTCTCGGCGAGGTCGCAGATCGCAGCGACCGGCGCGATATGCCCGTCCATGGAATAGACGCTCTCGAACACGATGATCTTGGGCGTCGCGAGCGGGACCTGTTTCAGCATCTCCTCGAGATGCTCGACGTCGTTATGGCGGAAGATATGCTTCGCGCCGCCGCCGTGGCGGATGCCTTCGATCATCGAGGCATGGTTCTTCTCGTCGGAGAAGATCACCGTGCCGGGGATCAGCCTGACCAGGGTCGAGAGCGTCGCGTCGTTGGCGATATAGGCGCTCGTGAAGAGGAGTGCAGACTCCTTGCCATGGAGGTCGGCGAGCTCGCCCTCGAGCTCAACGTGATAATGGGTGGTGCCGGAGATGTTGCGGGTGCCGCCTGAGCCGGCGCCCACTTCCTCGATGGCCTCGTGCATGGCGGCGCGGACGGCAGGATGCTGGCTCATGCCGAGATAGTCGTTGGAGCACCACACCGTCACGTCGTTGGTGCCCGCTTCCGTGAAATGATCGGCGGTCGGATAGGCTCCGCAGCGGCGCTTCAGGTCGGCGAAGACGCGATAGCGGCCTTCCTGATGCAGGGCCTCAAGATGCTGGCGGAAGCAATTCTCGTAATCCATTCGAGTCCTCAATTCGGCCTTCGCCCGCCCCGTCATCCCCCGGTTGGCGGCCTGGATATCGAAAACAACAATTCCTCGGGCCCCGCGTTGACCTAAGTCAAGCGCGGGCCTCGTTGGCGGCACCGGGGTAACTAGCACCGATGGTGCTACCCTAACAAGGATTGCAAGCTCATGGTTCGGCGGGTTTTTGCCGCATCATTGGAGCAGTTCCAACCTGCAACCAAAGCGGGCACAACTCGGCATCGAGGCATCCTCGAGCAGACGGATAAATCCGTCGCGCCCGCGCCCAGCAGGAGACTGGAGGTGTCCTCCCCATGCTGGCGCTAGGAATAAGAAGCGCCGCCCAAGAGATCAGGAATGAGATTTACTCATTCGTAACAGTAAAAGTGCGGCGCCCCGGACTTTACCGAAAGATCAACGACTCCCTGCTAATCAAGGCTCAATGGTCGCGTCAGTCGACCCATGCAGGGAAAAGAGCGTCTCAACCTATGGACTCAAGTCAATCCTTACAGGACGCGAGGATTTTTCATCCGAGCGCCGACTTCGTCGCTCCCGTTCGCACCATGGTACCGCGTCCTTCGCCGGCCGGATTTCTGCTCGGCGCTGGCTGCGCGGCGTTGCTGGTGCTGACCGCGGCCGGCGCGAGCCTCGTACTGTCACGGAGCTTCGTCGATGCGCGAACCCCTGCGGTCGGCCAATTCAATCTCGACCGCCTGCCACCTTCTTCGCTTTCCCTGGACACGCTGGACGCGGTCCCTCAAGGACGGCCTGACGGGGCGGCGCTGGGCTAGAGCGCTATCGCCTAAAGTTGAATCGCGATAGGGCTCTAGCTTGTTGTTTGAGCATGATCCTTTCGGAAAACCGGTTCCCACTTTTCGCAGATCATGCTCTAAGCCCCTCGCCACGCGAGGCAACAGGCAGCGATCATTTCTTGGTAGATTTTGGCGGCTTTTCAGAGGCTTGCTGGGTCAGCCGCTCGGCCACCGCGGCGGCAAGGCCGAGAATCGCCTTGGTCGGGACGCGCACCGCCACGACATCCAGGCGCTGCTTCTCCTCCTCGATTGCGGCAATCCGGTAGGTGGGCGGATCCAGGCCGTCGCGCTTGAGAATCTCCCCCGTAACCCTCGAATCTTCGATGTAGAAGGTGATGACGAGGTGATTGTCGACGATCTTGTGCAGCGTCCCGTCGGCGGAGATCTCCTTATAGTCCGGAGCTCTGATGTGCTTGAGGTGAAGTTCCTCGGGGGACTGGTCAGCCATCGTTCCTCTCTGCCCAGGCGCTTTGCGTTCGCCCGCTTTGGTCTCTTTAGCAGAGGAGAAGCTCTTCCACCAAGTCAAGCCGCCGCCTCCTCCTTGAGTCAGCCCCCGGGATAGGCGCGAACCCGGGCGACGCCGACCTATAGGCCGAATCATCGGGCCTCCGGTAGAGACTGTCCAGCACCGCTTTTGCGAGGCTGCTCCAGCTGAAGCGCCTTCTACCGAATGGGCGCTGCCACAAAGGCTCGGGGTCAGCCCTCAAGGCCATGGCCGGGAGCGAGGCTGCCAGAAAGGCTCGGCGGGTCAAAGAAATCGCAGGCCGCGGGTGCCCTCCTTCCAATTCCCGGCCCAGGATTTCGGCGCTCGCGAGTCCTTTTTGGCGCAGGAAAGCGCAATAAAGGCAGAGGAGAGGGCGGGAATCGAGGCCCTGCCCCCATAATGCGCTAAGCCTGAGCATTGATTAGGCAACCCGTATTCCCCCCCGGCGCGCCGCACCTGCCGATCAGCATTCGGCGAACAGAAAATTCGCCACAGGGGACAATTCCCCCCAAGGGATTGACAACGCTAAGCTTTCTGGCAGTGTTGAGGGCCTTGCGCGCTACCGATTTGGGTTCAAGATTCGTGGCGGAAATGTCACAAGAAGGCCAAAAACGTCCGCGCCCGCTTTGATAGCAATTTACCTTCTTAGCGGAACGCGTATAAGCAGATTTCAGAACTCTCTTTCGGGGGAATTTCTGTCCAGAGCAGGTCGGAGTTTCACCGAAGCGGGCCGAGAAGCGAATTCAAAGCCAGAGTTTTAGATTAGGCAATTTATCAGGGAAGGTGGAGATGGACATGTTTGGGGGACTGACAAAAACATCCAGCCGCATCGCCATCGCAGCCGCACTTGGCATGACGCTGGGCGGTTTCGCCATGAGCAGCACTCCTGTCAAAGCTGCGGATCTGGGAGGCGACTGCTGCGCGGATCTCGAAGAGCGGGTGGCCGAGCTCGAGGCGACGACTGTCCGCAAGGGCAACAAGAAGGTGTCGCTGACGGTTTCGGGTTGGGTCGTCAAGTACGCGGATTGGTGGAACGACGGCGTGGAGTCGAACGTCTTCATCGGTGACAAGCACACCACGCTGTCCAGCCATGTGCAATTCGCCGGAACGGCAACGATCGCTCCCGGCTGGTCGGGCGGCTACACGCTCTCTCTCGAAATGAGGGGCGGGAATGCGGTCGGCGACGACAGCCAATGGAACGACAACTCCACAACCGGGCAGGGTTTCCTGGGATTGAACATCTTTGGCAACCAGAGTGTCCTTCTGTCCTATATGTGGATCAAGAGCGACAAATACGGCACGGTGAACTGGGGTGAGCTCAGCCAGGCGACCGACAACGTGGCCCTCCTGCCAGACCTGTCGGGCACGATCATTGAGTCGAACGCCGTGCTGTTCGATGGATCGTTCTTCTATTTGCGGCCGAAAGGCTTCCCGAACAATGCGCAGGGCCTGTCTGCGATCACTTGGGGTAACGTGACGAACTGCTTGGAAGCAGGCGGCGGTCTCGGTGCAGACTGCAACGGCTATCCGCTAAACGGCGCTCGCTACGACTCTCCGACCTTCGGCGGCTTCAGCCTGTCGGGCGGCTTTTACGAGGATCACATCTTCGACATTGCCGCGAAGTACGCCCAAGACTGGGGCAACTTCAAAGTGTCGGCGGCCTACGGCTTCACTGAGAACACAGATGAAGGCTGCATCACTATCAACGGCAATACGCCAGCAGTCGCTGCTACGACGGCCTGCGGCAATGGCAGCTTCCTTGGTGGCGGCGGTGCCCCGTTCCAGGGCTTCAAGAGGGACGTGACTCTCAATCAGGTCGGCGCTTCAGTGTTGCACGTTCCGTCGGGCCTGTTCGCCTATGGCCTCTATCAGCGTGAGGAAAACAACGGAACTAGCCTTACCTTTAACTTGCCTGGCTTTGGCGCCGTTAACAATCAAAACGGCACCGATGTCTGGTATGTGAAGGCTGGTATCAAGCGGACGTGGACCCCGCTCGGCGCCACCGTGCTCTTTGGCGAATGGGGCCAATACGACAGCCAATTCGCCGGTCTGACCGGTGCCAATCTCTGCGGCGGTTCTACCGGTCTGAGCAACTTGGGTGGCGGTTCGTTGAACGCCTTCTCGACCGGCGGCGCCTGCCTGACCAACGCCAACTTGTTCATGACGGACTCGACGGTCACTCGTTGGGGTCTTGGCGTCGTGCAGGAGATCGATGCTGCTGCCATGCATGTCTGGTTCAACTGGCAACACCTCGATCTCGCCGCTGACTTCGCGGGCGATGGCGCCGCTACCGGCGTATTCCACAAGGTCAACCAGAACTTCGACAATCTGGATATGTTCATGGCTGGCGGCGTGATCTTCTTCTAAGCCGCAAAACCGAAACGTAACAAAGCGGAAGCCGCCCCTCGGGGCGGCTTCTTCTTTTGGTGCCAAGGGTAAGGTGCTTTCCTTTGTCATCGCCCGCCAACGGGTCCATCCTTTGGCTGGCCCGATGACAGGCTCCGGCGGGAGATCCAGCCGCCCCGCCCCTCAACCGTCAAGGGATGTCAGTGTGACTGTTACGCCCCGCCTGCGCGGGGCATGACACAACCCGGCGGAAGAGACGGATGGTCAGCCGAGAGGGTTGTGAAAGCCTCGAACCGGCGCTATCTGTGGGCGAGACTGGAGCTCATAGGGAAGGGGCCGCAAGCAGCGCCGCCCGCCGCCTTCACCCCCGAGAACGCCCATGCAAAAAGAAGCCGCAAGGGATGGACCAACCCGCACGCCGGTCCTGACCGTCAAGAACGTATCCTACTGGTACGGATCGAAGCAGGCGCTCGACGATGTGAGCTTCGAGGTCTATCCCGGCAGAGTGACGGCGCTGCTTGGTCCGAACGGCGCCGGCAAGACCACGCTCTTCTCCCTGATCACGCGGCTGTTCGATGCCCCAACCGGACGCATCGAGATCGCCGGCCGCTCGGCGTCGGAATGGGGCTCCAAGGCGCTCGGGCCGCTCGGCGTCGTATTCCAGCAGCCGACGCTCGACCTCGATCTCACGGTCAAGCAGAACCTCCGCTATTTCGCAGCGCTCAGGGGTCTCAAGCGCAAGGACGCCGATGAGCGCATGCTTCGCGCGCTGAAAGCCCTCGATATGGAGGAGCGCATCCAGGAGCGCGTGCGGGCGCTCAATGGCGGCCATCGCCGCCGGGTCGAGATCGCTCGCGGCCTGCTGCACAGCCCGCAACTGCTTCTGCTCGACGAGCCGACCATTGGGCTCGACGTGCCGACGCGCTCGGCCATCGTGCGTCATATCCACGAGCTCGCGAGCAACGCCAATATCGGCGTGCTGTGGGCCACCCATCTGTTTGACGAGATCGAGCCCAACGACGATCTGCTCGTGCTCGACCGCGGCAAGATCGTGGCGCGGGGCAAGACCAAGGACGTGGTGGCCGAGACCGGCGCCAAGGACCTCGGCGGCGCCTTCAGGCTTCTGATCGGCGGCGACACCGAGGAGGACGTCGCCGCATGAGCTTCATGCACTATGTCCGCGCCTTTAACGGCATCGTCTGGCGCGAGCTGTTGCGCTTCCTGCAACAGCGCGAGAGGTTCTTCGCGGCCTTGGTCAGGCCCATGATTTGGCTCATTATTTTCGCTGCGGGCTTTCGCGCGGCGCTCGGCATCTCGATCATCCCGCCGTACCAGACCTACATCACCTACGACGTGTACATCGCGCCCGGCCTGCTGGCGATGATCCAGCTGTTCAACGGCATGCAGAGCTCGCTGTCGATGGTTTACGACCGCGAGATGGGCTCGATGCGGGTGCTGCTCACGACGCCGCTGCCGCGCTGGTTCCTGCTCACGTCGCGCCTCTTCGCCGGCGTGATCGTCTCGCTCTTCCAGGTCTACGCGTTTCTGCTCGTCGCCTATTTCTGCGGCGTAGAGCTGCCGCCTTGGGGCTATCTCACAGCGCTGCCGGCGCTGGTCCTGGCCGGCATGATGTTCGGGGCGCTCGGGATGCTCTTGTCCTCGACCATCAAGCAGCTCGAGAATTTCGCGGGCATCATGAACTTCGTGATCTTCCCGATGTTCTTTGCCTCCTCCGCGCTCTATCCGTTATGGAAGATGCGCGAGGGGAGCCTGTGGCTCTATTACATCTGCCTTTACAACCCCTTCACCTGGGCGGTCGAGCTCATCCGCTTCGCCTTCTATCTCGAGGTCAACTGGCAGGCGCTCGCCATCGTGGTCGGGTGCACGTCGCTCTTCCTGGGGCTTTCGTTCTGGGCCTATGACCCGGCCCGCGGCATCCAGCAGCGGAAGGTCGCGGTCGCAGCCGCAGGGTAGGCAAGCCTGTGCAGGGTAGGCAAGCCTGTGAGGAACGGCACGGCGCGTCTCATGCCTTTGCCTACCCCACCGGCCTCAGCAAGCTTCAGGCGCTGGTGAAATTGGCGGGATAGCGCCGCAAGAGATCGGCGTGGATCGCATCGATCGCTTTCCCGTCCCGTTCTGCCTGCGGCACAGCGATGGTCTCGACCGCGACCACGCGCGTGGGCCGCGGCGCGAGTAGCACGAGTTGGTCGGCCAATAAGATAGCCTCGCGGGCATTGTGGGTGACGAGGATGGCCGTCGTCGGCCGTGCCGACCAGACCTCGAGCAGGAGCCGCCTCAGCCGGTCGGCAGTCCGTTCATCGAGCGACACGAAAGGCTCATCCAGCAGCAAGAGGTCGGGTTTGGTGGCAAAGGCGCGGGCGAGTGCCACGCGCCGCGCGATCCCAAGCGACAGCTCCTGGGGATAGCGCGGCAGCATGTCGGCAATGCCGACGGCCTGCGTCAGATGCTCGAGATCCTGAGGCCCGAAGCTCGGGGCGGCGACAAGCTCGATATTCTGCCGCACCGTGCGCCACGGCAACAGGCGCGGCTCCTGGAACATGACTCCGATGCGCGCCCCTTCCGGGACATCGACCTTGCCGACGAAGCGGTCGTCCAGGCCGGCGACGATGCGCAACAGCGTCGTCTTCCCGCAGCCGGACGGGCCCATGAGGACCGTCATGCTCTCCTGCGCAACCTCGAGAACGAAATCACGGATCGCCGGGACCAGCGTGCCGTCGGCCCCGACGTGAGTCTTCTCCTCGATGCGGATTTCAAACCGGCTTGTTACGCCAGCGTGTTGAATGTCGTTCAATTGGCTGCACCAACAAATATTCGATTGCCAGCATGACGGCGACGAAGGCGAGGGTATAGCCGAGGATCGCCGTCACGTTGAAAAGCTGAAAGTTGAGATAAAGCTCGAAGCCGACGCCGTTCGAGCGTCCAAGGAGCTCCACCACGAGAACGATCTTCCAGATCAGCGAGATGCCGGAACGCGACGCCGCCGCGAAATAGGGCTGCAACTGCGGCAGCGTGACGTTGCGGAACTTGCTCACGGGCGACAGCCGGTAGGCGCGCGCCATCTCGTCAAGGCCGGGATCGAGCGCGCGGGCGCCTTCGCGCAAGGTGACGATGACATTGGGGATCTTGTTGAGGGCGACGGCGCCGATCGCGGTGGCCTCGCTCAGCCCGAACCAGACATAGGCCAGGATGATGATGACGAGGGCGGGAAGGTTCAAGAGCACGATCAGCCAGGGATCGAGCGCCCGGTTGAGCGCAGGCATCTGGCCCATGGCGAGCCCGATGACGCTGCCGATCAGCATCGCCACCGCGAAGGAGGCCGCCACCCGCCACAGCGTGATGCCGAGCTCGGTCACGAGGTCGCCATGCACGGACTCCACGTAGATATAGTGAATTACCGCCACCGGTCCAGGCAACAGCCGGCTCTGCGCGATCTCAGCCGCTATGAACCAGACGAGCAAGAAGCCAGCGACGGAGAGCACCGAAACGAGAGGCCCGCGGAAGAGTCGCATCCCGTGCATGGCATCGGAGCGGGCGAACGTGACGCTCAAGGCTTGCCACCGTGCCAGAACGTGCCGGGAGCGAGCTCGGTGCCGGGTCCCACGAGCTTCTCGCCGCCAAGCTCGCGCAGGAACTGATAGAGGACCTTGGCGTCGGCCTCGTTCTCGGCCGTGGAACGCTCGGGGATGCCTTCCCGGTAGCGGCGCCGCAAGGCCTCGAAAGTGGCGTCGCTGAAGGTGGGATCGTTCTCGGACATCAGCGGCTTCAGCCTGTCCCACTCTTGGTTGGAGGTCGCGAGCAGCTCGTCGGCCTTGGCCGCTGCGCGTAGGAATCCTTGCACGCCTTCGAGATGATCCTTGGCCCAGCTGTCGCTGAACACATAGCCGACCATGGCCACCTCGCCCTTGGCGCCAAGCTCGCTCACCACGTCTTCGACTCCGATCAGCTGGGTAAAGCCCTCTGCCTCGAGCCTTGCCGCATAGGGCCAGAAGTCGAGCACGGCATCGAGCTCGCCTTGCTTCGCCCTTTCGTTGAGGAGCGGAGGCGCGCCGAATTCCTGCGTGGTCTCCGTCCTGAGGTCGAGATTGGCGGTGCGGAGCGCGTAGGCCACGAGCAAGAGCCAGCTCTTGTCGAGGGGGCCGCCGGCCACGCCGAGCCGCTTGCCCTTGAGGTCGCCGAGCGTCTTGATCGGGGACTTGGGGGGCACCATGATGGCGCCCAGCGCCGTCGTGAAGGGGGCGAAGGTGAAGTCGGCGCCGCCGCTCCGCTCCCGCGATACCCACAGCCAGTCGGTGGCGATGATGTCGACCGAGCTTCCTTGCAGGCCCACTGCGGTCGCCTGGGTGCTCGCGAGCGGCACGATGTCGAGCTCGATGCCTTCAGCCTTGTCGAGGCCATTGGCATGGATGGTATCGAGCACCCAGCTGACCGTGCCGAATTTGAGTACGCCGACCTTGACCTTGTTCGAAGCCTCGGCGGGCTCAGCAAGGGCAAGGCTCGCGATGGCGCAGAGCAAGAAAGCTAACAGACCTGACCGCAACGGGCGCTCCTCCACGTTGTTATGGCTCTAATCCAATGGCGTTGGGGCTAGCCAGGCGACGAGCGCAGCTCTGCTGCCGCGTGCGCAGCAAACGCGGCCGTGGCCCTCTGGCGAGGCCCGGAAAAGATTTGGCGCGTAGATCGCGAGAGTGGCGGCGCATAATCTACTGATCCCGGCGCACTTAGCAAGGTTCCATTGCCGGATTGCCATCTGTTTGGCATCACATTGGGCAAATCTTCCCGGCTCCCTTGCAACATCAACTCGGCGCCTTCAGCCGGTAACCGTGGCCCCGCACGGTTTCGAGCAAGGGGTCGCGCCCGGGCGTGTCGATCTTGCGCCGGAGCCGCGCGATATAGACGTCGACGACATTGGTCAGCGGATCCTCGCTATAGCCCCACACCTGATTGAGGATGCGGGTGCGCGAGAACACGCGGCCCGGGGCGCTCATGAGCAGCTCGATGATGGCGAGCTCCTTGGCCGTGAGCTTGATGGTGTCGCCGCCGCGCCTCACTTCGAGCAGTTCCCGATCGAGCACGAGATCTGCCACCTGCAAGATGTTCGAGCTCGGCACGAAATTGTGCGAGCGGCGAACCAGCGCCTCCATGCGGGCGAGCAGCTCGTCGAAATCGAACGGCTTGGTGAGATAGTCGTCGGCGCCGGTCTTCAGCCCCTTGATCTTGTCCTCCAGCGCGTCCATGGCGGTCAGCATCAGGATGGGCGTATGGTCGCCCTCCAGACGCAGGCGCTGGCACACGTCATAGCCGTGCATGTCGGGCAGCATCAGATCGAGGACGATGACGTCGAACTCGCCGGTCTTAGCGAGGTCGACCCCCTCGGTGCCGGACGAGGCGACAGTGACCCCATGATTTTCGGCGCGCAAGCCGCGATCGATGAAATCGGCGACGCGCGGCTCGTCTTCGACCAGGAGCACGTTCACGCGGTTGCCTCCAGGGTTTCGGCCGGCAGGGCGACCGTGACCGTGGTTCCTTCGCCCAGGCGGCTGGCCATTTCAATCCTTCCTTTATGCGCCTCGACGATGGCCTTGGCGACCGGCAGTCCCAAGCCGAGGCCCTCCTCGTTCATCGCCGCGGCATTGCCACCCCGGCGAAACCGCTCGAAGATCCGGTCAAGCTCCTCCGGCGGAATCCCGATACCACGGTCGGAGACGCGCACGATAACCTCGCCGTCTCCGCTGCCGATCTCGACCTTCACCGCGCCCTCGGATTTGGAGTAGCGCACCGCATTGTCAAGCAGCACGAGGAAAAGCTGCCTCAGCCTTGCGGGATCGCCACGCACCATGTCGTGCGCGGTGCCGTTGGCGAAAGCGATATCGACGGCCTTCCCGTGTGCGATCACCTTGGCATCGCCGCAGACCTTCTCCATCAGGTCGCCGAGATCGATCGGCTGCAGGTTGAGGCGCGCGGCGCCCGCCCCTTGGCGGGCAATGAACAGAAGGTCGTTGACCAGCAGAGACAGGTGCTTGGCCTGCTCGACGATGCGGAGGATCGAGCGCTTATATTCGGCCACCCGCTTGTTCTGGCCGCGCAGCGAGATCTCGCCCTCGCCGCGGATGATGGTGAGGGGGGTGCGGAGCTCGTGGCTGATATCGGCAAAAAAGCCGCGGCGGGTCTCGTCGATCTTGCGCAAGGATTCGTTGGCCTGGCCGAGCTCTTCGGTGCGCTCGGCCACGTCCGATTCGAGATTGGCGTGGGCGTCCTGCAAGGCCTTCTGGTGGGCTTGCAGATCGCCCGCCATGCGGTTGAAGCTCTGGCCGAGATCGGCGAATTCGTCGCGGCCGGAGATGGCGATGCGATAGGAGAGATCGCCCTCGGCAAGCTTGGCGGTTCCGCGCAAGAGCTGCGCGAGCGGCGCGCGTAATCCCCGCAACAGAAGCATCACGAGCGCCAGCGTGGTGAAAATGGCGAGCGCAGCATGGATCTGGCTCACGCGCTCAAGCCGGCTCAAGAGTTGTGCAGCGTCGGCGTCGATCCTCACCACTTCGGCGCTTTCATCGGCCACCGCGACCTCGATCAGCTCATTGAGCTTCTGGTCGATGCCCCCTTTCAGGAGATCGATCAGCCTTTGCCAAGCGATGTCGGGACGGCCGCGGTTGCGCAGCTGCTCGACCTCGCCGAGCTGATCCAAAGTGTGCTGGAACTCCCCCTTGATCTGAGCCAGGCGCTCAAGCTCGACGGATTCGGCTTTGCTCTCCTCGGGCCCGACCATAGCGAGCTCTTTCTCGGAGAGATCCTGCAAGGTGGCGAGATCGGAATCGATGACCTTGTGCAAATAAGCGGCGCCCAAGGGGCGATCGGTGATCCCGGTCAGGAGCGTGTCGGTCCAGGCCTTGAACAGCTGCTGGCTATGGCGCGAGAGCTGCAGCTGGCGTTCGAGCTGCTCATGGGCGATGCGCGAGCGTGTGAGATAGCTGTGGGACTGGGCAACGCCCCAATAAGCGAGCGCCGCCGCCGAAAGCGACATGGCGAGAAGCAATCCTGCGGTGACAAGGAGCTTGGTCTGATAACGCATTGATTGTCTCAAAGCCTCGCTGGCCGGGAAGGGCAGGAGAGCAACATCATCCGTCCGGCGTGGCCGGTACATGCCCGCGGTGCCGCCGGACAATAGCCAATTTCTCTATACCGCATTTTCTCTGATACTTGACGGTGTCTTCCCGTACGCTTCATGGATTTTTCATCTTCACGTCATGCCCCATTCATGTTTGCGTCACGAGCGGCTCATCACCGGCCACCCATAGTGGCGACACACGCGCCGAAATCGGTTAAGTTGGCGTGAGAATCACCATAGCAAGGCTTAACTTGGGGGGCGGCTCTTGCGACACAATCCAAAAGTACTGCGCGCCGCGCAGCGCCTGACGCTGACGGCTGCGGTCTCCGCGCTGGCTGCGGCAGGGCTGACCATCGGCACCGTAAAACCTGCTCGTGCCGAGTTCCAGATCCAGGAAGCCGACATTGAGAAGGGCGCAGTCCAGCTTTCATATCGCGGCGCGGTTCATTGGGGCCTACCGGCGGCGGAGGAACCACCACTCGTTCAGAGCCACGAGTTTGAGACTCAGTATGGTTTGACGAATTGGTGGCTATTCTCTTTCACGCTCGGCACCGATCAGCCTAACGGCGAGGATTTCAACGTAAGCTCGGTCGAATTCGAGGCTCAGTACCAGTTCATCAAGCGCAAAGGCGACGGTATCGCCCTTTCCATCCAGGGCGGATATGAGAAGGCCATCAACCATGGCGACCAGCAGAACGCCGATGAGATCGGCTTCGGCCCCATTGTCGAGCTGGCCAGCGGAAACCTTCTGATCACGCTCAACCCTCTCTTCACCGATCAAGTCGGCGATAACGCACAGACCGAGAGCCTCGGCTTCGGATATGGCTGGCGTGCCGAGTACGACTTCGTCAAGCACTGGGGAGTCGGCGTCGAGATGTTTGGCGAGATCGAAGATCTGGCCAATGCCGGCTCCTTCAACGATCAAAACCACAGCATCGGCCCAACCTTGTTCTGGAATCCCGGCGATAGCGACGCCGACGAGGGCGAGGAGAAAGAAGGCAAGAAGGGCGACGACGAAGACAAGGTCGCCGGTCCCCCTGCGATGGAGTTCTCCCTGAACGTCGGCCTCCAGTTCGGGCTGACTGACGCAACGTCGGACACGGCATTGAAATTCCAGGGTGAACTCAACTTCTAGCAGCATAGCCCTACGACACGAGGGGTCTAGGCAAGGCGGCCTTCGCGAGAGCGGAGGCCGTTTTTTTTGGCCTTGACGAAGGCCGGCCTCCGCCGCCATCTGATCCTTGCACCATGGTCATAAAAGTTCTCGGTTCAGCGGCGGGCGGCGGCTTCCCGCAGTGGAATTGCAACGGCCGCAACTCGGCTGACGTGCGTCAGGGTGCGGCAGGTCTCGCCCCGCGCACGCAAGCCTCGGTCGCCGTCAGCGCCGATGGCCGCCAATGGGTCCTGCTCAACGCCACCCCCGACCTCAGGCAGCAAATCAACGACACGCCGGAACTCTATCCCGCCCCTGATGGCGGTCCGCGCAACAGCCCGATCAAGGCGGTGGTGTTGACCAATGGCGACATCGATGCCATCGCCGGCCTGCTGTCTTTGCGCGAAGGCCAGCCTTTCACGATCTACGGCAGCGCCCGCGTGCTCGACGTGCTTGCCGCAAACAGCATCTTCAACGTGCTCGATCCTAAGCTCGTCAAGCGGGTCACCATGGAGCTCGGCAAGCCGTTTGCGGTCGAGGGGCCGTCAGGCCCAGTCGGGATCAGCATCGAGGCCTTTCCCGTGCCGGGCAAGGTCCCGCTCTACCTCGAAAATGAAGAGGCGGGCGTGGCGGGTGAGTTCGGCACACAGGAAGGCGACACGGTGGGTTTGAAGGTCACCGATGCGGCAAGCGAGCGCCACTTCTTCTTTATCCCGGGTTGCGCCAGGCTCGACGATGCGCTCCGCGCGCGGCTCAAGAATGCGCCTCTCGTCTTCTTCGACGGCACGCTCTACACCAATGACGAGATGATCGCCCAAGGGCTGCTCAACAAGACGGGCGAGCGCATAGGCCACATGAACATGTCGGGACGCGACGGTAGCGTCGAAACCCTCGGCCCTCTCAACATCGGCCGCAAGATCTTCATCCACATCAACAATTCCAATCCTGCCTTGCGCGAAGACTCGCCCCAGCGGGCGGCCGTAGAAGGTGCCGGATGGGAAGTCGCCTATGATGGGATGGAGGTCAGGGTGTGAATGCATGTGCGGCATCGCCGGCTTCCTCGAGCTAGAGCGCCGCTCAGGCACGCAAGAGCTGAAGGCGATTGCCGGCGCCATGGCCGCGAGGCTCGCCCATCGCGGGCCTGACGACAGGGGCGTGTTCGTCGACGCCGAGGCCGGCATCGCGCTTGGCTTTGCCCGTCTCTCCATCATCGATCTGTCGCCGGCCGGCGCGCAGCCCATGGTCTCCGCCTGCGGCCGCTACGTCATCACCTATAACGGCGAGATCTATAATGCGGGCGAGCTCAGGCCGGAGCTTGAAGCGCTCGGGCACCGCTTCAGGGGCCACTCCGACACTGAAATCATCGTCGAGGCGATCGCCGAATGGGGGTTGCGCGCCACGGTCGAGCGCCTCATCGGCATGTTCGCCTTTGCGCTGTGGGACCGGAAGGAGCGGCGCTTAAGCCTCGTGCGCGACCGGCTCGGCATCAAGCCGCTCTATTGGGGGCGGCAGAACGGGCGCATCGTCTTCGCCTCCGAGCTCAAGGCCTTCGAGGCGCTTCCTGGCTGGCAGCCTGAGCTGAACGTCGATGCGCTCGCGTCCTATCTCAGGCTCGCTTATGTGCCCTCGCCGCACGCGATCTATCGCGGCATCGAGAAGTTGGCGCCGGGCCATGCCGCCACCATCGCGGCTGACGGCAAAGCGGAGACATGGTCCTACTGGACGCTTGCCGACGCCGTGAGGAGAGGACAGGACGCGCCGCTCGAGGTGAGCGATGCGGAGGCTACCGACGCGCTCGAGGCACTGCTGGGCGATGCGGTGGCGCGGCAGCTCGTCGCCGACGTGCCGCTCGGCGCGTTTCTCTCGGGCGGCATCGACTCCTCGACCGTTGCGGCGATGATGCGGGCGAAGAGCAACGCTCCCGTCCGGACCTATTCGATCGGCTTCGACGAGGAAGGCTATGACGAGGCGCCTCACGCACGCTCCGTCGCACGCCATCTCGGCACCGAGCATACCGAGCTCTATGTCTCTCCGCGTGAGGCCCAGGACGTCATTCCCGATCTGCCTGACATTTACGACGAGCCCTTCGCCGATTCCTCGCAAGTGCCGACTTATCTCCTGTCGAAGCTCACCCGCCAGCACGTCACGGTGGCTCTGTCGGGAGACGGGGGCGATGAGCTGTTCGCGGGCTATACGCGGCACCGGTTTGCGCGCGCGTTGGCGAGCGTGCCGGAGAGCGCGGGGAGGGGCCTTGCCTGTAGCCTTGGCCTCGCCGGGCCTGCGCTATGGGACCGCGTGTTCAGCGTGCTCCCCGCCAAGAGGCGCCCCTGGCTTGCCGGCGACAAGATGCTGAAGGCTTCCGCCATGCTGCGCGGAGGCGGGAAGGGCGCCTATCGGAGCCTGGTCAGCGCCTGGGATGAGCCGGAGAAGATCGTCAAGCAGGGGCGCGAGCTCAAAGGCCCGATCTTCGATCCGGCCATTGAAGCGGCCCTTCCGGATGGGCTCGATCGCATGCAATATCTCGACACGCTGACCTACCTTCCCGACGACATCCTCACCAAGGTCGATCGCGCCAGCATGGCGGTCGCGCTCGAAGTCCGCGTGCCCATTCTCGACCACCGCGTCGTCGAGCTCTCCTGGCGGCTGCCGTCGCGCTTCAAGATGAGGCGCGGCAAGGGCAAATGGCTGCTCCGCCAGGTGCTCTACCGTCACGTGCCGAAGGCTCTCGTCGAGCGGCCAAAGACGGGCTTCGCCATTCCCATTGGGAGCTGGCTCAGAGGGCCGCTTAAGCCGTGGGCCGAGGAGCTGTTGTCGGAGAAGCGTCTTTCCGAGGGCGGCCTGCTCGATCCGGCGCCGATCTTGGCCCGCTGGCGCGAGCATCTCGATGGACGCCGCAATTGGCATGCGTCGTTGTGGACCGTGCTGATGTTCCAGGCTTGGCGCGCGGCGCGGGGGATCTAAAACCTAGCTGGCGCGGCCGGTGCGCAGATCGCCGAAAGCCACGACATTGTCGAGCCGCGATTCGGCGCTCGTTCTAGCCGCGCCGCTGGCGGCGATCGACCAATAGGCCTCGATGCGCTCGGCGAAGGGCCGCGACCGCTCGGCGAAAAGCAGCTCCCCTTGCGTCCCGGCCTCCTCACGCAGCGCCTTGTGGCGTTTGCGGCAGCGCTTCAAGAAGGCGGCGGTCTCGTCGGGACTTCCAAACGTCATGGTCGGCGTGGACACGAGCCGGCCAAGCAGAGAGATGTCGTGGTCGTCGCCCAGGACCTGCGACAGAGACCGCGCGGCTTCCGCCCGCGCCGTCAGCTCCGACGGCCAGCAGGGCGCGAGCAGCTGCATCTGCCGCCAATGATGCTGCACGCCCTTGCGCCATTCATGCAGGTCCTCCTCGCGGTCGGTGGCCAGGCCATGCTGGAAAGACTTGCGGGTCGAGCGGTAGCAACGCCTCAAGCCGTGGGCGAGCGAACGGAAGTCGTCGGGATAGACGACGAGGCCGGCGAAGGCTGGCCGAAGCTCGAGCAGGCCGCGCATGGCATCGGAGGCTGCGCTCCGCTCCAGATTCTGCTCTGCCGCATGCCGGCGCTTCTCGAGCCAGGCGCGCAAGGAGTGGATCGGCCCTTGGCCCGGTCCTTTCTCGGTCTCGCGATCGAGCTTGTCGACGGCGTCGATCAGGGCATGGGCGTCGCGGGCGGGGGCAAGCCCCCGGGCGATGGCGGCGAGCCTCTCGGTCAGATTGGCAAAGGCCGGCTCCGGCATCCCGGGCCTGGCGAGGAGAAGGAGCGAGCGGAGCCGTTTCAGGCATTTGCGGGCGTTGTGAACGCCGCTATGGCGGTCGGGCGGCGTCGAGAGCGACCCATGCGCGACATCGAGCTCGGCGAAGGCTACTCGGCGCAACGCCTCGCTCATCGGAATCGCCGGATCGAGACAATAGCTCATCGACGCCCCTTCGCTCTCATTGGAGCCGCCCCGGCCGGATGATCCTCGCCCGAGGGGTACTCGGTCAAGGCCACAATGCGCGCATTCAGCCCTGTGGACGTCCTGTGCATAAACCTCGCCACGGCGCCGTGGTGGTAAGCCAGCTTTGCGCCCGCTTCTCAGGGTCTTGGCTTGTCATAATATCGGTGATGACGGCGACGGAATCGGCGCCTGAGGCAAGCACCAACGGCGCCCGTTCGAGGGTGATGCCGCCAATCGCCACAAGGGGGCAGTTGAGTTTTGCCCGCCATTCGGCGATGCGGGGAAGGCCTTGCGGGGGCCAAGGCATCGCCTTCAGCGTGGTGGCATAGACGGGGCCGAGGGCGACATAGTCGGCCTCGGCGGCAAGAGCCCTCTCCAGCTCCGCGTGGCTATGGGTGCTGACGCCGATCCTTATTTTTGCGGCCCGGATGGCGCAGAGGTCGGCTCCAGCCAAATCCTCCTGGCCGAGATGCACGAACGAGGCTCGAGCTGCGATCGCCTCGCGCCAATAGTCGTTGACGACAAGCTGGCACCGCCGCCCGGCGCAGAGCGCGACGGCTTTCTTGATCTCGGCGCGGACGACGTCCGCGTCTTTGTCCTTGATACGGAGCTGCACCAGTCTGATGCCCCGAGGCAGAAGGCGGGCGAGCCAATCCGTATCGGGGACGATAGGGTAGAAGGGATCGAGTGCGACCAAGACCGAGACCCAGGGTGAACAAGGCCGATCAGGATGCGTGATCGATCTTGAAGAAGGGCGTGCCCGCGACGGGGGTGGAGGGCGATGCCATGTCGCGCGGCTCGATCAGGCCCGCCTCGAAGGCGAGCCGCCCCGCCGCGACGGCTTTGGCGAAGGCCTCTGCCATCTTCACCGGATCGCCCGCCTTGGCCACGGCGGTGTTGAGCAGCACGGCGTCGTAGCCCATCTCCATGGCCTCTGCCGCGTGCGAGGGTGTGCCGATCCCGGCATCGATGATGAGCGGGATGTCCGGGAAGTAGGCGCGGAGCGTTTTCAGCGCGGTCTTGTTGATCAGTCCGCGTGCCGACCCGATCGGCGCGGCCCACGGCATCAGCACGGCGCAGCCCGCGGCAACGAGGCGCTCGGCGGCGCTCAAATCTTCGGTCGTATAGGGAAGCACCTCGAAGCCTTCTTCCGTGAGCACGGTGGCGGCCTCGACGAGACCGAACAGGTCGGGCTGCAAGGTATCGTCGTTGGCGATCACTTCGAGCTTGATCCATGTCGTGCCGAACAGCTCGCGCGCCATCTTTGCGGTGGCGATCGCCTCCTTGGCGGTGCGGCAGCCGGCGGTGTTCGGCAGCACGCGGCACCCGAGCTCTTCGATCAGCCCCCAGAAGCCCTGGCCCGTGCGGGCTCGCGCCGACTCCCGCCTAAGGGAGACGGTGACGATCTCGGCACCTGAAGCCTCGACCGCCAGTCGCAGACACTCAGGCGAAGAATAGTGCGCCGTCCCGAGCAGGAGCCGTGAGGTCAATTGGGCGCCGTACAAAGTGAGCATCAGCCGCCCTGCCTCGGCGCCACGATCTCGATCTCGTCGGCGTCGGTCAATGGCGTAGTCTCGCGCGAGGCGGCGGCGACGAAGCTGCCGTTTACGGCGGTGGCGATCTTCGCCTCGGCAAAACCGAGCCGCGCGCACAGCTCATCGAGGTTCTTGGCGTCGGTGGCGAAAGGCTCACCGTTAAGCAGGACTTTCAAGAAACACCTCCGGGTCCATCGCACCCGTGTCGAGATAAGCGGCAACAAGCTCGGCCAGCGCGGGCGCAAGCAGAAACCCATGCCGGTACAAACCGTTCACGTAGATATAGCCATTCGCTGTGATAATCCTAGGTCGATTGTCGGGGAAGGCGGGCCGGGCGCCCGCACCTTGCCGCACGATCTCGGCTTCGGCGAAGGCAGGATTGAGCGCGTAAGCCGCAGACAGTAGATTAAGCGCCGAGCGGAGCGTGATGGGGCCCGTCTCCTCGCTCTCGATCACGGTGGCGCCGATCATGTAGAGGCCGTTGCCCCAGGGTACGACATAGAGCGGGAAGCGCGGGTGCAAGAGCCGCACGGGTCGCGCCAGGTCCACCTCGCGGCTCCTCACCACGATCCTCTCGCCGCGCACGCCGCGAAGTGAAGGGAGCTTGTCCCTGGCGGCCAGGCCGCGGCAATCGATGACGATGTCGGCATTCTTCGGCGCCTCCCCCTCGCCGAGGCGCAAGGTCACGCCTTCGGCCTCAACCCGCTCGAGCAGGAAGCGCAAGGCGGAATCAGGCGAAAGATGGGCCTCCTCGGGGTAATAGAGCGCGCCCGCGAAGCGGTCGTCGAGAGCAGGCTCAAGCGCCGCAAGCTCGGCCGGAGACAGCCGCCGATGGCCTCCCGTCATGCGGGCGAACCGGTCGAGCTCGGCGCGGTCGCGATGGAACGCCACGACGAGCGTGCCGTTGGCGACAGTGCCGGGATAGGTCTCCCGCCAAAGCGCGATCCCGCGCTCGCCGAGCTCCCTGATCACGGCCTCGGCGCTCTCCTCCTCGCAACGGGGCGCGAGCATGGCGCCGGCATAGGGACTGCAGGCGTCCGCGAAGGCTTGCGCCGAGCGCTCGTAAAGGGTGACCTCATGGCCGCTTCGCGCGAGCGTCAAAGCTTGCCACAGGCCGACAACGCCGGCCCCGCGCACCGCAATCGATTGTGGAGGGCTTGCCATCAATCCCCAAGCGCCACGCCTTCGCGGCGCGGATCGGCGCCGCCTTCAAGCCCGTCTGGCGTTTTCTCGATGATGTGCAGCCCGCTTGCCAGGGGGACGCGGTGGATGTCGTGGCCCATTGCTTCCAAGGACGCGGCGAGAGGATCCCACGCGGCCCCAGGCTCGATCAGGACCGCATCTTCGGTACTGCCGAAATTGACCAGCGCGCTCGCTGCCGCGGCGTCGAGCCCCCAATCGATCAGGCCGACGACCGCCTTGACGTTGAAGAGGATGATCGCGGGTCCACCGGGGCTGCCCAGGACATAGCGGAGGCCGCCGCCGTCCGCGAACACCATGGTCGGGTCCATGGAGCTCCGCGGGCGCTTGCCGCCCTCGACGCGATTGGCGACAGGCCGACCCTCCTCGTCGACGGACATGAAGGAGAAATCGGTGAGCTGATTGTTCAGCAGGAAGCCGCGCACCATGGTCCGCGCGCCAAAGGCCTGCTCGATGCTCGTGGTCATGGAGAAGGCGTTACCGTCATCGTCGACGATGGAGATCTGGCTCGTGCCGGCGGCTTCGCGCGTGCCATCGAGGCCATAGGCGCCTTGGCGCGTGTTCGGCGGAGAGCCCGCCGCCACATGCGCTTGCGCGCGATCTGGATCGATCAGGCCGCGACGCGAGGCGAGATAGTCCGGATCGAGCAGTCCCGCCACCGGAGCCGGGACAAAATCGGAATCGGCGAGGTATCGCGCGCGGTCGGCAAGGGCGAGCCGCTCGGCCTCGGCGATGATGTGGGCGGCCCGCGCGCTAAGGGGCGCTGGCGCCAGGTCGTAAGGCGCGATGAGCGCAAGCACCTGGCCGACGGTGACGCCGCCCGAAGAGGGAGGTCCCGCCCCGCACACCCGATCGGCGCGATAGAGGACGCAGACGGGCTCGCGCTCCTTGGCGTGGTAGCTGGCGAGATCCTCTTCCGTCAGCTTGCCCGCTTTGCGCGGATCGTCTTGCACCGCCTTGGCAATGTCGCGGGCGATGTCGCCTTGGTAGAAGGGCGTCGGTCCTTCGCGGGCAATCGTCTCCAATGTATCGGCGAGAACGGGATTGGCGAGCTTGTAGCCGACCGGCCAAGGCCTCCCCGCGTCATCGAAGAAATAGGCGCGGGCTTCGGGAGCGAAGCTGTTGGGGTCGGCCTCGGCGATGAGCTTGGCGAGGCGGGGCGAGACGGGGAAGCCCGCGCGGGCGAGGGCGATGGCCGGCTGGAACAGCTCGGCCCAAGGCAGCTTACCGTATTTGTCATGGGCGAGTTTCAGCGCCGCAAGCACGCCGGGAACGCCCACCGCAAGCCCGCTCGCCATGGCGGCCTCGCGCGGAAGCGGCTTGCCCTCGGCGTCGAGGAACAGCTCTGGCGTGGCAGAAGCTGGCGCCGTCTCGCGGCCGTCGAAGCTTGCCAGCGTCTTGGTGGCGGCATCCCAATAGAGAATGAAGGCGCCGCCGCCGATCCCTGAGGATTGCGGCTCGACGAGATTGAGCACCATCTGCGTGGCGATGCCAGCATCGATTGCGCTGCCGCCTTTGCGCAAGATAGCAAGGCCGGCCTCGGCGGCGAGCGGGTGCGCCGCGATCACCATATGCGTCTTTGCCTTGACGAGAGGCTTCGGCGCGAAGCCGCTTCCGCTTTCCGGCTGCTCGAAGGCGTGCAGCGCCGTCGGCGCGCTGAATAGCAAGAGCAGCGCGAGCGTGGCGACAATGGATAAGAGCTTGCGTCTCATGGCCGGCAGCATAGCGGCTTTCGCTACGGGAGCCACAAGCTCCATACCCCTTGTGGGGAGGTCCGGCGGCGCCGAAGCCACTCGTGGCGCGGCGACGCTGGGGTGGGGTGAGCTGAGGGGCTCAGGTCCAATGGCGGCTTAATGGAAGTCGCGGGATTTCGGGATGATGCGCTCCTCGCGCGGATGGCAGCGCGGATGCCATCTTGGATGGGGACGCTCATGGCTCGGTAGTGGGTGCTTGACGTGATCGGCCGGTGTGACGGGAAGCGGAGGTCCCTCCTCTTCGGGCGAAGGACGCCAGGATCCCGGATCGGGCCGCTTCACCTCGTCGGCATTGGCGAGGGCCAGGCTTAAGGTCTCACCGTCCTCGCTGAGGAGGCGGAGCCAATCGCTCCGGTCCTCGAGCCGCTCGGCCACCACATGGATGATGTCCTCGTGGCGCTGGATGCGGCCATGCACGACGACGAGCCGCGCGCCCATCACGACTTTGCGCATCCGCTCGAGCACCTTGGGCCAGATCACGGAATTGGCGACGCCCGTCTCGTCCTCGATGGTCATGAACACCACGCCTTGGGCCGAGCCCGGGCGCTGGCGCACGAGCACGACGCCAGCGACGCTCACGCGGCTGCCGTCGCGCAAACTCCTGAGGGCGCCGCAAGAGACGATGCGTGCGTGAGCGACGCGGTCGCGCAGGAAGCTCATGGGATGGGCTTTGAGGGAGAGGCGAAGCGTCCGGTAGTCGTTCACCACATGCTCCGAGAGCGGCATGATGGGAAGCGCCACCTCCGGCTCAGCGCCCGCTTCGACGGCATCGGCGTGCTCGAACAGGGGCAGCGGAATTTCCTTCGGCAAGCCACGCACTTCCCATAAGCCTTGGCGGCGGTCGAGCCCAAGGGAGCGGAAGGCATCGGCGCTCGCGAGCTTCTCGAGGGCCGCGCGCGAGATGCCGCTTCGCCGCCACAGATCGCGCACGTCACGAAATGGATTTGCAGCAGCGCCACTTGCACCTTTTCTGCTGCTTGTGTCACCCCACCCGGCTCGACCTGCGGCCGAGCCGCCCTCCCCATCAAGGGGAGGGATGGAGTCTGCTGCGGGGATGCCGTCGCGCACCGAGACAAGCTTCTGAATGTCGGCCTCGCGCAGTCCGTTGATCTGGCGGAGCCCCAAGCGTAGCGCGAAGGCGTTGTCCTTGGTTTGCGCTACCGCGCTTCCCCACTCGTGGGTTCGCGCTGCTTGAGCGCAAGATTGCGCGACTTCCAGCGTGCAGTCCCAGAGACTGTGATTGATATCGGCCTCACGCGCCTCGACCCCATGCTCGCGCGCGCAACGCACGATCTGCGCCGGAGCATAGAAGCCCATGGGCTGGGAGTTGAGCAGCGCGGCGGCGAACGCAGCCGGGTAATGGCATTTGAGCCAGGACGAGACATAAACGAGATGGGCGAAGCTCGCGGCGTGGCTCTCGGGGAAGCCATATTCTCCGAAGCCCTTGATCTGGTTGAAGCAGCGCTCGGCGAAGTCTGCCGGATAGCCGCGCGCCGTCATGCGGCCGACCATCTTCTCCTTGAGGCGATCGATGGTGCCGCGGCGGCGGAAAGTCGCCATGGCGCGGCGAAGCTCATTCGCCTCGGGGCCTGAGAACTTCGCCGCCACCATGGCAAGCCGCATCGCCTGCTCCTGGAAGAGCGGCACCCCCATGGTCTTGCCGAGCACCTGGCGAAGCTCGTCGGCGGGGCCATGGTCGGGATGGGGCGAGGGAAAGTCGATCGCCTCGACGCCAGACCGGCGGCGAAGATAGGGATGAACCATGTCGCCCTGGATGGGGCCCGGGCGGACGATGGCGACCTCGATGACGAGATCGTAGAAGCAACGGGGCTTGAGCCGCGGCAGCATGTTCATCTGCGCCCGGCTCTCGACCTGGAACACGCCGATCGAGTCCGCCTTGCACAGCATGTCGTAGACGGCGGGATCGTCGCGCGGCACCGTGCCGAGGCTGACGTCGTTGCCGTAATGCTCTTTCAGGAGGGCGAAGGCCTTGCGGATGCAGGTGAGCATGCCAAGCCCGAGCACATCCACTTTCAAGAGGCCGAGCGCGTCGAGATCGTCCTTGTCCCATTCGATGACGGTGCGGTCCTCCATGGCGGCGTTGCCGATGGGGACCACCCCGGACAGCGGCCCGCGCGTCAGCACGAAGCCGCCGACATGCTGGGAGAGATGGCGGGGGAAGCCGATCAGCTCTTGCGTCAGCTCGAGGCAGCTTGCGAGCAGCGGGTTTGACGGATCGAGCCCCGCCTCGCGCACATAAGCCTCAGGCAGGGAAGAATTGCTCAAGCCCCAGATGGTGGTGGCGAGCGCGGCGACGGTGTCCTCGCTCAAGCCGAGCGCCTTGCCCACCTCGCGCACCGCCGAGCGCCCGCGATAGCAGATGACGGTCGCAGCGAGGCCGGCGCGGTCGCGGCCGTAGCGGGCATAGATATATTGGATCACCTCCTCGCGCCGCTCATGCTCGAAATCGACGTCGATGTCGGGTGGCTCTTTCCGCTCGGGCGAGACGAAGCGCTCGAACAGAAGATCGATCTCGGTTGGGTCGACATTGGTGATGGCGAGGCAGTAGCAGACGGCGGAATTGGCGGCGGAGCCGCGTCCCTGACAAAGGATGCCTTGGGAGCGCGCGTAATGGACGATGTCGTGGACGGTGAGAAAATAGGGCGCGTAGTTGAGCTCGGCGATCAGCGCGAGCTCTTTTGAGAGCGTATCGCGCACTTTATCAGGGATGCCGCCCGGGAAGCGCCAGTGGGCGCCCTCTGCGGTCAAATCCTCGAGATGGGATTGCGCCGTCTTGCCTTGCGGCACCGGCTCGTCGGGATATTCGTATTTCAGCTCGTCGAGGGAGAAGGTGCAGCTTCTCGCGATCTCGACGGTGCGGGCAAGCGCGTCTTCGTGACCGGCGAACAGGCGCGCCATGTCTTTGGCGGACTTCAAATGCCGCTCTTCATTGGCTTCGAGGCGGAAGCCCGCTTGCGAGACCGTGCATTTCTCGCGGATGCAGGTGAGCACGTCCTGCAAGGGCCTGCGGTGGGGGGCGTGATAGAGCACGGCATTGGTGGCGACCAGCGGTATGCCGGTCCTCTTGGCGAGTTCCGCCAACGCCGCGATACGGGCTTTGTCACCGCCGCGATAAGAATGCCGCGCAGCGAGATAGAGGCGCGTTCGCGCTGGCGCATCGAGCGCCTCCTTGAGGCGCCGCAACTCGGCCTCGAATGGTTTGGCGTGTTCCTCCTCCTCACGCGGGAGGGCGATGAGGATCAGGCCTTCGGCGTAAGCGGCCACATCGGCAAGAAAGAGCGTGCACTCTCCCTTTGCGGCGCGGCGCTGCCCGAGAGTGAGGAGAAGGCAGAGCCTGGCATAGGCGGCGCGGGTCATCGGATAAGCGAGCAGGCTTAGACCGTCTTGCAGATCGAGGCGGGAGCCGACGATGAATTTGATGCCCACCTCCTTGGCGGCGAGATGGGCGCGCACGACGCCGGCAAGGGTGTTCATGTCGGTGACGACGATGGCCTCCAATCCCAGCGCGCGCGCCGTCGCCATGAGCTCCTCGGGATGCGAGCCGCCCCTGAGAAAGGAGAAGTTCGTCGTCACGTCGAGCTCGGCGTAGCGGGTCATGGCAGAGGCATCATCCGAAGACCCCGTGCAGGAACCAGCAAGGGAGCCCGTGCTCGCTCTCCTGATAGAGGCCTTCGCGGAATACCCAGTAGCGGCGGCCGTCCTCGTCCTCGATGCGGTAATAGTCGCGCGGTCTTTGAGCTTGCGATTTCGTTGCCCCCTCACCCGGCGTCCCCGACTTGAAGTCGGGGTCGCCACCCTCTCCCACGAGGGGAGAGGGGATGGAGTTTGCGGCGGTGCCACGGATCCCCCTCTCCCCTTGTGGGAGAGGGAGGGGCCCACCGCCTTTGGCGGTGGGAGGGTGAGGGGTAAAGTCTTCTGAAGATCGTCCTCTTCCGAGGGCACGCCACCATTCCGGCGCGATGCGCTCAGGGCCTTCGGCCTTGATCACGCGGCGGGTCACGCGCCGCCAGGTGAAGCTTGCCGGCGGCCCTTCCGGGATCTCCGCAAGCACCGTCAAAGGCTCAGGGCTCGCGAAGAGAAGCGGCGGCCGCGGCGGCTTGTGCGGAGGCGGCTCGGGCCAGAGAGAGGGACCGGCAAAGGCGCTTCGCAGTCTTTGCGCCAATTCCGGGATATGGCTTGCCCGCGGATAGAGGCGGCGCACTGCGCGCGCACCTAAGCGATTGACCAGGCGGTCGATCAAAGGCTCGGGCGCGGCTTTCCCGTCGCTTTCGGCGAGCGTGGTTTGTGCAGGGGTCAGCGTCTCGGTGAGGAGAGCCGCCAACGCCATCAGGTCGACGCCGAAGCCCATGTCGATGGCCTCGACCTTGTCCTGCAACAGGCCCAACAGGTGCCTTGGCTCGCGCGAGGGGGCGCTCAGCCCCGCCTCGATCACGGTGGAGGAGCCGTCGGCGCGGCACACCCAAAGCCCGACCCGCCGCACGCCTTGGCCAGCGCGCGCCAGCCTCCCGCAAAGTGCGCTCGCGAGATGGTCAAGGCCGGCAACGACGCCGTCATGGGTGATGAGAGGGTCTGGAAAGGGAAGCCTCGTCACGAAGTCGGGTGCGGGAAGGAGAGGAGCGCGTGGCTCGTCCCGCCGCCCCAGCGCCTGATCGAGGCGAAGGAGGACGGCTTCGGCCGCGTCCTTGGAGTGGAACCGCCGCTCGAGGCTCGCCCGCGGCAGATCGTAGAGCTGGCCGATGCGCTTGAGCCCGAGCCGCTTGAGCAGGAGGGCGATCTCAGGCTCAAGGCGCAGGGCCTCGACGGGGAGGGGGAGAAGGGCCGCCCCGATCTTTCCGTCAGGGATGATGATGGGCGACGCGGGTGCGAAGCGGGAAATCGCGTGCGCTCCGCCCAAGGTCTCGGCCAGAGCAAGCCGCGCGGTTAGCCCCGCGCGTGCGAGCCGACGCCCCAAGTCGGCGAGGAGTGCCGCCTCGCCGCCGAAGAGATGGGGGATGCCGGTGACGTCGAGCCAGAGCCCGTCATCGCCGTCAGAATTCAGGGTCGGGCTGTAGCGGGCAGACGCCCAGCTGGCGAGGTCAAGAAGGGCGTCTTCATCTTTCTTGGGTGAAGCGGGCGCAGTGAGAAGCGCAGGACAAATGGCGCGGGCATCGGCAAGACCGAGACCCGGGGCAAGATCTTGGCGGATGCTTGCCGCATTGACGGCGGTGAGCACAAGGCCACGCTCCTCGCTGCCGACCAGGGCGAACGGCCGGTCAGCCGGTACGGACTTGTCCGGTACGGACTTATCCGGTCTCGGCGCGGCGCCGCTCTCCGCTCTCTCCTGCTTCAGCCGCTCGATCGGAAGATGCGGCAGAAAGACGGACACGAAACGACTCATGACTGAACTCCACGATAAAGCTCCGCCCCGGCGCTTCGTCCCGGCAGCGCTCGAGGGTGAGCTGCCAGGAGGGCGCGCCGGGGGCTTGCGCCTCGAAGGGGGCGGGCCCGCTCCGGCTCGTCGCGATGCGCCAACGGGTCAGCGTTCCGGGCAGGCCCGATGACTGATGCCTCGAGACCAGCAGACAGGGCGTGCGCGAGGCTTGCGCGGCGAGACCGAGACGGCGGGCGGTGAGCTGTGCCTTGATCTCGATTTGCGCGAGCGCGGCGATCAGCGCCCGGCTCTTAAGCCCCTCTTCCAGAGCCCAGGCGGCGTCTTGCGCGGTCCGCGCCTCGACGATGAGAACAAGCGCGGGGTCGAGGCCGAGTGCGCAAAGGCCAGGTCCGTAAGGGCGCCCCCATTCACGCGCGGCGTCTTGCGTGAGGCACCACAGCACGAGGCCGCGACGCTTGGTTCGCGCCGCCTCCGCGGCGATCACGGCAAGGGCGAAGGCAAGGGCGGCTGGCCCGTCGCGGTAGGAGGCAGGCTTGATCTCGTGGAGTCCCCCTTGCTTGAGCCTATGCAGGGGAAACTCCCTCCCCCTTCCAGGGGGAGGGCCAGGGAGGGGGGCAATGACGAAAGGAAGGGAGCAGGCGGGGTGGGGAGGGGCCGCGCCCGGTATGGGGGGAAGGCCTAAGGACACGGGAACCTGCTCGAGCGCGCGGACCGATGCGCGTAGCTGCTCAATCAGGACCCTACCCCGTGCCCCGCCTGCTCTTTCAACGCCAGAAGGCGGAACGAGGAGACCACTACCGCCGCCTGGAACGTCGTTACGCACGACTACTACACCTCATTCTTGTTCCTGTTTTGTTCTAGCCGGAGTCGGACCGAGAGTCAAGATTGACCGCTGCCGCCGAGGCCCTGGCGGTGCGAAGGACCATCTCTCCAGGGCTGCATTCGCAGGCTCAAACGACAACGTCATTGCCTCTATAAGGGTATACGGCCGGCATCCCCATTGTCGCCTTGTGGTAAAAGCACGGTAAAGGCCAGACAAACTTGAAGTAAATTTCCGGCGCTTTTCCTTGGTTTTCGTTTGAATGGACTTTTAGTTGTTTCCAATTTGTTTACCGTAAAGGGTCCCTCTCTATTGGATTGATTTAACGTGTATCTAACTCGTCGATGCTAGCTTCCACGTCAGGTTCCGCCGTCGGCCAAACAACACGGCGAGGGGCCTTGGAGACCCAAATCAAAGGGAGTGTCGAAAAATGAGGACGTTTGCACGTTTCGCCAAAGACGAGTCCGGCGCCACCGCCATCGAGTATGGCCTGATCGCTGCCGGCATTGCGGTTGCCATCCTGGTGGGTGTGCAGGCGGTCGGTACCAAGCTGTTGACCCTGTTCAACACGATCGCCGGCGACCTGACGCCTAAGTAAGCCACACGCTAGCCGGGTTCAGCTCAGACATACTGACTGAGCTGGACCCCGGCTCGTTTCCTTATTGAAGCCACTCGGCTTCTTCAGGCCATCGGCATGGTCACTTTGCCTCACAGCCGTAGCCGCCAATCCTCCACAATTCGCGCCTAGGAAAGCTCACCTTCGAGGGAGCTAAAAGCCTTGTGGCCGCGGGGCGCACAACAGCGCCAACTTCTCCTGACGCTTCTCCTGGTGTTCATGGGCTCGGTCGCCCATGCGCCAGACGTCGCCGCCCATCCCCATGTCTGGGCGACGGTCCGCTCCGAGATCGTGTTCGGCCCCGATCACCAGATCACCGGCATCCGCCACGCCTGGACGTTCGATGAGTTCTACACCGCCATGGCGGTGGAGGGCCTCGACACCAACAAGGACGGCGTCTACTCGAAGGAGGAGCTCCAGCCTCTCGCCAAGGTCAACGTCGAGTCGCTCAAGGACTTCGACTATTTCACCTACGTGCATTTCGAGGGGGAGGAGGACAAGATCCTCAAGCTGAAGCCACCCGTCGACTATTGGGTCGATTACGACAAGTCCGTGCTCACCTTGCACTTCACCCTGCCGCTCGAGAAGCCGGTCGATCCGCACGGCAAGCCGGTGCAGGTCGATGTCTATGACCCTTCCTTCTTCGTCGCCTTTGGCTTTGCCACCGAGAAGCCGATCACATTGTCGGGCGCCGACACCAAAGGCTGCACCGCCGAGGTCACGCTGCCCGATCCAGAGACGGCCGAGAGTGCCAAGGCCTTGACCGAGTCGTTCTTCAGCCAGCTTGGGCCGAACTCGAATTTCGGGTCGCAATTCGCCCAGACCGTGACGGTGAAATGCAAGGACTCGCACCTATGAAGAGCGTGGCTGCCGATCTCGCCAGGGCCGTCCTGCTGGCTCTGCTTTCGCTGCTCCTTGTCAGCACCGTCGCTGAGGCCGAGCTGAA
>JBGQMX010000010.1:0-37044 GCA_041500805.1 Methyloceanibacter sp.
AAGCTCTATCTCGGAAGCTTCCGCGATCAGGGCGCGTTCCATGAGGACGCGACCATCACCATCGGCAAGCGGATCGTCGCGCTGATCGAGCCGCATTACTTGCGGATCGGCGGCTACTGGTATCCCAGAGGCGGGATCCCCATCGACGTGTTCTGGCAGCATGGAACGCTGCCGGAGGGCGTGTGGCTGCCGGACCAGGGAGTGGCGCCCTATCGCGGGCGCGGCTAGAGCTTCTTCACCAATCGGTCGATCGCCATTAGCTCGGACAGCAGAGGCTCGAGCGCGGCAAGCGGCAGCATGTTCGGCCCGTCGGAGGGCGCGCGGTCGGGGTCCTGGTGGGTCTCGATGAAGATTCCGGCAACGCCGACGGCCACGGCCGCGCGGGCGAGCACCGGCACAAAGCGCCGCTCGCCGCCGCTTGAAGTCCCCTGCCCTCCCGGCTGCTGCACGGAATGGGTGGCGTCGAAGATCACCGGTGCTCCGGTCTCGGCGAGAATCGGGAGCGCGCGCATGTCCGAGATGAGCGTGTTGTAGCCGAAGGAGACGCCGCGCTCGGTGAGAAGCACGTCCGGATTGCCGGTGCTGACGAGCTTCGCCACCACGTTCTTCATGTCCCAGGGCGCAAGGAACTGCCCCTTCTTGACGTTGACCGCCCTCCCCGTCCGCGCCGCCGCGACCAGAAGGTCGGTCTGGCGGCAGAGGAAGGCCGGGATCTGAAGGACGTCCACGGCCTCCGCCACGGCGGCGCAATGCCCTGGCTCATGTACATCAGTGATAACGGGCAGCCCGAGGCTGTCCCTGATCTCGGCGAAGATGGGAAGCGCTTCGGCGAGCCCGAGCCCACGGGCGCTCGCAGCGCTCGTGCGGTTCGCCTTGTCGAAGGAGGACTTGTAGACGAGGCCGATCCCGAGCCTTGTCGCGATCTCCTTCAGCGCCATCGCCATTTCGAGCGCATGCGCCCGGCTTTCGAGCACGCATGGCCCGGCGATGAGGGCGAGCGGCAGCGCGTTGCCAAAACGGGCGGCGCCGATCGAAACGATGGGGTGTGGCGTGTGATCGACCATGAGGCACCTTCCGAGCCGACCATGCGTCGGGGTTGGCTCAAGGTCAACGGACCGGCGATTGTTGCATGCAGCGGGAGCGAGGCGAACACGCCAGGCTGAAGCCGGGCCTCAGGCCTCGGTTGTGAGCAGCGGATTCAAGGCCCCGGAAAAGCCGCCCTGGTACAGTCCCGCACGTTGAACCAGAGGCACGCCGCCCGAGCGAGGCCGCAGGTTCTTACGGAGTCTGAGAAACGGCTTCTCTATCAGATAGTAGGAGGCAGCGGCGACCGCGAGAGACGCCATGACGAGGACCACGGGCGTTGCCCAGCCCAGGCTCGCGGTGCCGACGAGATCGGCTACGCCCTGGTGCCAGACATAGAGCGAGTAGCTTAGCTGGCCGATCCACACGGCGATCGATGAATTGAGCACGATATTGAGCATGCGCAGATGGGTCGTGAAGACGAGGGTGCCGGCGATCGGGAGCAGCGCCAACCCTTGCAACGAATACCGCGCCGTCTCGCGGAAGAAGGGATCCCGGTAGGCCAAGGTGCCAAGCAGGACAATTGCCGCGAGCCAGAAGCCGAGCGGAGAGGCGAGCGCCCTGACCATACGTCTGCCCGTGGTCGTTTCGCAGGTGGCGGCAAGAAGCACGCCGTAGGCGATCGAGTCGAAGCGGGTCTCGGAGTGGGTATAGACGAACTTCGTGTCGACGAGGGCTGGCCATTCACTCAGGTAGATGACGCGAAGAGCGAGGCTGCCGATGCACACGCCGAGACAGATGGCGATCAGAACCCGGGGGTTGGCCCGGATGAGAAGGACGACGAGCGGAATGAAGAAATAGAAGTGCTCCTCGACGGCGAGAGACCAGAATTGCGAAATGGGCAGCGTGAAGGACAAGCCCGCAAGCTGGTACGCCGCGAAGAGATAGTTGACGAAATAGAACAGGACCGACGTGATCTCGATGCCGTGAATAGGCGTGCCGCGCAGAAGCGCCACGGCCACGACGAAAACCACATAGACCAGTATGACCGGATAAAGCCGCAGGAAGCGGCGCAGGTAAAAGGCGGGAAGGTTCACATTGTTCGTCAATTTCGACTCGGCGAAGAGGAGCCGAGCGATGAGAAACCCGCTGATAAAGAAGAAGACGGTGACGCCGAGGCCGCCCGGGATCGTCGGTGTGACGAAATGAGCGAGGACAACGAGCAAGATGCTGATTGCGCGCAACCCGTCGAGACTGGGGACCAGCCCTTCGCCTGCCGCCATGCGTGCTTCGGAAAGACAGAGATTCCCTGATGAGGATCTTGCCATGCTCTGCCCATTTGATTTGAGTCTTATCCGCCGCGAATTGGCGCGGAAATGCAAAGGCTGACAGCCCTGTTGGTTAACTTCGTTGGGGGAGACGCGGCCCTAGAGACTGAGGCAAACGGCCGAGATCAGCGCGGCCACGACGGCTTGGCTTATGTCGCCGTCGCCTTCGGATGGGCAAGCTCGCCCGCCACATAGGTCGCGCGGACGGCGCGGTCGTCGCCGAGCGTCATCAGCACGAACAGCGTCTCCTCGATCGACCGCGAGCGCGCGTTGCGGAAGGCAAGCAGAGGCGTGGCGTTGGGATCGAGCACGACAAGGTCCGCCTCGCGTCCCGGCCTAAGCGAGCCGATGCGGTCGTCGAGATCGAGCGCGCGGGCGCCGCCGAGGGTGGCAAGGTAAAGCCCTTCCAGCCCGGCGATTGGTGCCTCGACCAGCGCGGCCACCTTGTAGGCCTCGTTCAGAGTTGCGAGTTGGGAGAAGCTCGTGCCGGCGCCGATATCGGTGCCGAGCCCGACATGGATCGGACGCGTCTTGTCCTTGGCCTTGCGCAATTGGAACAGGCCGCTGCCGAGGAAGAGATTCGAGGTCGGGCAATGGGCGATCGCGGCGTCGCGCTCATGCACGCGGCAAAGCTCAGACTCTGAAAGCCAGATGCCGTGGCCGAGCACGGCGCGGCGGCCGACCAGGCCATAGTGGTCATAGACGTCGAGGAAGTCCTTCCGCTCCGGGAAGAGCAAGGCGATGAATTTCACCTCATCCCGGTTCTCGGCGATGTGGGTCTGGACGTGCAGCTCGGGATGCTCGCGCCACAAAGCGCCCGCGGCCTCGAGCTGCGCTTCCGTGCTCGAGCCCGCCCAGCGCGGCGTGATGGCATAGAGGAGCCGCCCTTTCCCATGCCATTTGGCGATGAGCGCTTTGGACTCGTAGTAGCTGGTCTTGGCCGTGTCGCGCAAAGCCTCCGGCACGTTGCGGTCCATCATGCATTTGCCGGCGATCATCCGCATGCGGCGTTGCGCCGCTTCGGCGAAGAGCGCGTCCACCGATTGGGGATAGACGGCGCAATAGACGCAGGCCGTGGTCGTGCCGTTGCGTAAGAGCGTGTCGCAGAAGATGGATGCCACCTCGCGCGCATGCGCCTCGTCGGCGAAGCCTTCCTCGACGGGATAGACATAGTCGCTCACCCATTGCAGGAGCTGCTTGCCGGGTGCGGCGACGATCTCGCTCTGCACGTAGTGGACATGGGTGTCGATGAAGCCGGCCGAGATGATGCAGCCAGAATAGTCGGCGATTGGAACATCCTTCGGCAGAGTGCTCCGTAGACTGTCATGGGGACCCACGACCTCGATGATCCCGTCGCTGCAGACGACGAGCCCGTCCGCTTCATGGAGGAAGGCGCTGGCCGGATCGACGAGGAACGGATCTCCGGTGAAGGTGACGAGCGTCCCGCGCAGCGCCGTGACGGCAGTCTTGTCGCACGCGTAGCCGACGGTATGGACGCTGTTTGCCATTCGGGGCACTTGCGAAGCTACACCAGCCGGCTCTGCTCCACGGCGGCGCCGATGAACGAGGCGAAGAGCGGGTGCGGGCTGAAGGGCCGCGACTTGAGCTCGGGGTGGAACTGCACGCCGATGAACCACGGGTGGTCGGGCACTTCGACGATCTCGGGCAGAAGCCCGTCGGGCGATAGGCCAGAGAAACGCAAGCCCGCCGCCTCGAGCTTGTTGCGGTAGCGCATATTCACCTCGTAGCGGTGGCGGTGGCGCTCGGAGATGCGCGTCGTGCCATAGATCTCGGCGACCTTGCTGCCCTTGGCGAGCACGGCCTCATAAGCGCCGAGCCGCATCGAGCCGCTGAGATTGCCGTTCGACCGGCGCTGCTGCAGCTCGTTTCCCTTCATCCATTCGGTCATGAGCCCGATCACCGGCTCCTCGGTGGGCCCGAACTCGGTCGAGCTCGCCCCCTTGATGCCTGCTTCGCGGGCGGCCTCGATCACCGCCATCTGCATGCCGAAACAGATGCCGAAATAGGGCACGCCGCGGGTCCGGGCGTAGCGGGCCGCCTGGATCTTGCCTTCGGAGCCGCGCTCCCCGAAACCGCCCGGCACGAGGATGCCGTGCACGTCCTCGAGATAGGCCGAGGCATCCTCGCTCTCGAAGGTCTGCGATTCGATCCATTCCAAGTTGACCTTCACCTTGTTGGCGATGCCGCCATGGACGAGCGCCTCGCTCAGCGACTTGTAGGCGTCCTTGAGCCCGGTGTATTTGCCCACCACGGCGACGGTCACCTCGCCGTCAGGGTTGGCGATGGTCTCAGAGATCTGCCGCCACCGCTCAAGGTCCGGCTCTGGCGCATTGGTGATGCCGAAGGCGGCCAAGACCTCGCGATCGAGCCCTTCGGCGTGATAGGCGACCGGCACGTCGTAGATGCTCGCCACGTCGAGTGCCTGGATCACCGCTTCGGGGCGCACATTGCAGAAGAGCGCGATCTTGCGCCGCTCGTCCTTGGGCAGCGGCCGGTCGGTGCGGCAGAGCAGCACGTCGGGCTGGATACCGATGGATCTGAGCTCCTTCACGGAATGCTGGGTGGGCTTCGTCTTGAGCTCGCCGGCGCTCGGGATGTACGGAACGAGCGTCAGATGGATGAAGGCGGTCGAGCCCTGCGGCAGCTCATTGCCGAGCTGGCGGATGGCCTCGAAGAAGGGCAGACCTTCGATGTCGCCCACGGTGCCGCCGATCTCGCACAGCACGAAATCGACGCCCTCATTGCCGGTGGTGATGAAGGCCTTGATGGCGTCGGTGACGTGGGGGATGACCTGCACCGTCGCGCCGAGATAGTCGCCGCGCCGCTCCTTGCCGATGATCTCCTGATAGATGCGGCCCGTGGTGATGTTGTCGGCCTGGCTCGCCGGGCGCCCGGTGAAGCGCTCGTAATGGCCGAGGTCGAGATCGGTCTCCGCACCATCGTCGGTGACGAACACCTCGCCATGCTGATAGGGGCTCATGGTCCCTGGATCGACATTGAGATAGGGGTCGAGCTTGCGTAAGCGCACGCTGAACCCGCGCGCCTGGAGCAGCGCTCCGAGCGCCGCTGAGGCGAGCCCCTTGCCGAGTGAGGAAACCACGCCGCCGGTAATGAAAACGTACCGCGCCATGGGCCTCGACCATACACTGAAACGTCGCTGAGTCGTAGTCCCAAACAGCATGCCGCGCGAAAGCGGCTCAAGCTCGCGCTTGTCTTGTGACTGCTACGGCGACGGCGGGGCTGCGGGGGTTGCAGGCGCGGGCGGGCTCGCGGGCGCTGCCGGGACCTGAAGGGGAGCGAGCCCCGGTATCGGTCCCCCCGTTTGGCTGGCCGGGCTCAGGATCGAGGGTGTCCCGCGGTGCTGGCTCGCCAGAATGGATAGGGCGAGGCTCGAGGCGAAGAACGAGGCAGCCAGGACCGCCGTGGTCTTGGTCAAGGCATTGCCGGCACTGCGGCCGGTCATGAAGCCACCACCGCCGCCGATCCCGAGCGCGCCCCCTTCGGAACGCTGCAGCAGGATGACGCCGACAAGCGACAAGGCAATCAGGACGTGGATAAGCAGAAGAACGGTGATCATCGTGTGGCCTTCGTCTTGGAAGGCGCTGTCTTATCCGAATCGGCAACGGTTTGGCTAGGGTCGGCGTCGGCCGTCGCCGACGATGGTGGCGGGGCGGGCTTGCGGTCGGGCAAGGGGACCACGTCGGCGTTTGTGGGGGTTTCCGGGGGTTTTGCCGCTCGCTTGGCCACACCCCCGCCACGGCAGCGAAACTCGATCTTCTCCTCGACCAGCAAGAATTGCCTGACCTGCTCGAGCTCCTCGGGGTTCAGATGGGTCTTCACCCAGTCCGGCCCCCGATCAAGCGCCGCCTGCATATCACGGGTGAGGAGCTTGTTACGCTGGCCCTGCAAGCCCGCGCAGCTGTCCTTGTCGAGCGGCTCGGCTGCGGCGCCAAGGCTCAGCAGCACCGCTGAGCTTGCGGTGAGAAGCGCCACGGCGATGAAGCGCAGCAACAGCATCAAAGTGTCCCGCGGGAAAGATCGTCCCCTGCCGCAAATCAGCCTGCTCAGAATGGCGAAGATTGCCTCGTTTGCCAACCCTGCTCGCAATCGTTCTGTGACGCCTCAGCCGGCGCCCCTGCCGGCATAGGCGGATAGAATCGCGTAGAAATCGCTTGCTTTCAGGCTCGCTCCGCCGACCAGAGCCCCGTCCACGTCGGGCACGAAGAGAAGCTCGCTCGCATTGGTGGGTTTGACCGAGCCCCCATAAAGGATCCGCAAGAGCCTCGCTTCCGCCTGGCCGAGCAACTGGCCGAGCTCCCCGCGGATGAAGCCGTGCACCTCCGCCACGTCGGCAGGAGTCGGTGTAAGTCCGGTGCCGATGGCCCAGACCGGCTCATAGGCGATCACGATGGTGTTCGCGCGCGCCTCCTGAGGCACCGAGCCTTGCAGCTGACGCCTGACGATCTCCAAGGTCGCGCCATCCCGTCTCTCATGCTCCGTCTCGCCGACGCAGATAATGGCGGTGAGCTCGGCGCGAAAGGCCGCTCTGGCCTTGGCCTTCACCAGCGCGTCGGTCTCGCCGTGATCGGTGCGCCGCTCAGAATGCCCGACGATGACGGCGGACGCGCCGGCGTCGGCCAGCATCTCGGCGGAGATGTCCCCGGTATGGGGACCGGACGGCAACGGGTGGCAGTCCTGGGCGCCGAGCGCGATGGCGCTTCCCCGCAAGGCATACCGCGCTTGGGCAAGCAGCGTCGCCGGCGGGCACACCATGGCGTCCGCCTCGGGCACGGGGGCTTCCGCCAACCGATCCCGCAACGATGTCAACTCGGCCAAGGACGAGCCAAGGCCGTTCATCTTCCAATTCCCCGCCACGAGCGGCCTGATCGCTCCCACGCCCCCTCCTTCGTCTCGCCTCCTCGCCGCCGACCAGGAGGCGGTTTTCGAACCCATGCCAAGGGCTTGGCCAAACGCCCTGCCTTGCCGCGCTTCCTCTTGCTACCTATGATGCCGGCGCCGCGCGAGGATGTCCAAGCATCGGACCCCCGCGCGGCTTTGGCAATTGGCGAATGGAAGGCGAAAGAAGCGTGGCACTCGACACTTTGCGCAAAGGCGCAGGACGACTGTTCGGCATGATCCTCATGGGCATGCTGGTGTTCAGCTTCGGCATCTGGGGCATCGCCGACATTTTCCGGGGCTATGGCCGGCAGACCCTGATCAGCGTCGGCGACACCGAAATCAGCTCCCAGGACTATATGCGGGCGCAGCAGGACGTGCTCCGCGCCATGAGCTCGCAAGCCGGTCGGAGCCTCACCCTGCAGGAAGCCCGCGTGGCCGGCCTCGACAGCCGGGTGCTGGAGCGGCTGATCGGCGGCGCCGCCGTGGATACGCACGCAAAGCACCTGCATCTCAACATCAGCGACGCGGCCCTTCTCGAAGAGATCATGAAGGATCCCGCCTTCAAGGACCCCGCGGGCAATTTCAGCCCCGCCGCCTTCCAGCAGGGCGTGCACGCCGTCGGCCTGAGCGAAGAGGGCTATTTGAACTCGCTGCGCGAGCGCAATTTGCGCCGGCAGATTCTGACCACCATCGGCAAGGTGGCGAACAGCTCCGACGTCCTGGTCGGCGCGCTCAACAGCTATAACGGCGAGACGCGCACGCTTCGCTACGTGCTGGTGCCGCCAGCCGCCGCCGGCACCATTGCCGATCCTACCGATGACGACCTCAAGCGCTATTACGACAATCACCACGGCAAATTCACGCAGCCCGAGTTTCGCAAGATCGGCGTGCTTGCCGTCACGCCCGAGACCGTCAAAGACCAGGTGCAGATCGCCGAGAGCGACATCAAGGCCGCTTACGAGGCCGAGAAGGACCAGCTCGGCAAGCCGGAGCGCCGGCACGTCCAGCAGATCCCCTTCCCTGACATGGCCGCCGCCGACGCCGCCTATCAGAAGATCCAGTCCGGCACCGACTTCGCGGCGGTGGCCAAGGACCGGGGAATGAGCGAGACCGACATCGATCTTGGCACGGTGACCCGCAACGACCTTGCCGATCCCGCGATCGCGGAAGCCGCCTTCAAGCTCGAGCAGGGCAAGGTGAGCGAGCCTGTCACCGGTAAGCTTGGAAGCATCGTGTTGCTGCGCGTCACCGGGATCGAGCCCGGTAAGACCCCGACCTATGACGAGGCCAAGGCCGATATCGAGAAGAAGCTCCTCAAAGATCGCGCGTCCGGTGCGATCTTCGAGCTGCACGACAAGATCGAGGACGCGCTCGCCTCAGGAGCGACGCTTTCGGAGACCGCCGGCAAGCTCAATCTGACCTACCAGACCATCGATCAAATCGACCGCCAGGGGCGCAAGCCCGATGGATCGACCGTCACCTTGCCGGCGCAAAAGGAGCTGCTGAACGCCGCCTTCGCCACGGATACGGGAGTGGAGAACGATCCGATCGACGCCAAGGACGAAGGGGTCGTCTGGTACGAGGTGCTGGGGATCACGCCCGAGCAGCTCAAGCCCTTCGATCAGGTCAAGGACGAGGTGACCAAGGACTGGCACACCGAGGAGGTGCGCGCCCATGTCGCCAAATATGCGCAAGACCTCGTCACCAGCCTGAACGGCGGCAAGACGCTCGAGGACGTCGCCAAGGACCTCAATGTCGAGGTCCTGACCAGCGACCCGCTGAAGCGCGACAGCATCACCGTGAACGTGCTGCCCCCTGCCGTGTCGCAGGCTTTCACCTTGCCGGAGAAGGGCTACGGATCCGCCCCTTCAGGCGTCGATGAGGGCCGCATCGTGTTCCAGGTCGATAAGGTCACGCCCCCCGCCCCGCTCGACACAGCCGAGGTCGCTCGGCTCAAAGAGCAGATCGGGCTTCTCGTCAGCGAGGATGCCATTGCCGAATATTTCGGCGCGCTGGAAAGCCGCTATGGGGTGACCGTCAACCAGCAAGCCCTCGCCAAGCTCGTCGGCACCAGCGAAGAGCCATGAGTTCCGCTCCCGCCTCGGTCACGCCCTTGACCCAGCAAGGCGGTGCTGCCCCTGTCGAGCCTGACTTTCCCGCCTTTGCGCGCCGCTACGACGCGGGCGTGGCGCAGGTGGCATGGACGCGCCTCGTCGCCGATCTCGAGACCCCGGTCTCGGCCATGCTGAAGCTGGCGCATGAGCGGCCGAACAGCTTCCTCCTCGAATCGGTCGAAGGGGGCGCCACCCGCGGCCGCTACTCCATCATCGGCTGCGAGCCCGATCTTATCTGGCGCGCCGATGGGCCCAAGGCCGAGATCAACCGTGCGCCTCAATCGGACCTTCACGCATTTGCGCCGTCGCCCCTGCCGGCGCTCGCTTCGCTCCGCGCGCTCCTTGCCGAATCGGCCATCGCGCTGCCGGCCGAGCTGCCGCCCATGGCCGCCGGCATTTTCGGCTATATGGGCTACGACACGGTGCGGCTGATCGAGCATCTGCCTGCCGAAAAGCCCGATCCGCTCGCCCTTCCCGACTCTATCCTGGTGCGGCCGACGCTGATCGTGATCTTCGACAGCGTCAAAGACGAGATGACGGTAGTGACGCCGGTAAGGCCGGCGCCGGGCGTCAGCGCCAAGGCGGCCTATGCGCGGGCGGCCGACCGGCTGAACCTCGTCCTTGAGCGGCTGGAGCAGCCTCTGCCCCATGCAAGCGAACTCGACTTGGGCGCGATGCATCCTGAGCCGAAGCCGACCACGCCGCCCGAGGCCTATATGGCTAAGGTCAAGCGCGCCAAGGACTATATCGCCGCCGGTGACATCTTCCAGGTGGTGCTGAGCCAACGCTTCGAGGCGCCGTTCACGCTGCCCTCCTTCGCGCTCTACCGGGCGCTCCGGCGCGTCAATCCTTCGCCCTTTCTCTACTACCTCAATTTCGGCGATTTCGCCGTGGTGGGATCGAGCCCCGAGATCCTGGTCAGGGTCCGCGACGGCAAAGTCACCATCAGGCCGATCGCCGGCACGCGCCCCCGCGGGGCAAGCCCCGAAGAGGACAAGGCGTTGGCGGCCGAGCTTCTCGCCGACGCCAAGGAGCGCGCCGAGCATCTGATGCTGCTCGACCTCGGGCGGAACGACGTGGGCCGCGTGGCCGAAGTGGGCAGCGTGCGCGTCACCGACAGCTTCTTCCTCGAATATTACAGCCAGGTCATGCATATCGTGTCGAATGTCGAAGGGAGGCTCGCTTCCAACTTCGATGCGGTCGATGCGCTGATGGCGGGCTTTCCTGCCGGCACCGTGTCGGGGGCCCCCAAGGTGCGCGCCATGGAGATCATCGATGAGCTTGAGGATGCGGCGCGCGGGCCTTATGCAGGCTGCGTCGGCTATTTCTCCGCCGACGGCGAGATGGACAGCTGCATCGTGCTTCGGACCTCGGTGGTGAAGGACGGCACCATGTATGTGCAGGCGGGCGCCGGCATCGTTGCCGATTCGGTGCCCGAGCGCGAGCAGGCCGAGTGCGTGAGTAAGGCACGGGCCCTGTTCAAGGCCGCCGACGAAGCCGTGCGCTTCGCCGCCCGCGCCAAGCGCGGCCAGTAAGCGTGGAGGCGGTCACGATGCTGACCCTCAGTCTCCTCCGCCACGCAAAATCGAGCTGGGGCAGTCCGACGCTCCCCGATCAGGACCGGCCGCTCGCCACCCGCGGGGTGACCGACGCGCCGCTGATGGGAAAGGCCATGGCGAAACACGGGATCGATCCCGAGCTCGTGCTTTGCTCCTCGGCGCGGCGCACGCGCGATACCCTCGCGCTGATCTTGCCCGAGCTCAAGACCGAGCCGAAGGTCGTCTATGAGGATGCCCTCTATCACCCGAGCCCCGAGGCAATGCTTGAGATGCTGCGGGCGATTCAACCAGGAACGACCCACGTCATGCTGGTCGGCCATAACCCCGAGCTCCAGGCGTTCGCGCTCGATCTCGTGGGCTCAGGCCCGAAGCATTTGCGAGATCGTCTCAGAGAGAAATATCCCACGGGGGGCCTTGCCGTGATCACTTTCGCGAGCGGGCTGTGGAAGAGCGTGACGGTCAACAGTGGAAGCCTGAACTTGTTTCTCTCGCCAAAGGACGCGCGCGCGTAGGGTTGGCCGAAAGGGGCTCCACACCTTGACGGCGTGCAAGGCGCGGGCGTAACACCAGCCTCATGCTGACCCTGATCGATAACTACGACAGCTTCACCTACAACCTCGTTCATTTCCTTGGCGAATTGGGCGCGCCCACGCGCGTCTACCGCAACGACAAGGTCACCGTCGATGAGGTCCTGGCCGAGGCGCCCGGCGCCATCGTGTTGTCGCCTGGGCCGTGCGATCCAGATCGCGCCGGCATCTGTCTTGAGCTGATCGAGCGTGCCGGGCCTTCGGTCCCGATCCTCGGCGTGTGCCTCGGCCATCAGGCCATCGGCCAGGTCTATGGCGGCCGCGTCGTCCGCGCGCCCACCCTGATGCACGGCAAGCTGTCGAAAGTGCACCATACCGGCAAGGGCATCTTCGCCGGCATCCCGCAGGACTTCTCCGCCACGCGCTACCATTCGCTCATTGTCGAGCGCGCCACCCTGCCCGATGAGCTCGAGATCACGGCGGAGACGGCTGACGGCGTGATCATGGGCTTGCAGCACAAGCGCTATCCCGTGCACGGGGTCCAGTTCCACCCCGAGAGCATTGCGTCCGAGCACGGCCATCAGCTGCTGGCGAATTTCCTCGACCTTGCTCGCGTCGAGCGGCGCGCGCGGGGCGTCGCGCAAAGAGAAGCGGTCGGTGCCCTCTAGCCCGGCGCTGGCAGGGACTGCGCCGCCCGCCGATTTGCGCGCTGCCATCGGCAAGGTGGCGTCCGGCCAAAGCCTCACCCAGAACGAAGCCACCGAAGCCTTCGAGCTGATCATGTCGGGGGCGGCGACCGATGCGCAGATCGGCGCTCTCCTGATGGGGATGCACGTCCGCGGCGAGACGGTGGAGGAGATCGCCGGCGCTGCCCGCGCGCTCAGGGCAAGAGCCGTTCCCGTGCGCGCGCCCGAAGGCGCCATCGACACGTGCGGGACGGGTGGCGATGCCAAGGGCACCCACAATATCTCAACCTGCGCAGCCTTCGTCGTGGCGGGCGCCGGCGTGCCGGTCGCCAAGCACGGCAACCGGTCGATCTCCTCGCGGTCGGGCTCGGCCGACGTGCTCACCGCACTTGGGGTCGATATCGAGTGCAGCCCAGAGACCATCGCCCGGTCGATCGAGATGTACGGGCTCGGCTTCATGTTCGCGCCGGCCCATCATGCGGCCATGCGCCATGTCGCCAAGGTGCGCACCGAGCTCGGCACGCGCACCATCTTCAATCTGCTTGGGCCGCTCGCCAATCCGGCCGGCACCAAATATCAGCTCGTCGGCGTCTTCAGCGAGCAATGGGTGGAGCCGATCGCGCACGTGCTCGGCCTGTTGGGGGCGGAGCGAGCCTGGGTGGTGCATGGCGCCGACGGTCTGGACGAGCTCACCACGACGGGCATCAGCCATGTTGCGGTGCTGGATCGAGGCGAGGTCACGACCTTCAGAATTTCGCCGAGGAATGCCGGACTGCCGGATGCAAGGCCCCAGGACTTGATCGGCGGCGATGCGGTCGAGAACGCCGCCCATATCCGTGCCGTGCTGCAAGGAAATCGGGGCCCGCTCCGCGACATCGTGCTTCTGAATGCGGCGGCGGCGCTTCTCGTCGCCGGCAAGGCGAAGACGCTCAGAGAGGGCGTGGCGCTTGGCGCTCAGTCGATCGACAGCGGCAAGGCCAAAGGCGTTCTCGATGCGCTCGTCGCGCTCAGCCGTGATAGGGTCTGACCGCCATGGCAGAGGTGCTCGACAGGATCATTGGCTATAAGCGGAAAGAGGTCGAGGCCGCCAAGGAAGCGGTGAGCGGAAAGGCCATGCGCGCCCGTGCGGAGGCCGCTGCGCCTGCCCGGCCCTTCGCCGAGACCTTGCGGTCACGCATCGCGGCCGGCGACTTTGCGCTCATCGCCGAGATCAAGAAGGCAAGTCCGTCCAAGGGCTTGATCCGCGCCGATTTCGATCCGCCTTCGCTAGCGCGCGCCTACGCGGCAGGGGGCGCGGCTTGCCTCTCGGTGCTGACCGATGCGCCGTCCTTTCAAGGACGCCCCGAATATTTGACGGCGGCGCGCGAGGCGACCAAGCTCCCTGCGCTGCGCAAGGACTTTATGATCGATCCCTATCAGGTGCTCGAGGCCAGGGCATGGGGCGCCGACTGCATCCTCATCATTATGGCGGCGGTCGATGACGCCACCGCGAACGCGCTGGCGGGAGTCGCGCGCGATCTCGGCATGGACGTTCTCGCCGAGGTGCATGACGAGGCGGAGCTTGCCCGCGCGCTTGCCCTCGACACGCCTCTCATCGGCATCAACAACCGCGACCTCAAGACTTTCGCGACAAGCCTCACCGTCACCGAGCGTCTCGCGCCGCGCGTCCCTTCCAATCGCATCGTCATTGCCGAGAGCGGCATCTTCACCCATGCCGACCTTACGCGGCTTGCTGCATGCGGGGTGCGTGCCTTCCTCGTGGGGGAGAGCCTGATGCGGCAGGAGGACGTGGCGGCAGCCACCCGCGCGCTGCTTACCGGCCTCAAGGCAAAGACGCGGGCTGAGGCTGCGCCATGACCGCGCGCCTCAGTCATCTCAACGAGAAGGGCGAGGCGCGCATGGTCGATGTCTCGGCCAAGGAGGTCACCTCCCGCACCGCACGTGCCGAGGGCTTCGTCGCCATGGCGGAGACGACGCTCGACCTGATCCTTGCGGGCAAGGCCCCCAAGGGCGACGTGCTCGCAACCGCCAGGATCGCCGGCATCATGGCGGCGAAGCGGACGGCCGAGCTGATCCCGCTCTGCCATGCCCTCCCGCTGACGGAGGTGACCGTCGACTTCGAGCCGTCGCGCGATCCGTGCGGATTGCGCGTCGAGGCGACCGCCAAGGTGGATGCCAAGACCGGGGTCGAGATGGAGGCGCTGACGGCAGTCTCGGTCGCCTGCCTCACCCTCTACGACATGGTGAAGGCGGTCGACCGCGCGATGTCCTTTTCCGGCATCCGCCTGGTGGAGAAGACCGGCGGCCGCTCAGGCCATTTCAAGCGCTGATGACTGAAGCTGGTCGCGGCACATTCACCTCTCCCCTTTGGGGAGAGGTCGCACCGAAGCCACCTGCTTCGGTGCGGGTGAGGGGGTCACGGAGATCAATTTCTGGCCTTAACCCCCCTCACCCCATCCCTCTCCCCGACGGGGAGAGGGGGGAGTAAACCGGCATGGCCCTGCTCAGTGTTGCTGAAGCTCTTGCCCGCGTCCTGCGGGGAATCGAGCCGCTCGAGGGCGAGCGCGTGGCGCTCGACGCTGCCAGCGGCCGCGTTCTCGCCGAGGACCTCGCAGCACGTCTTACGCAGCCGCCCTTCGACGCCTCTGCCATGGACGGCTATGCGGTCCGCGGCGAGGACGTGGCAGCGCTCCCGGCAACGCTCAGGCTGATCGGCAGCTCGCTCGCGGGCGCAGGCTTCACTGGACGCCTCGGGCAGGGCGAGGCGGTGCGCATCTTTACCGGCGCGCCGGTGCCTGAAGGCGCCGACACCATCGTCATCCAGGAGAACGCCGAGGAAGCCCACGGCGTCGTCACCGTCAAGGAAGCCGCCCCCGGCCGGCATGTCCGCCCACGCGGACAGGACTTCAGAGAAGGCGACGTGTTGCTGTCCGCCGGCACGCGGCTTGGCCCCCGGGAGCTGATGCTCGCGGCCGCCATGAACCACGCCGAGCTGCCGGTCCGCCGCAAGCCGAAGGTCGCGATCCTTGCCACTGGCGATGAGGTGGTGCCACCGGGTTCGGAGCTCGGCAAGGACCAGATCGTCTCCTCGGTGCCTTATGGGCTTGCCGCGCTGATCGAGCGGACGGGCGGCGAGGCCATGAGCCTCGGCATCGCCAAGGACGAGCCTGAGAGCCTCGTCACGCTCACCCGCTCCGGCAGCGCGGCCGACATCCTGCTGACCATCGGCGGCGCCTCCGTGGGCGAGCGCGACCTCGTGGCGAGCGCGCTTCAGTCCGAGGGGCTCGAGCTCGATTTCTGGAAGATCGCCATGCGGCCGGGAAAGCCGCTTCTCTATGGACGGCTCGGCGGCCAGCGCGTGCTCGGCCTGCCGGGGAACCCGGTCTCGGCGCTGGTCTGCGCCCATGTGTTCCTCGTGCCGATGCTAGAGCTTATGCTCGGGCTTGCGGGAGACGCGCGGCCCCGACCCGAGGCGGTGCTCGGCGAAGCGCTTCAGGCCAATGGCCCGCGCGAGCACTACATGGGCGGGATATCGGAATGGGGTAAGGACGGTCAGCGTGTCGTGCGCCCCCTGCCCTCCCAGGACTCTTCGCTCGTGGCAGGCCTTGCCCGGGCCGACTGCCTCATCGTGCGGGCCCCTGATGCGCCTCCGCTCGCTCGTGGCGAGCGCGTGAGAATCATCCCGCTCGACCGCGATTAAGGCGTCGGAAACCCGAATCGCGCGAGACGCTGCCTAGGCGTCGATGAAGCTGCATTTTGTGGCGAGCCGCTTGCGGAACACAAACGGAACATGTAAATTGTTCATGCTTTGTACAAGCGGACGCCCGAATCGTTAAGGCGTCGAACAATCCAAGACCACGCCGCCCAAAGGGGACCAGATGCTCACCACGAAGCAGAAAGAGCTTCTCATGTTCATCCATGAGCGGTTGAAGGAGTCGGGCGTACCGCCCTCCTTCGATGAGATGAAGGAAGCGCTCGACCTCAAGTCGAAATCCGGCATCCACCGCCTCATCACCGCGCTCGAGGAGCGCGGCTTCGTGCGCCGGCTGCCCCACCGGGCGCGCGCCATGGAGATCGTAAAGCTGCCCGATTCCATGCCGCAGCCGCTGGCCCAGCGTTCCCGCGGCTTCTCGCCGAGCGTGATCGAGGGAAGCTTGGGCCGCGTGCCCCAGGTCGCCGAAGGCGAGAGCCTGCCCCAGACCGTGAGCGTGCCGGTGATGGGCCGCATCGCCGCCGGCGTCCCCGTCGAGGCGATCCAGACCCGCCTCAGCACCATCGAGGTGCCGCCCGAGCTCCTCACCAAGGGCGAGCATTTCGCACTCGAGGTGAAGGGCGATTCCATGATCGAGGCCGGCATCCTCGAAGGCGATACCATCATCGTGCGGAAATGCGAGGACGCCAATAACGGCGACATCGTCGTGGCGCTGGTGGACGAGGAGGAGGCCACGCTGAAGCGCTTGCGCCGGCGCGGCGACTCCATCGCGCTGGAAGCCGCGAACCCAAGCTACGAGACGCGCATCTTCGGCCCCGACCGCGTGCGCGTGCAAGGGCGCCTGGTCGGCCTCATCCGCCGGTACTGAAGGCTCAATCACTCATCGGGGTTGCCGTTGAGGCGCTTGGCGTCGTCGCCGGCATCGTCACCGGCATCGTCACCGGCCTCGTTGCCATGGGTAGAGGCGTGGCCTGAGGACGGCGGCGGCCCTGTTCTCACGATGGCATGGTCGGGCACCCAGGGTCGCCGCCCGCGCGCGGCAGCAACCGTCTCGGTGCGGATCGAGAGCCCCTCGATATAGAGCGCGGAGGCGCCTTCCGATTTCAGCATGCGCCGGTCGACGATGACCCGCGCGGCGCGGCATTGCTTGCCGATGGTGAAGGGCGCGATGACGATGTCGGCGAGGCGGCAATCCTCCTCGAGCGCGGCGGGATGGCGGATCAGCGCCACCTTCTTGCCTTTGACCGTGCCGATGCAGCCCAGAGAATCGCAGCGGAAGGTGCCCTCGCTACTGGCCGCAGCGGCGTCGCGGTCGTCGCCGTCGGCGAGGAGCCAATTGTCCACGCTGTAGCCAGCAGCCGTGGCGGGCGGAAAGACGAGGCTGCCGCCCTCCGACCTGAGCGCTGCCGTCTCCCCGTCCCGGTCGATAAGCACGTCGGGCCGTTGGCCTCCGGGTGCAAGCGCAAGGCCTGCGGCGGCAATGATGAGCCCGAGCGCCCGGGTTCGCGTCCGCCACAGGCAGAGCCACAAGCCGCCAAGCACCATGAGCACGAGCGCCGTGCCTGAGATCGTGGGGAACACCGAGACGGCGCCGGGCCACCCCGCCACCCATTTGCCGGTTGCCACCATCAGCTCGATGCCGAGGCCCATGGCTCGGAGCGGCCACTCTTCGAGCCCGAACGGCATGGCGATCAGACTGATCAAGGTCATGGGCATAATCAGGAGGCTGACCAGCGGAGTCACAATCAGATTAGCGGGAAGGCTGTAATAGTTCGTGCGGTGGAAGTAGTAGACGGCGAAGGGCGTTACGGCGAGGCTTGCAACAAGGGTGGTGAGGCTGGCGGCAAACAAGATCGCCCACCCTTTGCGCAAGGTGCGCCAGAACAGGCTTGCATCGCTGAGGACTTCCCGCTCCCGCTGAGACAGCCACTCATAGAGCGCAACGAGCGCCACCACCGCCGCGAACGACATGTCGAAGCTCGGGTCGAACAGGGATTCCGGTGCGACGATGAGGATGGCGAGTGCGGCGAGTGCGACGTTGCGCATGGTGAGCGCCGGCCGGTCGAGCATCACCGCCATGAGCGAGATGCTCATCATGATCCAAGAGCGCACCATGGGCACGGCAGCGCCTGAGAGCCCGAGATAGAAGACGGCGGCGAGGAGCGCCGAAGCCGCCGCCCATTTCTTGATGGGGAAGCGGAGCGCCAGCCCCGGCACGAGCGCCAGCAGCGCCCGCGCGAGCCAGAACACGGTCCCCGCCATGATCACCATGTGCAGACCTGAGATAGAGAGGATATGAAAGAGGCCCGAATCCCGCATCGCTTGGTTCACCTCCTCGGGAATGCCGCCGCGCTCGCCCGTGGTGAGCGCCGCCGCGATCTCTCCGGTCTCGCCGGGCAGAGCCGCTCTAATGCGGGCGTTGATGCGCCCGCAGCGCATCGACCGTCGCCCAGGCTGCCAGATCCCAGGGCGGGGCGCGTGCGTCCTTGAGGGCCTCGATCTTGCTCGTCGCGTAGCCGGTCGCGCCAAGGCTCGCGAACCAGGCTTGGCGCCCGAAATCGAAGCCGCCCGGCTCGACGGGCTCGGGCGGTGGCTGAAGCGTGGCCTTCAGCGTGACCGCCGCGCCGATCCTGGCGCCCGATATGTCCTTGGCGGGCAGGGTCACGCGCACCCGATAGGGACGCTGCTCAGGCTTCAAATCGCCCAGCGAGAGGACGCGCAACATGATCCGCCCCCTGCCCTTGTCACGCAGCTCATGGGTCTCGACGAACCCGGTCACCGTGACGTAGCGGAGCTCATGAGCGAGCACGGGCGCCCGGGCGATCTCGGTGCGGAGTTTGGCAGTGGCGAAGCCAGACGCGAAGGCGAGCAGCGCCCCGCCGATGCACAAGCCCAGGGCTGCATGTTTTGGCGGCGAGGCAGAGCCCGATGGCGCCGAGCACCAGAGCTGCCGCCACCCGCGGATCGGGCTCTTCGGCAAGGGCGAAATAGGTGATGATGCCGCCGGAAAAGAGCACGGGGAGCCAGAGGAACCAGCGATCCTGCTCGGCTTCGAGCGTGCGCGCAGCCGCTGCAAGCGCCGCGGAGACTAGCCCGCCGCGGCTCCTCTGAGGCGCGCGATCCTCGCCGCCCCACTCCTCTTCACCCCGGCCCGGCATGCGCGATGCCCAGAACCGGCAAGGGTGGCCCCGCCCCTGCCCTTACACCGCATCTCCCCGCCATGCTACATCACGGCCGCGTTCCGTACCTAACCCTTCACTTTGGAAGCACCAGCCCGTCCATGAGCGAAAAGGTCATCACGCGTTTCGCGCCGTCGCCCACGGGGTATCTGCATATTGGCGGCGCCCGGACCGCGCTCTTCAATTGGCTCTACGCACGCGCCAAGGGCGGCAAGATGCTGCTCCGCATCGAGGACACCGACCAGGCGCGCTCCACCGAAGGGGCGATCCTCGCCATTCTCGACGGCCTGCGCTGGCTCGATCTCGACTGGGATGGCGAGCCCCTCTATCAGATGACGCGCGCGGAACGCCACCGGGAGGCGGCGGAGCTGCTGCTCTCCGCAGGGAAAGCCTATCGCTGCTACGCGAGCCCTGAGGAGCTTGCCGCCATGCGCGAGCGCGCTCGCGCCGAGGGTCGCGCTCCCGGCTATGACGGCACCTGGCGCGACCGGGATCACGGCGAGGCTCCTCCCGGCATTGCGCCGGCGATCCGCTTCAAGGCGCCGCGCGAGGGCGAGACGGTGATCGAAGATCGCGTCCAGGGTCGCGTCGTCTTCGCCAACAAGGATCTCGACGACCTCGTGATCCTGCGCAGCGACGGCAGTCCCACCTATAATCTCTCCGTCGTGGTCGACGACCACGACATGGACATCACCCACATCATCCGCGGCGACGACCATCTCACCAACGCGGCGCGTCAGACGCAGATCTTCAAGGCGCTCGGCTGGCAGACACCGATCTACGCCCATGTGCCGCTGATCCACGGCCCCGACGGCGCCAAGCTCTCCAAGCGCCACGGCGCGCTCGGCGTCGAGGCCTACCGGGCCATGGGCTATCTGCCCGCGGCGCTCCGCAACTATCTCGTGCGGCTCGGCTGGAGCCATGGCGACGCCGAGATCATGTCGATGGACGAGATGATCCGGTGGTTCGATCTCGATGCGATTGGACGCTCGGCCGCGCGGTTCGATTTCGCCAAGCTCGAAAATCTGAACGGCCATTATCTCCGGGTGACGCCCGATACCGAGATCGTGCAACGCCTGCAGGCGCTCGTCCCGGAGCTTCCCGACGGCAAGGAACTCGGCGAGCGCATCGACGCTGACGGCTGGCAGAAATTGGAGCGCGCCATGCCGGGGCTGAAGGAGCGGGCCAAGACGCTGGTTGAGCTCCTCGACAGCGCCGCCTTCCTCTTCGCCAAGCGGCCGCTGGTACCGGACGACCAAGCCAAGAAGCTGCTCGACGGCGCCGGGCGGGAGACGCTTGCCGCCCTTCTGCCGCGGCTCGAAGTCGTTTCGCCATGGACGCCGGAAGCGCTCAAGGCTTCAGTGCGCAGCTTTGTCGAGGAGACCGGCCGCAAGCTCGGCAAGACGGCCCAGCCGCTCCGTGCTGCGTTAACCGGCAGGTCGACCTCACCAGGCATTTTCGAGGTGCTGGACGTGCTGGGCCGCGACGAATCTCTTGCGCGCATCCACGACCAAGCGTCTTCAGGAAAATGTGCTTAACATTTGAGCATGTCCACTTGTTGCACTGCGAGAGAAACGGCGCGATTATGTGGCAGTGCAAAAACGAATTCGCTGAGGCCGCAACCGCTGCCAAATTCGTCCGTTCATTGGCGACCGGTCTTCCCTACGATGGTCAGAGGAGCCTTTAGATGAGCGTCGCAGAAAACCTCCGCGCGTCGGGCGCCGAAGAGGCATCTGTCTTGATCGACGGCGCAAGATACGACCTGCCGATCCGCAAGGGCACAATCGGACCCGACGTGATCGACATCAACACCTTGTACCAGGATACTGGCTGCTTCACCTACGACCCCGGCTTCACCTCGACGGCAAGCTGCGAGTCGAAGATCACCTTCATCGACGGCGACAAGGGCATCCTGCTCTATCGCGGCTATCCGATCGACCAACTCGCCGAGCACGGCAATTTTGTCGAGACCTGCTACCTCCTGCTCTACGGGGAGCTTCCGACCCGCGAGCAGTACAAGGCGTTCGACGCCCGCATCGTGAGACACACGATGGTGCATGAGCAGATGACCCGGTTCTATACCGGCTTCCGCCGTGACGCGCATCCCATGGCCGTCATGGTCGGCGTGGTTGGCGCGCTGTCGGCCTTCTATCACGACTCGATCGACATCAAGGATCCGGAGCAGCGCGATATCGCTAGCATCCGCATGATCGCCAAGATGCCGACCATCGCCGCCATGGCTTACAAATATTCAATCGGGCAGCCCTTCATCTATCCCAGGAACGAGCTCAGGTACTCGGCGAACTTTCTGCATATGTGCTTCGCTGTGCCGTGCGAGGAATATAAGGTCGATCCGGTGCTGGCGCGCGCCATGGACCGCATCTTCATCCTGCATGCCGACCACGAGCAGAACGCCTCGACCTCCACGGTGCGGCTGGCCGGCTCATCGGGCGCCAACCCGTTCGCCTGCATCTCGGCCGGCATCGCCTGTCTCTGGGGACCTGCCCATGGCGGCGCCAACGAGGCGGCGCTTGAGATGCTGCAGCAGATCGGCTCGGTCGACCGCATTCCCGAATTCGTCAAGCGGGCCAAAGACAAGAACGATTCGTTCCGGCTCATGGGCTTCGGCCACCGCGTCTACAAGAACTACGATCCGCGCGCCAAGATCATGCAGAAGACCTGTCACGAGGTGCTCGACGCCGTGGGGCATGGCAACGATCCGATCCTGCAAGTGGCGCTCGAGCTCGAGCGCATCGCGCTGTCCGACGACTACTTCATCCAGAAGAAGCTCTATCCCAATATCGACTTCTATTCCGGGATCACGCTGAAGGCGCTCGGCTTCCCCACGGACATGTTCACCGTGCTGTTCGCCATCGCTCGCACCGTCGGCTGGATTGCCCAGTGGAAGGAGATGATCGAGGATCCGATGCACCGCATCGGCCGGCCGCGTCAGCTCTATACCGGGGCGACCGAGCGCGGCTACGTGCCGACCGAGGCGCGCTGACGGAAGGCTTGAGTTCGCCTCTTACGCGTCGTCAGTCGTGCCGGCCAGAGGCTCGCCGAACAGAAACAGCCCGTGCTCGTTGGCGGCTGCGATGGTTGCGGCGCGCTCCGCCATGAGCACCTGCCCCGCCGCCACGGCGATGCCGGCAAGACCGGCCGCTGCCGCTTTCCTCACCGTCTCGGGGCCGATCGTGGGCAGGTCGATACGTTGCTCCTGCCCTGGCTTGGGCGCCTTGACGAATACGCCGACGCGGGTGCGCCGGCGTGTCCAGCCCAATTCGCGAAGCTCGACGCAGCGGACCAGCATGGCGTCGGTGCCTTCGGCGGCTTCCACGGCAAGGACATGGCCTTTGGCCACGACGGCGGCTTGACCGACGTCGAGACGTCCGAGCGCCCGCACAACCTTGAAGGCCATTTCGATATCGGCCTTGTCCGCGGCGGAAGGTGATTTGTTGCCGAGCGTCCCCTCGCCTGCCAGGAGCTCGGGCGCCACATCGCCCGCCCCATGCACCCGGTATCCCTTGCCTTCGAAAAAGCGGACGATGCTCGACAGCACGCGGTCGTCGCCGCCGCCCATGCTCAGGCTGAGCAGATAGGGCAAATTCCTGATGGCGCCGAGGTCGAACCTGATGTTGGCGAGATCGGGCCGCGTCACCCCGCCGATGATCACCAGATCGCGGCACTGGGCGGCGTCGAAGGCGGCGAACATCTTCCCGATCTCGCCCCATTTGATCCAGGTATGCGGAAAGCGCTCGATCTCCTCGCGCGATTCTCCGCGGATACCGACGATATGAAGCGCAAGCCCGCGCGAGACGGCCGCCTCGGCAAGCACGCATGGAAGAGGCCCGCCGCCGGCGATGATGCCGAGCGGGCCCTCGATCGTCTCCACCTCACGCGTCATTGGCGCGTCGACGTCATCGGCTCGGCGTTGCGGCATTGTTCGGTACGCAGAACGAGCGCTCCGATTGGGTCTTGATGAACTCGATGACCTGCTTGGCGAGCGGATTGGCCGAGAACATGCTTTCCACGTCCTCGAGCCGCTCCATCAGCGTTCCCTCGCTCGAGAACAGCATGCGATAGGCTTGGCGGAGCTCGTGGATCTGCTCGCGCGGAAAGTTCTTGCGCTTCAGACCGACGATGTTGAGGCCGCACAGATTGGCGCGATTGCCGATCGCCATACCGTAGGGAATGACGTCGGCGGTGATGCCGGACATCCCGCCGATAAAGGCATAGGCGCCGATGCGGACGAACTGGTGGACGGCGGAAAGGCCGCCGATGATGGCGCCATCGCCGATGCTGACGTGACCGCCCAAGGTCGCGCCATTCACCAGAGTGACATTGTCGCCGAGCTCGCAATCGTGGGCGACATGGGCGCCGATCATCAACAGGCAGTTGGAGCCCACTTTTGTCGCCATGTGGCCCCCTTCGGTGCCGCGATTGATGGTGACATGCTCGCGAATGACGGTCTTGGCGCCGATGGTGAGCGTGCTCGGCTCGCCGTGATATTTCACGTCCTGAGGGGCCTCGCCGATGGAGGCGAAGGGGAAGACCTGGCACTCCGCGCCGAGCAGGGTGCGGCCGGTGATGAGGGCGTGGGAGCGCACGACGACGCCGTCGCCGAGCTCGACATCGGGTCCGATCACGCAAAAGGGACCGATCTCTACCTTCGTCCCAAGTCTTGCGCTTGGATCGACCACGGCGGTCGCATGGATGTTGGCCATGCTTGCCCTGGCTAAGTCTCGACGATCACGGCGCTCACCTCGGCCTCGGCAACGAGTGTGCCGTCGACATGCGCCTGCGCCCGGAAGCGCCAGACGCGCCCGCGGTTGCGCATCTTTTGAACGTGATAGTGGATGGTATCGCCCGGCACCACCGGGCGGCGAAAGCGGGCCTTGTCGATCGCCATGAAATAGACGAGCGGGGGCTCCTTGAACTCCTCGATATGGCGCATGCAGAGAGCGCCGGCGGTTTGCGCCATGCCTTCGATGAGGAGCACGCCGGGCATGACGGGATTGCCGGGGAAATGTCCCTGAAAATAGGGCTCGTTGAAGGTCACGTTCTTGATGCCGGTGGCGGAGCGGTCGCCGTCCATGTCGACGATGCGGTCGACCATGAGGAACGGGTAGCGATGTGGCAGAAGCTTCAGGATGTCGGCGATTTCCGCCCTCCCGAGCTTCGATTTCACTCCGCTCTCATTCATCCGTACCGGCTCCCCGTGGCTCGCGGCTAAAGATGGGCTATTCGCCCGTCTCGCTTGAGCCCTCGCCTTGATCAAGCTTCAAATCCTTGCGTTCGGCAAGCTTACGCAACAGCGTGAGCTCCCTGAACCACAATTGTAGGGGCTTGGCTGGAGTGCCACCCCAGCGCACGCCCGGTGGCACGTCGCCCCGCACATTACTGCTCGCTGCGATCTGCGCGCCAGCGCCGATCTTGACATGGCCGACGACGCCCACTTGGCCGCCAAGAGCCACGAAATCGCCGAGCTCCGCGCTCCCCGAAATACCGGTTTGCGCCACGACGATGCAATGCCTTCCAATCACCACGTTGTGCCCGATTTGCACGAGATTATCAATTTTCGTGCCTTCCCCGATAACGGTGTCGCGCAAGGCCCCGCGGTCGATCGTGGTATTGGCGCCGATTTCGACGCCGTCTTGGATGATCACGCGGCCGATTTGCGGCACTTTCAGGTGGCCCGCCCTGCCCATGGCGAAGCCGAATCCGTCCTGGCCGACCGCCACGCCGGCGTGGATCATGACATGGTTACCGACCAGGGCATGGGTGAGCGAGGCGTTCGGCCCGATATAGCAGTCCCTGCCGATATGCACGCGGTAGCCGATCACGGTGCCGGCCGCAATGGTCGTGCCGCGCCCGATCCGCGCCTCAGGCCCCACCACGGCGCCACGCTCGACGGTCACACCCGGTTCGAGGGTGGCCGTCGGATGGACCCCTGACGCCCAGTCGGAGCCCTCCCCGTCAGGCGCGGTCTTGGGCTGCATCGCATCGGGATAGAACAGAGCGAGCGCTTTGGCGAAGCCCCGATAGGGCTCAGAGGTGACGAGGCAAGCTGTGCCGGCCGGCGCTTGGCTTGCGAATTTGGGAGCAACGAGGCAGGCGCTCGCGCCCGTCGCCGCAAAGAGCGGGAGATATTTCCGATTGTCGAGAAAGGAGATGTCCCCCTGCTCCGCACTGTCGAGCGTCCGCACGTCCTTGATCTTGAAATCGAGATCGGCGCCGTCCGCCGCCTTGGCGTCGGCAGCCTCGGCGACAGCGCCCAAGGTGAAGGGGCCGGCCCGCTCGAAGAAACCCGGATGTTCCATCAAATTCCCAGCGGCGAGCGCCGCGACATACGCCATGACGCGAAGCCATAAACGGAAATTGCTTCCTTTAGAAGTTCGTCGAAGCGCCGAAGCGGAAGAGCTCGGTCTTGTCGAAATCGGCCTTAAGCAAGGCCTCGGCGATATCGGCGCGGAGCGGGCCTAAAGGCGACTGCCAGATGATGCTGAATCCCGTCGACAGGCGAACTTGCGAGCTGTCGAAAATGAAGCTTCCTTCGCCGCAAGTTTTCCCAAGATTTTTATTGCTGCATCCCCCTGGGAGCGGCGGCAGAGTTACCGCTGCCGTAGCAAGTTGGCTCGGATCCCACAGCGAGCCGGCATCGACGAACACGGCCCCCTGTATGCCGAGGTTCTCAGGAAGGAACGGAATGGGGAAGCGCATCTCAGCCGTCGTCGCCCAATAAAGCTCGCCGCCGAGAGAGTCCCTTGTGCAGGGACGCACCCGCTCGCCCGTCAGTGGGTCCTCGCAAGCATCGCGCGGACCGTAGCCGGCGCGCTTGAAACCGCGCACCGTCTCACCGCCCTTGAAGAACAGGTCGGTCATGCGGACGTCCTGACCGCCCCACCCTTCGATGGCGCCGCCCTGCACGCGGCCGACCAGGGTGATCTTGTTGGTGATGGGATAATAGCCACGTGCGTCGGCCACCGACCGAATGTAGTTCACGTCGCCACCGACGCCGGCGAGGTCCTGGGAGAACGACGCGAAAACACCGGTGGTCGGCGCGGCGGGGAGATTGCGGGTGTCGTAGGCGAGCGTGTAACCCACGCTCGAGACGTTGACGGTGCCTTGAGCCTGCTTCACGGCCAACGAAGCGTTGTTGGTGACGCCGAAGATCGTCTCGCGCTCAAACTTGTAGCGAAGGCCGAGCTGGGTGTTGTCGGCGACCGGAAAGCCAAGCCTGAGATCGCCGCCAGCATCGGTCTGCTTGAAAGAGGCTTCCGAAGTCAGATCCACAGTCTTGTAGAAGATGTCGAAGCCGGCCGCGAGGTTGCGATCAAGAAAATGGGGCTCGGTAAAGCTGAAATCGACCTGCGCCCGTTGGAGGCTTCCCGAGAAGCCAAGCCTGACATATTGGCCTTTGCCCATCAGGTTGCGCTCGGTGATGCTGATGTCGCCGATCACGCCTTCGCTCGTCGAGTAGCCGACGCCGAAGGACAGCTCGCCGGTCGGCTGCTCGAGCACCTTGACCACGAGGACGACCCGGTCGGGCGCGCTGCCGGGCTCGGTGTCGATATCCACGGTCTTGAAAAAGCCGAGCGAACGCAACCGCTTGCGGGCCGCTTCGACAAGCAGGCGGTTGAAGGCGTCGCCTTCGGCAAGCCGGAATTGGCGCCTGATCACATCGTCCTGGGTGCGGAAGTTGCCGACGATGTTGATGCGCTCGATATAGATCCTCGGGCCTTCGTCGATGACATAGACGATGCCCATGGTGTGGTTGGCCTCGTCGCGCTCGAAGCGCGGCTTGACCTGGCCGAAGGCGTAGCCTTGCAGGGAGACCTCGATGGTCAACGCCTCGACCGTGTTCTCGATCTTCTCCGAGTTGTAGACGCGGCCGCTCCTGGTCAGGATCACACCCCGCAAGGCATCGATATTGACCGAGGGCAATGCGCTCTCGACGTCGATGGCGCCAAACCGGTAACGCTCGCCTTCGTCGATGGTGAAGGTGATGAAGAAGCCGCGGCCGTCGCGGTCGAGATCGGCCGTCGCCGAGACGATGCGGGCATCGGCATAGCCGTTCTTCAGATAGAATTGACGCAACAGCTCGCGGTCGAGATTGAGCCGGTCGGGATCGTAGATGTTGGTGCTCTTGAGGAAGCTCAGGAGAGTCGTCTGCGTGGTGCTGATCACATAGCGGAGCTGCGAATCGCTGAAGGCAGAATTGCCGAGGAAGTTGATGGCGCGGACCTTGGTGCTCCCTCCCTCGTTGATCTCGAACACCACGTCGATGCGGTTGTTATCGAGATTGATGATCTTGGGGTTGACCTGGGCGGCGTAGAAACCCTGCCGGCGATAGACGTCGAGGATGCGCTGCACGTCGGCCTGCACGCGGGCGCGGGTATAGACCGCGCGCGCCTTGAGCTGCACCTCAGCGGCAAGCGCATCGTCCTCGACCTCGCGGTTTCCCTCGAAGGCAACCCGGCTCACGATCGGGTTCTCGACCACGACGATGACGATGGTCGACCCGTCGCGCCTGATGCGCACGTCCTGGAACAGGCCGGTGGCAAACAGGGCCTTCAGGGATTCGTCGATCTGGGCGGGATCGTAGGCGTCGCCGGTGGAGAAGGTGAGGTAGGAACGGACCGTCTCGGGCTCCACCCGCCTGTTGCCTTCGACGCGGATGGTCTGGATGGCCTGGGCATAGGCGGACGATTCGCCAAAGCACGCACCAAGGCCCAGCGAGAGCGGGACGGTACTCAGCACAAGGAGGGCCGCGAATAGCCCTCTCTTCAACGTCCACCGCACCATTACTGGTGTCTTCCCCTCAAAGCCGATCCCCGCCGCCGCTACGGCTCAAGGATCGAAACTGGCCACTGTTTTGTGGCCGATTTTTGATTCCCGCCTCATTGCGCCAGCGGGGGCCCCTTGAGCCCCCGCCGAGAGCAATGCATCCCGATCTTCGTCTACGAAAACAGCAAGTGAATCAAGTCATTCCTGGTAGCAAAGATCAACAGCATGAGCACCAAAGCAAGCCCAATACGGAACCCAATCTCTTGGGAGCGTTCGCTCAAGGGTCGTCCGCGGATTCCCTCAATTGCGTAGTACAATAGATGGCCGCCATCCAGCATGGGCACCGGGAACAGGTTCAGGAACCCGATACTGACAGAAATCAACGCCACAAGATTGAGCAGCGGGAGAAAGCCCAGCGAAGCGACCTGGCCTGAAATCTGAGCAATTCGGATCGGCCCTCCAAGTTGATCGGCGGATTCCTCTCCCGCCGCGACGTGGATCAGGTAGCGAATCGACCGGTCGATGATTTCGTAGCACTGCTTGACGGCCATCCCAAAAGCCGTGATCGGGTCATGGCGCTCCATAGACCATTCACCGGCGGTTGCTTTCCGCTGAATGCCGAGTTGTGCCATGTGAAACTTATTTCCAAACCGGTCCGTGACGTCTTTGAACTCTGGCGTGGCCTTGATCTCAACCTGCTTGCCGCCACGGTCCACGACAAAGGTCAGCGTCACGCCGGGATTGGCGCTCACGATCTCCTGCATCTCGCCGAAGTTCTTGATGGCCTGACCGTCAATGCTGATGACGAGATCACCTGGGAGGAAGCCGGCCTTTTCGGCAGCGCTTCCAGGCGTTATGGCGTCGACCTTGGCAGCAGTGGTCTGCTCGCCAAAAAAGGTGGCCAGGATCGTGAAGATGGCGATGGCGAGCAGGAAGTTGGCGATGGGGCCCGCGGCCACAACAGCCGCGCGCTGGGCCAAAGGCTTACCCTGGAAGCTGCGCTGGCGTTCCTCGGGCGATAATTGCTCGAGCGATTTCCGGCCGCCGGTACTCGCGACATTGTCGTCATCGATGAATTTCACGTAGCCGCCGAGGGGGATGCAAGCGAGCTTCCAGCGCGTGCCGTACCGGTCGTTGAAGCCGAAGATCTCGGGCCCAAAGCCGATCGAAAACGCCTTGATGCCGACCCCGCACCAGCGGGCCACAAGGAAATGGCCGAGCTCGTGAAAGAACACGACAATCGTCAAGACAAACAGAAACCCGACGACGGTATAGAGCACCATGTTATCCGAACCTATGATGTCCAAAGAGCTTTTCCAGCAAGAGCTTCTCCCATCAGATTAAGACTTCTTAGCGACTGACCGCGATCTCAAGCAAACCCCCCCAGCAGCGAGCGGGCGCAGGTCCTCGCTTCGGCGTCGATGGCTAGCACGTCCTCGACGTTTTCGCGGGCAAGCCCGAGCAGGCCCGCGCTCGCCGTAAGCGTCGCCTCGACGAGGCTGGCAATGGCCAGGAACCCGATCCGCTTGGCGAGAAAGGCCTCGACCGCCACTTCGTTGGCGGCGTTGAGCACGGTGCCGGCGCTGCCCCCGGCGATGAGGACCTCCCTGGCGATGCGAAGCGCAGGGAAACGCTGCTCGTCCGGCGCTTCGAAGGTGAGCGCGCCGAGCTCTGCAAGATCGAGGCGCCTGGTCGGCGCGTGCATGCGCTCGGGCCAGGCGAGGCTATAGGCGATGGGTGTGCGCATGTCGGGGCAGCTCAACTGCGCCAGCACCGAGCCATCGCTCAAATGAACGAGGCAGTGCACGATCGACTGGGGGTGGATCAGGACGTCGAGCTTCTCCGGGTCGAGCGCGAAGAGATGATGGGCCTCAAGCAGCTCCAGCCCTTTGTTCATCAGCGTCGCCGAATCGATGGTCACCTTGGGTCCCATGGACCAATTGGGGTGGTTGAGGGCCTGCTCGGGCCGCGCGTCCCGCATCTGCTCGAGGCTCCAGCAGCGGAAGGGCCCGCCAGAGGCCGTGAGGCAGACAAGCTCGATGCGCTCCTTGGGCGCGCCGACCATGGCTTGCGATGCCGCGGAGTGCTCGGAATCGACGGGAAGGAGCGTGGTCTTGGCGCGGGCCACCTCGGCCATGAAGATGTCTCCGGCCGAGACGAGGCATTCCTTGTTGGCGAGCGCTGTCGCCGTCCCCTGGCGCACGGCCTGCAGCGTCGGCTTGAGCCCGGCGGCGCCGACGATTGCCGCCATCACCCAGTCAGCCGGCCGGCTTGCCGCCTCAAGCAGCGCCTCTTCCCCTGCCGCCACCTCGATGCCGGTGCCGGCGAGCGCCGCGCGCAGCGCCGCGTAGCCTTGCGGGTCGGCGATCACGGCAAGCTCGGCCCGATGCAGGATGGCGAGCTCGGCAAGGCGGGCAACGTTGCGGCCACCGGTCAGCGCCACCACGCGATAGGCCGATGGGTTGCGGCCGATGAGATCGAGCGTGCTCTCGCCGATCGAGCCGGTCGCTCCGAGGATCGAGATCCGCCGCGGGCGCATCACCACCCTCGTCTCAATCTCGATGGCGACCGATGTCAGCGACGGATACACGGGGTCTCACTTTCACCAGATAAGCAGCGCGCGGCCCGGATTGGCCGGATCGCGGAGCGCGATGAGGCCGGCCAGGATCGCGGCAAGCAACAGGCCGTCGATGCGGTCGAAGAGCCCGCCATGACCCGGGATGAGCTGGCCCATGTCCTTGGCCCCGAACCGGCGCTTCACCGCGCTTTCAACCAGGTCTCCCATCTGGCAGGCCAGCGCAAGCGTCACGCTGACCAGGGCAAGCCGCCAAGCCGAAGTGCCCCCAAGGGCCAAGGCGAAAGCATAGCCGATCATGGAAGGCGCCAACGCCCCGACGATGAATCCGCTCCAGGTCTTGTGCGGCGAGATGCGGGGGGCAAGCTTCGGTCCACCGATGAGGCGCCCCGCGGCATAAGAGGCGGTGTCGGTGGTCCAGGCGACGGCGAAGAGATAGAGCACGGCCGTGGCGCCTTGGCCCTGGTCGCTGCGGAGCCACACCAGCGCCCAGGCCGGGAGCGCCGCATAGGCCAGCCCTGCGATCGACCAGCCAAGGGTCTTCGAGGCGATGCTGGCGAAGCCGATTGCCGCGGCGCTCGCGGCAAGGCCAATGAGCGCAAGGTCCGGCCGGCCGAGCGTCACGAGGATGGCAAGCGCCGCAACGCCGATCGCCTCGATCAGGGCGATGCGGTCGAAGCCCCTGCCCCTGACCAGCCGCCCCCACTCCCAGGCGAGGATGACGCCCGCCGCGATCACGAGGAGCACAAAGCTCCAGGGGCTGGCGATTGCCGCGACCAGCGCGAGCGCCGCAAGCACCAGCGCCGAGGCCACGCGTACGACGACTTCCGACTTTTGGCGTTCCGCTCCGTCGCGGTCCTTCTCAGGGAGCGTCCGGGTCCGCGTCACGCGGTGGATCTCGCCGAGGTTCCACCGAAGCGCCGGCTGCGCCGTTGATATTCGGCGATGGCCGCCTCGAGCTGCTCCCGCGAGAAGTCGGGCCAATAGGTATCGATGAAGACGAACTCGCTATAGGCAAGCTGCCAGAGGAGGAAGTTCGAGAGGCGGAGCTCCCCGCTCGTGCGGATGAGGAGGTCGGGGTCGGGAAGATCGGCCGTGTCGAGATAGGCGCCGAAGAGCTCTGGCGTCACCTCGGCAGGCGCGATCGAACCGCTCGCCACGTCCGCGGCGATGCGGCGCGCGGCGCGGGCGATCTCGTCGCGGGCGCCGTAATTGAAGGCGATGGTGAGGTTGAGCGCCGTGTTGTCCTTGGTGAGCTCGATGGCGTCGTCGATCAGCCGCAAAAGGTCGGCGGCGAGCCCGACGCGGGTGCCGATGACGCGGATCTTCACGCCGTTCTTGTGGAGGTCGGCGAGGTCGCGCCGGACGAAACGCCGCAAGAGGCCGAACAGGTCGCTGATCTCCTGCTTGGGGCGCGCCCAGTTCTCCGAGGAGAAGCTGAACAGGGTGAGATGGGTGATGCCGAGCTCGAGCGAGGCTTCGACCGTGCGCCTGACGCTCTCCACGCCCTGCCGATGGCCTTCGGCGCGCGGCAGGCCGCGCTCGGCGGCCCAGCGGCCGTTGCCGTCCATGATGATCGCGATATGGCGGGCGGCCGGTCGGTCGGTCGCAGCCCAAGCAAGCTTATCCATCGCAAGCGTCACGTTCGGCTGCTCCAGTTAGGGGGTCAGGCGTGTTCTCTGCCCTTGCCCGATTAGACTTGCATGATCTCGGCTTCCTTGCTCGCAAGGGCCTCGTCAATCTCTTTGATGATCTTGTCGGTCAAGTCCTGCACCTTGGTCGAGAGCGTGTGGTGCTCGTCCTTGCCCATGTCGCCGTCCTTCTCCGCCCGCTTCAGATGCTCCATGCCGTCGCGGCGGACATTGCGCACCGCGATGCGCGCGTGCTCGGCGTATTTGTGGGCGACCTTGGCGATCTCGTGACGCCGCTCCTGGTTGAGCTCGGGGATCGGGAGGCGCAAGAGCTGACCGTCGACGACGGGGTTGAGCCCGAGATCCGACTCCCGGATGGCGCGGTCTACGGCGCCGACCAGGGTTCGGTCCCAAACCTGCACCGTGATCAGCCGCGACTCCGGGACATTGACGGTGGCGAGCTGATTGAGCGGCATGGGGTTGCCATAGGCCATGACCATGATCGGGTCGAGCAGGCTCGCACTGGCGCGGCCGGTGCGCAAGCCGCCGAACTCCTGCCTCAGCACGCCGAGAGCGCCACGCATCCGCCGCTCGATCTCCTTCAGCTCGAAGCCAGACATGTCGCCTTCCTTGCTCCCCCGCTTCCCGCTCTCGCCGCGAGCGGCCTCCGGGCCAAGCCCCGTTCGGCAATCAAACAGCTAGAAGCGCTTCCCTCAGGTCCCACCGTCTATCGTGGTCGAGGAGCCCTTCCCTTGCAACACCGCAGCCAAGCCCCCTTGGCTCTTGATGGAAAACACAATTATCGGAATCCGATTGTCCCGGGCAAGGGCGATTGCGGCGCCATCCATGATACGCAAATCTTGCTTAAGGACGTCGTCGTAGCTCAGCCGGTCGTAACGGCGGGCGTTTGGCGTCTTTTCCGGGTCGGCGCTGTAGACGCCGTCGACCTGGGTCGCCTTGAAAAGCGCATCGCAGCCCATCTCGGCGGCCCTGAGCGCCGCCGCCGTATCGGTGGTGAAATAGGGGTTGCCGGTCCCTCCGGCGAAGATCACCACCCGGCCCTTCTCCAGATGGTCGAGCGCCTTGTCGCGGATATAGGCCTCGCAGACCGTGGGCATGGGGATCGCCGACAGCACCCGCGCCGTCCGGCCTTCGCGCTCGACGGCGGTCTGTAGCGCCAGCGCGTTCATCACCGTGGCCAGCATGCCCATATAGTCGGCGCGCGCCCGGTCCATGCCGACTTCCGCCGCCTTTAGGCCGCGATAGATGTTGCCCCCTCCGACCACCAGGCACATCTCGGCGCCGGACGCCACCGCAGCGGCAACGTCGCGGGCGATGGGGGCCAGCACGTCGAGATCGATGCCATAGCCTTTGTCCCCGGCAAGCGCCTCGCCCGACAGCTTGAGCAGGACCCGCCGGTAGCGAAGGTCAAGGGCCGGTGCCGTCCCTGCCATCAGCCTGCCTCCCCGCTTGCTATGGCGAGCCTCGGGCTCGCCTAACTGATTCTCGCCAGATAATCGAACGCAGACCTATCTCACGCCGTATCGTCGCTGGCGCGGTCGATGCCTTCGCCAAGCGCGAAACGGTAGAAGCCGGTGATCTTGATCGGCGCGCCGGCCGATTTCTCGGCCGCTTCCAAAGCCTTGCCCACGGTCGTCTCCGGATCGTGCACGAAGGGCTGCGCCAGCAGCACGACCTCCTCGTAGAACTTGCGCAAGCGGCCTTCGACCATCTTCTCGATGACGGGTGCCGGCTTGCCGGACTCCTTCGCCTGCTCGGTCAGCACGGCCCGCTCGCGTTCGATCACGGCCTTGTCGAGACTGTCCACGTCGACGGATTGCGGATTGGCGGCGGCGATATGCATGGCGACCTGGCGGCCGAAGCTCTTGAGCTGCTCGGGATCGCCCGCCGACTCAAGGGCGACGATGACGCCGATCTTGCCGAGCCCCGGCGCCATGGCGTTGTGCATGTAGCTGGCGACCGCGCCCTTCTTGACGTCGAGATAGGCGGTACGCCTCAGCGTCATGTTCTCGCCGATGGTGCCGATCATCTCCTTGACGGTGTCGGCCACGGTCGACTTGCCGCCGGGAAATTTGGCCTTGGCAAGCTTGTCGACATCGCCTTTCGCCCCCAGCGCCGCCTCGGCAATGCCCGAGGCCATCTTCTGGAAGGTGTCGTTGCGGGCGACGAAGTCGGTCTCGGAGTTGACCTCGACCAGGACCGCCTCCTTCGGCTTTGCCGCGAGCCCGATCAGGCCTTCGGCGGCGACGCGGCCAGCCTTCTTGGCGGCCTTGGCGAGACCCTTGGTTCTAAGCCAATCGACCGCGGCCTCCATGTCGCCGCTGGTCTCGTTCAGCGCCGCCTTGCAGTCCATCATGCCCGCGCCCGTCTTCTCGCGCAGGTCCTTCACCATCGTTGCCGTAATCGTCATGGCTTGCCTCTGCCGGGGCGCCGTTAGGGAGGCGCAGGCCTAGCTGTTTTCCTCTTGGAGCTCTGGTTTCGCCACCTCGGGCTCTGATCTGGGCTTCTTACCCTGACCCGGACGAGGGCCCTGGGACCTGCCTCTGTTGTCGCGGCCCCTTCCGTCGGGCCGCGCCGGGCGCTTGGGACGGCGATCGGGCTGCGGCGCAGGCCGTTCGGAACCCTCCTCACCCTCAAGTCCGGGCTCGCCGAGGGGCTCCTCGGCAGCGCCGAGGTCGACGCCCCCGCCGCCTTGCGCGCGCTCGATCCCATCGATCGCCGCGCGCGAGATCAGATCGCAGTAAAGGGTGATGGCGCGGCCCGCGTCGTCATTGCCGGGGATGGGATGGCTGATGCCTTCCGGATCGGAGTTTGAGTCCACCACCGCCACCACCGGCATGTGCAGCTTGCGGGCCTCGGCGATGGCGATCGCCTCTTTATTGGTATCGATGACGAACATCAGATCCGGCACCGCGCCCATGTCCTTGATGCCGCCAAGGGAGCGCTCGAGCTTGTCCTTCTCGCGGGTGAGCTGGAGAAGCTCCTTCTTGGTGAGACCGTGGGTCTCGCCGGCTAGCATCTCCTCCAAAAACTTGAGCCGCTTGATCGAGTTCGAGATGGTGCGCCAATTGGTCAGCGTGCCGCCAAGCCAGCGGTGGTTGACGAAGTATTGGGCGCATGACCGCGCGGCGTCGGCGACCGCCTCCGACGCCTGGCGCTTGGTGCCGACGAAGAGGACGCGCCCGCCTTTGGCAACGACGTCGGAAATGGTGAGCAGCGCCTGATGCAGGAGCGGCACCGTCTGGGTGAGATCGATGATGTGGATGTTGTTGCGCGACCCGTAGATATAGGGCGCCATTTTCGGGTTCCAGCGGTGGGTCTGATGACCAAAATGCACGCCGGCTTCAAGCAGCTGACGCATAGTGACATTGGGCAGTGCCATTGGCCTGCTTCTCCTTTTTCCGGTTCTGCCGCCGCGGGACAAAGAGGACTGGCCGAAGCCAAGCCACCGGAGCGAGCGCTGAGGCCAGAAAGGCCAAAGTGACGCTTGGCGTCCCGCGTGTGAGATGGTGCGGTTTATAGGGACGGCACCTTGGCTTGGCAAGGGCCAGCGCCCGCGGAAGTTGAGCCCGCAGGCAACTCAGAAAGGCGTCTCAGAGGGCGCTGATCGCGGCCACCCCCTCCACGAGCTTGAGCGCGCTCCTCTGCTTCGGCGTGGCGTCGACGCCTCGCGGCAGGACGAATTCTACCTCGCGGGAAAGGTCGTCGAGGCGAAGCACGAGGCGGAACTGCCCCTGACCGCCTCCCGACCCCACCTGCTCGGCAAGGGGGGCAAGGGCGCGCGTGTCCTCGACATAGACCTTCATGCCGGCGTGGCGGGCTTCGGCGGCGCGGTCGAGCGAGGAGAGGCGCTGCACCCTGACCTTGACGTTCTCGCCGTCGGCCTCGGCCTCGACATCGAGCAGAACGGCGGTCCCGGGCTCAAGCAGAGCGCGCGAGGCCGCAAGCAGCTCGGAGAACACCACCGCCTCGAATTGCCCGGTCGCGTCGGAGAAGGCGACAAAGGCATAGGCGTTGCCGGTCTTGCCCTGGCGCTCCCTTGCATGGAGGACGGTGCCCGCGAGCGTGCCGACCGCGCGGCGGAGGCGCGCCTTGGCGGCGAACTCGACCCAGGTCTCGGCGCCGAGCGCCTCCAGCACGTCCTTATAGTCGTCGAGAGGATGGCCGGTGAGGAAGAAGCCGACCGCCTCGAACTCGCGTGACAGCCGGTCGGTGGGGACCCACGGCTTGGCGGCGCGAAGCTCGATGGGAGGGGGGACGTGCTGGGCCCCCGAGAAGAGGTCGTCTTGGCCTTCGGCGCTCGTCTCGATAGACCGGTTCCCGGCAGCGATCATCCGATCGACATTGGCAAAGGCGGTGGCGCGATCAAGCCCTAGCTCATCGAGGGCGCCCGCGGCAGCGAGCGTCTCAAGCGCGCGCTTGTTGAGGAGGCGTGGATTGATGCGCCGCGCGAAGTCGGAAACGTCGCGGAACGGCCCCCGCGCCTCTCGCTCCTCACAGATATGCTCGACGGCGTGGCGGCCGACATTCTTCAGCGCCGCCAGCGAATAGCGGATGGCGCCGTCGCTCGGGATGAACCCCACCTCCGAGCGGTTGACCGAGGGCGGCTCGAGGCGCAGGCCGAGGCGGAGGGCTTCTTGTGCGAAGCCGCTGAGCTTGTCGGCATTGCCCATGTCGAGCGTCATCGACGCCGCCAGGAACTCGGTGGGGTAATTCGCCTTGAGATAAGCGGTCTGATAGGCGATCAGCGCGTAGGCCGCGGCGTGGGACTTGTTGAAGCCGTATCCTGCGAACTTCGCCACCAGCTCAAAAATATACTCGGCGCGCGCCCGGTCCACGCCGTTGCCGACGCCGCCCTCGATGAAGTGCTGCTTCTGCGCCGCCATCTCCTTCTTGATCTTCTTGCCCATGGCGCGGCGCAACAGATCGGCCTCGCCGAGCGAGAAGCCCGAGAGGACTTGAGCGATCTGCATCACCTGCTC
>JBGQMX010000011.1:0-36450 GCA_041500805.1 Methyloceanibacter sp.
CCCGGCCATACCATTGTCACCGTGCTTTGCGATTACGGGACGCGCTACCAGAGCAGGCTGTTCAACCCCAAGTTCCTGCGCGAGAAAGGGCTGCCGGTCCCGCCGTGGCTCGACCAGGGACAAGCCGCCGCCCCTCGCGTATTCGTCTAAGCCAAAATTGGAGATTTTCGATTTGTTGCAGACGAAGACATGGCTGACCGAGACCGAGGAGCTCGGCCGCGAGCTCGACGCCCCCGACCTCGTCATCATCGATGCCTCTTGGCATATGCCGAGCGAAGGCAAGAGCGCGCATGAAGAATATCTCGAGGAGCACATCCCGGGGGCGCTCTTCTTCGATATCGACGAGATTGCCGACAGCAAGAGCGCGCTCCCGCATATGCTGCCGCCGCCCGAGAAATTCTCCTCGCGCATGCGCAGCATGGGGATCGGCGACGGCTCGCGCATCGTGGTTTACGACCGGGCCGGGCTGTATAGCGCCGCGCGCGTGTGGTGGACCTTCCGCGTCATGGGCGTGGACGACGTGAGCGTGCTGAACGGCGGATTGCCGAAATGGAAGCTTGAGGGCCGGCCGATCGAGAGCGGCGAGCCGCGGGGCCGCACCGCGCGCCACTTCACGGCGCGGCGCAACGCCGACCTCGTGCGCGATCTCTCCGACATGAAGGCCCTGCTCAAGGACCGCTCGGCCGAGATCGTGGATGCGCGCGCCGCTGAACGGTTTACCGGAAAGGCGCCCGAGCCGCGCCCCGGCCTTCGCTCGGGGCATATCCCGGGCGCCCATAATCTCCCCTTCGCGCGCCTCCTCAACAAAGACGGCACGATGAAATCGGCGCCCGAGCTCGAGAGGCTGTTCGAAGAGGCCGGCGTCGATCTCAACAAGCCCGTGGTGGCGAGCTGCGGCTCGGGCATCACCGCGAGCGTGCTGGCGCTCGGACTTGCCGAGATCGGCCACCGCAAGACCTCCGTCTATGACGGGTCCTGGTCGGAATGGGGCGCCGATCAAAGCCTTCCCATCGAGACCGGTTAGGGCCCCCTTGCGAGGCGCTGGCCTCGCTTAGGCTAAATGAGCAAAGACACCAGGAAGCAGAAACCGGACACCAGGCTCGCGCATGCAGGTCGCGAGCCCGCGCGCCAGCACGGCTTCGTCAACACGCCGATCTATCGCGGCTCCACGGTGCTGTTTTCCACCATGGCGAGCCTCGAGGCGAACGCGCAAGACTTCACCTATGGGCGGCTCGGCACGCCCACGGTCAAGGCGCTGGAGATGGCGATCGCCGAGATTGAAGGCGGACATCGGACGTTGCTGACGCCGTCGGGCCTGTCGGCCATTGCGACGGCGCTGATCGCCTTCGTCTCGGCTGGCGACGAAATTCTTGTCGCGGACAGCGTCTATCGCCCGAACCGGCGCTTCTGCGACAATGTGCTGAAGCGGCTCGGCGTCACCACCATCTATTACGACCCTTTGATCGGGGCTGGCATCGAGCGCCTCATCACCGAGAAGACGCGGGTCGTATTCGCCGAATCGCCCGGCTCGCAAACCTTCGAGGTGCAGGACATCCCCGCCATCGCCGCCGCCGCGCATGCTGCCCGCCCGGTGGTCATCCTGGATAATACATGGGCAACGCCCCTCTACTTCAAGCCCTTTGCACACGGCGTCGACGTGTCGATCCAGGCCGCCACCAAATATATCGTGGGCCATGCCGACGCCATGCTCGGCGCCATCACCGCGACCGAGGAGGCCTCGCGTGCGGTCGAGAAGACCCATGATGAACTCGGCCTCTGTCCTGGGCCAGAAGATGTCTATCTCGGCTTGCGCGGCTTACGCAGTCTCGGCGTGCGGCTTGAGCGCCATCAGAAATCTGGGCTTGAGATCGCGCGCTGGCTCGCCGGACGGCCAGAAGTCGCCCGCGTGCTTCACCCTGCCTTGCCCTCCGATCCCGGCCACGCTTTATGGAAGCGCGATTTCACCGGCGCCTCGGGGCTGTTCTCCGTCGTTCTGAAGCCCTGCAGCCAGGCTGCCGTGGCCGCCATGCTGGACGGTCTCACCCTGTTCGGCATGGGCTATTCCTGGGGCGGGTTCGAGAGCCTGATCCTCCCCTTCGACCCGAGCGCCTACCGCACCGCCACGGCATGGCAGGCCGACGGCCCGGCACTTCGCTTGCATATCGGGCTCGAGGACGTCGAGGATTTGAAGGCGGACCTCGAGGCCGGCTTTGCGAGGCTTGGCCTCCGGGCGTAGGTTTCAGGCGAATTGGGGGACGCGGCCATGGATTTGAAGCTCCGAGGTAAGCGGGCGCTCGTCACGGGATCGACGGCGGGCATCGGCTTCGCCATCGCGCGGGGGCTCGCGCGGGAGCGCGCCGAGGTCATCGTCAACGGGCGCACCGAGCAGAAGGTCGCCGAGACCGTCCAGCGCATCGGCTCGGAGGTCGGCTCGCACGCCATCGGCATCGCCGCCGATCTCAGCAGCGCCGAGGGCGTGGCGCGGCTCCTCGAGGGGGCGGGCCGTATCGATATTCTCGTGAACAATGTGGGCATCTTCGAGCCCGTCCCCTTCCTCGAGATCAACGATCAGGACTGGTTCCGCATCTTCGAGGTCAATGTGATGAGCGGGGTGCGGCTCACGCGCGAGCTGTTGCCGCACATGCTGAAACGGAACTGGGGCCGCGTCATCTTCATCTCGAGCGAGTCCGCCGTGCAGACCCCGCCCGAGATGGTCCATTACGGCGTGAGCAAGACGGCGCAGCTCGCGCTGTCGCGCGGCATCGCCGAGAGCCTTGCGGGGACCGGGGTCACGGTGAACGCCGTCTTGCCGGGGCCGACCCGATCGGAGGGGGCGGTGGACTTCCTTGCCAAGGTCGCCGCCGAGCACGCCACCGACCTCCCGACCGTGGAGGCGGAGTTCCTGCGCACGATGCGTCCCACCTCGCTGATCCGCCGCTTCGCCGAGCCGGACGAGGTGGCAAACCTCGTCGTGTTCCTCGCCGGCGAAGGCGCCTCGGCCATCACGGGTGCCGCGCTCCGGGCCGATGGCGGCGTGGTCCGGAGCGTCGTATAGAGCTGCCTCGCTCTGCGATTGCCGAGACGATGGTCTACTCCAACGCGTAGGCGGCAACAGAGTTGTCGAGCATCATCGGGATCAGCACCGTCTTCTTGTCCGGAAGATAGGTCAGGTCGGCGCTGCCCTGGTTGAGGTCGATCAAGCGCTCGGCCTTGCCCTTGGCGTCGACACGATAGAGGGCGCCCGCGGCCCAGTCCGTGACGAGATAGACGCCGGGCTTCAAGAGCTCGATGCCATCGAGATTGCCAATGGGTGTTCCGTCGCCGAGCTTCTTCACGGCCAGGTCCTTCAAGGAGACCACCATGAGGCCCCCGAGCTCCCCCTTTTGCCCTTGGCTGGGGATCTTGCCCAAAGACGCAACGATCAGCGTGTCGCCTTGCACGAGAAGCCCATTCGGCCCGTTCAAGGCGTCATTGGCCAATAACGGCTCGAAGCTTCCGTCCTTCAGGCGCCAAATGGTGTTGGTCGGCGTGTCCGAGACGTAGACGGTCCCCTCTCCGTCGACCGCCACGTCGTTGAGGAAGGTCGCGCCTTTGGCATCGTAGCGGTTGGAAATCTCTCCCGAGGCGGCATTGATCTCCACCAGCTGATCGACATCGGCGACATAGAGCTTGCGGTCATAGAGCGCGAGTCCGGTCGGGGCGTTCAGTCCCTTGACCCACTGACGCTGGATCATCTTCCCGTCGCTGGTGAGCTTGGCGATGAAGCCGTTGCCGTCCTTCTGCATGATCGCGCCGGCGATATTGCTGACATAGATGGCGCCGGTCGCCGGATCCTGCACGACCGATTCGGGCTGCGCCAAGCCTTTGGCCTCCCACAGGAGCTTGGGCTCGGCCGCAGCAGCTCCGGCGTGCAGCAACACGATGAGCGTTAGGGCTAGTCTGACGACTGGGCGCATTCTTGTCCTCGCCAAGGGGTTGGGCGCAAGCCTCAAGGGGCGGAGCAAATGGTGATCCCGGAAGAAGGGACACCTATAAGTAATGTCAAAGTGTTGCACGGTCTACGCCCCGAGGCCGCCCCTAAGCCCGGCAAAGGGTGCGCGGGCGTGTCGAGGCGCTGATTGAGAAGTGGGAGCAATAGGCGACAGCTAGTTTCCCCGAAGGGCTAAGGGGTCCTTCGTCGCCCCCCACAAAGCGGGGGGCGCCGCCGCCCCGACGCTTCGTTCGCTGCAAGCGCGCGTGGCAGGGTGGAGGTTGCTTGTCTTGGCACGTCGGACCGGGTATTTTTCAAGACATGGGAACGGGCACTCCGAAAAAGAGGCGACACCCGGCCATTGGTGGCGACCCGCTCGTCACGGTTCGGCTTCCTGCGTCTCTCATCATCCCCATCAAGGCATGGGCTAAGCGCGAAGGCATGAACCGCTCGGACGCCATGCGGCGGCTATTGGAGTTTGGACTACGCTCGCTGAGCGAGAAAAAAGTGTCTTCCGAACACGGTGCACAGCCAAAGGCGCGACCCCCGGCCAACCGAGCCGCCTGAGATCAGTCCCCACGCAAAAAGCTCGACGCGTTCGCCACGCGATGTAGACTGGCGCGCCAATGCTCCGGCTGCTCAAGCGTGACGAGTAGTGCGCTCTTGCACTGTTGACGCACGATTCTAAAATCCAGCGCATGTTTGTTCACCGACAGAGGTTCCCGCAGGGGGAGGCCAACTGCGACCACGAGTTGACCTAGCTCAAAGCGCCTGCCGGGAGACAAGCTAATCCTTGTCGCCTTACGTTCGGTGTCACTAACAAGAAGGGAGCAATCCTATGCATCGGGTTTTGATCTGCTGTGCCGTGGCGCTAGCCTTACTGTTCGGCGCGTTTGCGCCGACGCCTGTGTCGGCATATTACTATGGCTACTACGGCTACCATCACCACCATCACCACCATCACCACCATTATTACTGCTGGTGGCATCATGGTCACCAACACTGCAGCTGGGTGTGGTGATCAAACATTACTAAGTCTTTGAGCATAAGCGACTCCGGTCGCAGGTCGAGGCCGCAGCGCACGCTGCGGCCTTCTCATTTCTGAAACTGTGTGGAACCAAAATCCAATCACGCCGCGACTGGTGCGATACTAGACTCTCGACATGAGCGACGAGATCGCATCGGCGGCGCTGCAACGGGGTTGGTGATCCCGGAAGGATTCGAACCTTCAACCCTCTGCTTAGAAGGCAGATGCTCTATCCCTTGAGCTACGGGACCACGCACGATCGGCCGACTATAGCCGAAACAGGTCTCAGTGCGTCCAGCGGTCGGGCCTGCCGAACTTGAAATTCTCGGCATAGGACTTCGGTCTCACGCCGGTCTTTTGCGGCTCCTCGAGGCGGAAGGCAATGCCGTTGCGCGTCGCGTAAGCGATCGCCTCATCCTTGGTGGCGAAGCCCATGCGGATTTGCGACTTCGTATCGGCAGAACTCGTCCAGCCCATCAAGGGCTCGATCGTCAGCGGCTGCTCAGGCGCATACTCCAAGATCCAGTCGCGCGTCGCGGCGTTGCCCTGCTGCATCGCGGTCTTGGCGGGCTTATAGATGCGGGCGGCCATGAGCATCCTTATCTTGGAACAGGCAAGCGATGGTCGGGGCAGGAGGATTCGAACCTCCGACCCCCTGCTCCCAAAGCAGGTGCGCTACCAGACTGCGCTATGCCCCGACTTACATCGCTGGCGTATGGCTGAGACAACGAGCAGAGCCTGACAGCCATTCGTGACATACATAGTTCGCCTCGGCCCGATAGGCTAGCCTCCAGACGCCAGCCTCAAGAGCCTAGCCTCAAGTCATGAGCGAGGCGCTAATGTGGGGACCGGCAACTCGCTCGTCATTCCGGCGCAAGCCAGAATCCCAGGACAACCGGTGCCGGACTCTGGCCTCTGGATACCGGCTTTCGCCGGTATGACGGAGCATGAGACTACGGGTCTTTGCCCGTGGCAAGACCGGGATAGACGACCTTGTCTCCCGGCTTCAGGCCGATCTTGTCGGCCTCGCCCGCATTCAGCTCCAACACCCCGACCACGGCGCCCTCTGACGCGATCAGCGCGGTGGAGAAGGGCTCGGTATTCGCCTCGATCCGATGCACCTTGCCATCGGCGGAGATGAAAACCATGTCGAGCGGGATGAGTGTATTCCTCATCCACATGGCGGCAGGCTGCGGTGGGTTGTAGAGGAACAACATGCCGCCGTTTTCCGGAAGCGCGCGGCGAAACATCAGGCCAAGCGTGCGCTCCTGGTCGGTGGTGGCGACCTCGATATTGAAGTTGTGGTCGCCGGACGATGTCTTGAGCACGAGGGTGCCTGTGCTCGCCGCAGCGCCGATGTCGATCGTCGTAAACAGCGCGAGCGCCAGCAAATAGGCAGCAGCGATGCGGCAAAGCCGGTCGAGCCTAACGATGGTCAGTGGGAGGATGGTCCCTGCGCGCCGTCGGGCTTGAGCTCGGCTGCCATTAGCCCCTTCGGCCCTCTGCCATAGCGCACCAGCACCCATTGCCCGGGCCTGAGCTCGGTAAAGCCGCAGCGCCGGAGCGTCTCCATATGCACGAAGACGTCGAGGCTCTGTGGGCCCCGGGTGAGAAAACCAAAGCCGCGCAGCCGGTTGAACCACTTCACCATGGCGCGTTCCCAGTCGCTCTCCGGGACGACCACGACGTGGGTCCGCTGCGGCAGTTCCGACGGATGGACCGCCGTCGAATCGTCCATGGCGCGAATGCGGAAAGCCTGCAAGCCCTTCGGCCGGCGCAGCACCTCGCAGACGACACGCGCTCCCTCGTAGGCCGTCTGGAAGCCGTCGCGGCGCAGGCACGTCACGTGCAGAAGAACGTCGGGAAGATCCTCGTCCGGAACGATAAACCCATAACCCTTTGACGCATCGAACCACTTGATCGATCCTGACACTTCGAAGACATCAACTGTGACTTCCTCGTCGCGTTGGGTATGGCCCTCTAGATGTGGCGGTTCTTTCGCCCCCATGCCGCATTCCCCCGCTTTACTTTCGACGCAGCCGACCGACGCCCCACACACGAATCGGCTGGAATACACTCGCTGCGAACATAGCATCGCCGCTTACCGAGGCTAGAGGAATTTTCCAAAGCGTCGTGCCTTCTCCACAATTCGCGGGCGACTTCGCCGTCTCCCCGCAAGAGGACGCGCAACCACCTGATCGGCCAGCGAATCTCACGTGATGGAGAGACCAGTCGCATCGCCCACGAAAGCGCGGGCGATTCGGCGTTGCGACAGCGCAAACGTTTCTGCCATCGAGAGAAATTTCACTTCTGGCGCCGCGACGTGCAAGCGTGCGTCGTGCTGTGGACCCCGGGCAACAATGAAGCTGCAATCAGCATCGCCGCTTGCCGAAAGTCCAAGCCAGCGTGACGCGCTTGCCACAGCTCAGCACTCCGCGCTAAGGGTGCGCTCGCCTTTGAGGGACTGCGCAAGGAGACGATCGCGATGAAATATCTGCACACCATGGTGCGCATTTCCGATGTCGATCAGTCGCTCGATTTCTACTGCAACAAGCTCGGACTGAAAGAGGTGCGGCGCATGGAGAACCCGCAAGGGCGCTTCACGCTCTTCTACCTCGCTGCCCCGGGCGACGATGAGGCCCAGGTCGAGCTCACGTATAATTGGGACCCTGAAGCCTATGGCGAGGGCCGCAATTTCGGGCACCTCGCCTACGAGGTCAACGACATCTACGCGACGTGCGAGAGCCTATTGAAGAAGGGCGTGACCATCAACCGTCCGCCACGCGACGGCTACATGGCCTTCATCCGCTCCCCCGACAATGTCTCGATCGAGCTGTTGCAGAAGGGCGCGCCCAAGCCAAAGCAGGAGCCGTGGGCGTCGATGCCGAATACCGGCAAGTGGTAGGTGCGCTTCTCGCGCCCAGAAATCTCATGGTTCGAGACGCGGCGCTCCTCACCATGAGAGCTTGATCCTCAACCTGAGAAGGGCCGAAGGCCGTCTCGAAGGGTGAGGCCCGGAATGGTACCCCCTAGGAGAATTGAACTCCTGTTTTCAGGTTGAAAACCTGACGTCCTAACCATTAGACGAAGGGGGCGTGCGTCTTGAGCCCCGTGATATAGAAAGCTTTGCCCAAGCCCGCAAGAACGCGGCTAGCGCGAGCTTCCGCGCGGGTCAGCCGCGTCCTCGATCATGAGCTCCACGCTTTCGCGGCCCTGCCAGCTGTTTCGCCGCAAATACCCCGCGACATGGAGGGGCAGTCCTTCGCCTTTGAGGAGAAGCGTCGCGAGCTTCGTGCCGGCCACGCGGAAGGCGCAAGCCTCGATGCGCGTCCCATCAGAGGCCTGAAGCGTACAGCGGACATGGAGGTCCTTGATGCTGCGAACGCGGCTGAGGCGGTGGGCGGGAAAGACGAAGCGCGGCTCGGGATGTCCAGGCCCGTAGGGCCCTGCGCGATCAAGCAGGTCCATCAGCTCTTTGCTCGCGCCGCCGGCGGAGAGAGCGCCGTCGATGGCGAGATGGCGGATGGCCGCCGCCTGGGCCACCGGTCTTGCCAGGCGCTCGAGCAGGAACGCCTGCACCGCCTCTTGCTTCCGGCGTTCAAGCTTGAACCCTGCGGCCATGGCGTGACCGCCGCCTTTGACCAGGAGCCCTTCTTGCACGGCCGCCCGCACGGCGGCGCCAAGATCGACGGAGGCAATCGAGCGCGCCGATCCCGTGGCGGTGCCGTCAGGGTCCAGCGCCGTGACGAAGGCCGGAACATGGAAGCGCTCGGCGACGCGGCCGGCGATCAACCCGAGCAACCCCTTATGCCAGCCTTCGGCGCCGAGATAGAGCAAAGGCTGATCGGGTGACGCGGCAAGGGAGGCTTCGGCATGGGCGAAGGCTTCCTCGAGCATCCGCTCCTCGATTGCCCGCCGCTCGGCATTGAGAGCTTCGAGCTTCGCGGCAATCGTGCGCGCCTCGATCTCGTCGTCAGAAGCGAGCAGCCGCGCGCCGAGGCTCGAAGCGCCGACCCTGCCGCCGGCATTGATGCGCGGTCCCAAGATGAAGCCGAGCGTATAGGAGGTCGGCGCTTCATCGATGCGGGCTTCATCGGCAAGAGCGCGCAAGCCTTGATTGTGCCGGAGCCGCATGACCTTGAGCCCCTTGGCCACGAAGGCGCGGTTCGCCTCCTTCAGGGGCACCACATCGCACACCGTAGCAAGCGCCACGAGGTCGAGGAGGCCGAGAAGGTCAGGCTCGGCGCGATTGACGTAATAGCCGTTGCGGCGGAGCGCCCGCGTCGTCGCCACCAGGAACAGGAACACGACGCCCGCGGCAGCGAGATGCCCCTGGCCGGAGAGGTCGTCCTGGCGGTTGGGGTTCAGCACGGCGAAGGCGGCGGGCAGCGCCTCGTCGGCCTGGTGGTGATCGATGACGATGATCTCGGCGCCGGCTGCGTTGCCCGCGGCGATCGCGGCGTCTGCGGTGGTGCCGCAATCGACGGTGAGGATGAGGCGCGCGCCGTCCATGGCGAGGCCGGTGAGCGCCGCCGGCGTCGGCCCATAGCCCTCGGTGAGCCGGTCGGGAATGTAGGTCGCGACATCTTGCCCATGGGCGCGCAAGAAGCGCTCGATCAGGGCGACGGACGCTGCGCCGTCAACATCGTAATCGCCGAACACGGCGACGGGCTCGCCGTCCCTGATGGCTGAAGCAAAGCGCTCTGCTGCCCTCTCCATGTCTTGCAGGCGGGCCGGGTCGGGCAGGAGGGTGCGGAGCGACGGGTCGAGATAGCGGGAGACGGTGTGGGTCTCGGCGCCACGAGCGGCGAGAACGCGGCCGAGCAGCTCCGGCAAGCCATGCGCCTGTGAAATCGCCGTGGCAGCAAGCGCTCGCGCCGGATCCAGGCGCTCGACCCAGCGGCGCCCGCGGGCGGAATGCTCAACGCCGAGAAGCGCGGGCGCGTCCCCGCCTTCCGCCGTGATGTATTTCAGGGCCGCCGTCACGCCACGCCATCCACTCGTCGATCATCTTCTGATCGCGAGTGTAACCGATTCGGGGGCGCTGCCCCGTCAGTCGAACTTGCTGATGTCGGGATGCTCGGTCCTGATCCAGCGCACCGTGCGGGTCGAGGCGCGCATCACCACGGTGTGGGTGAAGATCGCCTCCTTGGTGAAACGCACGCCTTCGAGCAGGGAGCCGTCGGTAATGCCGGTGGCGGCGAAGGACAGATCGCCCATGATCATATCGCGCATGGTGTATTTGCGGCCGAGATCGACAATGCCGGCGGCGCGGGCTCGCGCGCGATGCTGCTCGTTCGCCGCCACCAGCCTCCCTTGCATCTGGCCGCCGATACAGGCAAGTGCTGCGGCCGCGAGCACGCCTTCCGGCGCTCCCCCGGTGCCCATATAGATGTCGATGCCGGTCTCCAGCGGCTCCGTCACGTGGATCACGCCGGCAATGTCGCCGTCGCCGATGAGCCGAAGCGCTGCGCCCGAGGCGCGCACCTCCTCGATGAGCTTGGCGTGGCGCGGCCGGTCGAGGATGCAGACGGTGATCTCGCTGACCGGCACGCCTTTGGCTAAAGCGAGCGCCTTGAGATTATCGGCGGGAGACGCGTCGAGATCGACCAGGCCTTCGGGGAAGCCCGGGCCGATGGCGACCTTGTCCATATAGATGGTGGGCACCTTCAACAGGCTGCCGCGCTCGGCCATGGCCAGCACCGAGAGCGCGTTGGGGAGCGCCTTGGCGCACAGCGTCGAGCCCTCTACGGGATCGACCGCAAGATCGACCTTATGTGCCCCTCCCCCGCCGGCGCCGACCGTCTCACCGATATAGAGGAGCGGCGTCTCGTTCTCTTCGCCTTCGCCGACGACGACCACCCCTTCGATCGGCAGGCGCGCCAGCTCCCGGTACATGGCGGCAGCCGCGGCCTCGTCGGCGGCGGCCTCATTGCCGCGGCCGCGCCACAGGGCGGCAGCCACAGCGGTGGCCTCCGTCACCCGAACGATATCGAGCGCCAGAGCGCGGTCGAGCTCGGTCTTGGCCGCAGTCTTCAACACGTCCGATCCTCCCTGCCCTCACGCGATCTTAGTCGCCGCGTGTAGGGTTACACATTCACTATCACAGTTTTTCGATGCGGATCATCTGCGGCTTCGCCTCGACATGGCCGTCGCGCTCGATCCCAGCCAGGCTTTTGCGCTCGGTTCTCGCAGGGTAGGAATCTCTCGACGTATCGACAAACTACGGGTAAACAGTACCTCCGTGCCCGATGCCGGCTTCACTTGGGACGAAACCAAAGCCCTCGAGAATTACGCCAAGCACGGTGTGACTTTCGAGAAGGCTAGAGAGGTGTTTGCGGATCCATTTGCCATTGAATACGACGACGACCGCCAAGACTATGGCGAGCCGCGTTTCGTTATCATCGGCATGGCGGATGGCCGTCTCCTATTCGTAGCCTACACACTGCAGGGCGAGACCGTCCGGCTAATCTCCGCAAGAGGAGCAGAACCCCATGAGCGGCGCCAATATCACGAAGAAAACTCCTAAACGGCGCGCTTCGTCAGAAGGCGACTGGAGCCGCTTTGAGGCGATGACGGCAGCCGAAAAACGCGCGGCTGCCTTAAGTGATCCTGATGCAAGGCCGCTCTCGGAGGCTGACTTCAAGCGCATGAAGCGCACGCCGCAGGCCAAGATCATCCGCCGCGCGCTGGGGCTGAGCCAGGAAGATTTCGCCACACGCTATCAAATCCCGCTCGGCACGCTTCGCGATTGGGAGCAGGGTCGCGCCGAGCCTGACCAGGCGGCCAAGGCCTATCTCAAGGTGATTGCCAGCGCCCCTGACGTCGTGCGGGATGCCTTGAAAGCCAATCCCTGAACGTTGAGCGCGGGGGCGCGGCTCAGGCTCACAGTTTTTCGATGCGGATCATCTGCGGCTTCGCCTCGACATGGCCGTCGCGCTCGATCCCGGCCAAAGCCTTGCGGATCGCGGCCTCGGTAGTTTGATGGGTGATCATCACCACGGCAGCGGGCGAGCCTTCGTGCCGCCGTTTAAAGCCCGGCAGCTCGGCGCGCGGACGCCGCTGCACGATGCTCTCGATGGAGATCCCCTGCTCTGCCATGCGGGTGGCGATGGCAGCGAAGGCGCCGGTCCGGTCGTAAACCGACAGCCGGATATAGTAGCCGCCTTCGTGCGCGCGCATCTGCGCCTTCTTGTACGGCTTCAGGTTCTTGGCCTTGGTGCCGAACGGCGGCAGGATAAGGCCGCGGGCGATGTCGATGAGGTCGCTCGTCACCGCTGAAGCCGTGGGACCGCCGCCGGCGCCCGCCCCGATCAGCATGACGTCGCCCACGAAGTCGCCGTCGATGGCGACGCAATTCTGCACGCCGTCGACCTCGGCGATGGCCGTGTCTTTCGGCACCATGGTCGGATGCACGCGCTGCTCGATGCCGCTCTCGGTGCGGAGCGCAACGCCGAGCAGCTTGATGCGGTAGCCGAGATCGCCGGCAGCCTCGATATCGGCAGGCATGATCGTTTCGATGCCCTCGACATAGACGGACTCGATGCTGGCGCGCGTGCCGAAGGCAAGGCTCGTGAGCAGAGCGAGCTTGTGGGCGGTATCGAAGCCGCCGATGTCGAAAGTGGGATCGGCTTCGGCATAGCCTTGCGCCTGCGCCTCCTTCAGCACGTCGGCGAAGGCCCGGCCTTCCTGTTCCATGAGGGTGAGGATGTAATTGCAGGTGCCGTTGAGGATGCCGTAGACGCGCGAGATGTCGTTGCCTTGCAGGCTCTCGCGGATGACCTTGACCACGGGGATGCCGCCGGCCACGGCCCCCTCGAAATTGAGCGCCACGCCGTGCTTCTCGGCAAGCGCGGCGAGGCTAGGGCCGTGATGGGCGAGCAGCGCCTTGTTGGCGGTGACGACGTGCTTGCCTGAGCTGAGCGCCGCCTCCACCGCCTGTTTCGCCACGCCCCCCTCGCCGCCGATCAGCTCGACAAAGACGTTGATGGCTGGATCCTTGGCGAGAGCGACCGGGTCTTGCACGAAGCGGAAGCCCGAGATGTCGGCGTCGCGGTTCTTGTGCCGGTTCAGCGCCGACACGGCGACGACCTCGATCGAACGCCCGGCACGCGCGGCGAGCTCGCCTTTGCGCGCAGCGAGGAGCCGCAACAGCCCGCTGCCGACAGTGCCGACCCCGGCCAATCCAAGCTTCAAACCATCCGTCATGGGAAAGGATCAGAACGACCGATTCGCCTTAGAGGCAATGGGAATGACGTTGTGCATGGTCTTGGCGGATTCGGAGAGGAACTTCCGAATGTTGCGGGCTGCCTGGCGGATGCGCTGCTCGTTCTCCACAAGCGCGATGCGGACATACCCCTCCCCATACTCCCCGAATCCCACTCCGGGCGAGACGGCGACGGAAGCCTTTTCGAGGATGAGCTTGGAGAATTCGAGCGAGCCGAGATGGGCGAACATCTCGGGGATCGGCGCCCAGGCGAACATGGTGGCGGGCGGCGAGGGGATCGGCCAGCCGGCCCGCGTCAGTGCGTCGACCAGGCAATCGCGGCGCCGCTTATAAATCGCGCGAATGTCGTCGATGCAGTCTTGCGGCCCGTTCAGCGCCGCGGCGGCAGCCACCTGGATCGGGGTGTAGGCCCCATAATCAAGATAGGACTTCACACGGGTGAGCGCATGGATCAGGCGCTCGTTGCCGACGGCGAAGCCGACGCGCCAGCCAGGCATGGCGTAGGTCTTCGACAGGGTGGTGAACTCCACCGCGATGTCCATGGCGCCCGGGACCTGGAGGATCGAGGGCGGCGGCTCGCCCTCGAAATAGATCTCGGCATAAGCAAGATCGGAGAGCACGATCAGCTCGTGTTTCTTGGCGAAGGCGACCACCTCCCGATAGAAGTTGAGATCGGCGACGACGGCCGTGGGATTGGCAGGATAATTGAGGACAAGCGCCGACGGCTTCGGCACCGAGTGGCGCACCGCCTTGTCGAGCGAGGTCATGAACTGGGAGTCGGTGCGCGCCGGCAGATGCCGGATGACGCCGCCCGACATGATGAAGCCGAACTCGTGGATGGGATAGGTCGGGTTCGGCACGAGGATCACGTCGCCCGGCGCGGTGATCGCCTGGGCCACGTTGGCGAAGCCTTCCTTGGAGCCGAGCGTCGCCACGACCTGCGTGGTGGGATCGAGCTTCACGCCGAAGCGCCGCGCATAATAGGCGGCCTGGGCCTTGCGCAAGCCCTGAATTCCCTTCGAGGCTGAATAGCGATTGGTGCGGGGATCGCGCACCGTCTCGACCAGCTTGGCGACGATATGCTCGGGCGTCGGCATGTCGGGATTGCCCATGCCGAAATCGATGATGTCGTCGCCGCGGGCGCGCGCCTCGGCCTTGAGCTTGTTCACCTGCTCGAAGACGTAAGGCGGTAGCCGCTTGATTCTGTGGAAATCGCTGTTCACGTACGCACGGGTCTCCGCCCGATCAGACCCTGAAAAGGCTCCCCCTTGAACCACAGAAACAGGCCGCGGGGCAAGCGAACTGCCGCGAAAGGGATCGGCCGCTAGTTTGGCTTGTCAGCGGGCTTCGCCGCCGCCGGTGCGGCCGCTTCTTGCTGCGGCGCACCCTCCTGCTTCGCCGCCTTCGCCTGGTCGCTCTGCAACTCGCTGATGACGGCCTTTTGCTCGGTCTTGGTCAAGGTCTTGTCATAGTCGCGCAGGAGCTCAGTCGAGCTTGCCAGGGGCTGGCCGGAGGTCAAGGTATCGGCGCACGCGCCAAGCCCCAGCGGCAGCAGGACCGCAAGCAGGCGCAAAGCAAATCTTCCCGTCATGTGCAGCATTGCGTCAGAAGACTGTTCTTGTTGGGTTCGCGACGATTGGCATTCCCCGCCACTTGCTATATTGCATAGCACAATGAGCCTTTGCGCGATAGCCGCCGGGGAAACGAGACTCCTCCCCCAAGGTGGCTTCAGCAGGGTTAATTGGGGGTAAAACAAGGACAAATTAATGCAGGAGAGCAATAAAGGCCTCGAAAAGCCCGAGGCCGAGAAATTTCATATCGATCAACTCGACGCGCTCGCCCGCAACATGGTGCGTCTGTTCGACCAGGGGGCCAAGGCGTTCTCGACCTTGGCCGAGCGTAGCAACTCCAATGGGCAAGGGCCCTACAGCATGGCCTCGGAGGTGGGCGAGGCAGCGAAGTCGTTCGGCGAGATCGCCCGGCACTGGGTGAGCGAGCCGAGCAAGTTCGCCACGGCGCAAAGCGAATTGTTCCAGAGCTATGCGGACCTTTGGGGCCGCTCCTTCCGCCGGTTTTTCGGCGAGGAGGTCGAGCCCGTCGTCGTGCCGGAGCCCGGCGACAACCGCTTCAAGGATCCCGACTGGTCGAACGGCCAGTTCTTCGACTTCTGTAAACAGTCCTATCTCATCACTTCGCGCTGGGCCGAGGACCTCACCCGCAACACCGAGGGCGTCGACGAGAAGACGCGCAAGAAGGCGCTCTTCTACTTGAACCAAATGCTCGCCGCGATGTCGCCGTCGAACTTCGCCTTCACCAACCCGGAAGTCGTCCGCACCACATTGGCGACCAACGCCGAGAACCTGGTGCAGGGCATGGCCCATTTCGTCCATGACCTCGAGCAATCGAAGGATCTGCTCCGCATCAGCCAGACCGACCTGTCCGCCTTCGAGATCGGCCGGAACCTCGCCGTGACCCAAGGCAAGGTCGTGTTCCAGAACGAGTTGATCCAGCTCATCCAATACGCGCCGACGACAGGGGAGGTCTATGCGCGGCCCCTCCTCGTCGTGCCGCCCTGGATCAACAAATACTACATTCTCGATCTCGTCCCCGAGAAGTCGTTCGTCAAATGGGCGGTCGACCAGGGCTTCACCGTGTTCTTGATCTCCTGGGTCAATCCCGATGCCAAGCACGCGCAGAAGACCTTCGAGGACTATATGCGCGAGGGCGTGCTCGGCGCGATCGACGCCGTCATCCGCCAGACCGGCAGCCCCGACATCAACGCGCTCGGCTATTGCGTCGGCGGCACGTTGCTCGCCTCCACGCTCGCCTATATGGCGGCCAAGGGCGATAACCGCGTGTCCTCGGCGAGCTTCCTCGCGGCGCAGGTCGATTTCAGCGAGGCGGGCGACCTCCTCATCTTCATCGACGACTCGCAGCTGAAGGCGCTCGAGGAGATGATGGCCGAGCAGGGCTATCTCGACGGCTCGCGCATGGCGGCAGTGTTCAACATGCTGCGGCCGCGCGATCTCATCTGGCCTTACGTCATCAACAACTACCTCCTCGGCAAGAAGCCCTTCCCGTTCGACCTCCTGTTCTGGAACGCCGACTCGACGCGGCTGCCGGCTGCCAATCACGCCTTCTACTTGCGCGAGTTCTACCATCTGAACCGCTTGAGCAAGGGCGAGATGCAGCTTGGCGGCGTCCGCCTCGATCTTGGCCGCGTGACGATGCCGATCTACGAGCTGTTCACCAAAGAGGACCACATCGCGCCGGCAGCTTCCGTGTTCCGCGGCAGCAAGCTGTTTGGCGGACCGGTTCGCTATGCCATGGCGGGGTCGGGCCATATTGCCGGAGTGGTCAATCCGCCCGCCAAGAAGAAGTATCAATATTGGTCCGGGGCGTCTGCGAGCTCTTTACAGGAGTGGCTGGCGCAGGCCACGGAGACGGCGGGCTCGTGGTGGCCCGACTGGGCGGCCTGGCTTGCCGCCTATTCGGGTGACAAGGTGCCGGCACGCGACCCGTCGGCGGGCCCCCTGCCCCCGATCGAGGACGCGCCAGGGAGTTATGTAAAGAGCCGCGGCTAGCACCTGTTACCGGAATCGCCATTGGCGACAAAGGGTCAGGTGCAATGTGCGCCTCAGGCTCTCAGGGAAACAGCGGGAGCTGCTCGAGGCCGGTCGTTTCGTCGAAGCCATACATCAGATTGAAGTTCTGCAAGGCCTGGCCGGCTGAGCCCTTCACCAGATTGTCGATGGCCGACACCACGATGGCGCGGCCGGGGAGCCGATCGGCAAACACGCCGATATGGCAGAAGTTCGAGCCGCGCACGTGCTGGGTCGCGGGGATCACACCCTCCTCGACCACGCGCACGAAGGGACTGTCGGCATAGGCCTTGGCGAGAGCCGCGCGGAGATCGGCAGCCCCCGCCTTGCCGGCAAGCCGGACATACGAGGTGCACAGCTCGCCCCGGCTCATGGGCACAAGATGCGGGGTGAAGTTGACGGTCACGGGCACTCCTGCCGCGAGCCCCAGCTCCTGCTCGATCTCCGGCACATGGCGGTGGTTGCCGATGCCGTAGGGCGAAAGCCCCTCGCCCGCTTCGGAGAACAGGATGTTCTGTTTGAGCGTGCGCCCCGCCCCGGAGACGCCCGACTTCGCATCGATGATGATGTCCTCCTGCGCGATGAGCTTCGCCTTGGTCAGCGGCAGAAGCGCAAGCAGCACGGCCGTGGGATAGCAGCCCGGGCAGGCAACGAGGCGCGCGTCTTTGATCTTGTCGCGATAATGCTCGGTCAGCCCATAGACCGCGCCCTTGAGAAGCTCCGGCGCGCCGTGCTCGCCGCCATACCATTCGGCGTAAGTTGCAGGATCGCGCAGGCGAAAGTCGGCCGACATGTCGATGATTTTGATGCGCTTCGGCAGCTTGGCGATCTCGCAATGGGCGGTGCCATGCGGCAGCCCGCAAAAGGCGACATCGACCTTGCTCCAGTCCACCTGGTCGGAGCTGACAAGGGCCGGCGCATCGAGGCTTGCCAGATGCGGAAAGACTTGGGCGAGGCTCTGGCCCGCATGGCCCTTGGCGATGAGCGCGACGAGCTTGATGGCAGGATGCAGCGCGGCGAGCCGGATCATGTCGGCGCCGGTATAGCCGGATGCGCCAAGCACGGCGGCCTTGATCGTCTTGTTGCTGGCCATGTTCGAAGCTCGCTTATGTGTCTTGCGAAGGAGGATTGACCAAGCTGCCTTCGTCATACCGGCGAAAGCCGGTATCCAGCAATGGATCGTTGATTATCGGCTGGATTGCGGCTTGCGCCGGAATGACGGAGACCTAGTCGTCCACGAAGCGCTGTTAGCGCTTGGAGAACTGGAAGCTCTTTCGGGCCTTGGCCTTGCCGTACTTCTTGCGCTCGACCGTGCGGGCGTCGCGGGTGAGAAACCCGCCCTTCTTCAGCACGCCGCGGAGCTCAGGTTCGAAGCGGGTGAGCGCCTTGGAGATGCCATGACGGACGGCGCCGGCCTGGCCCGAAAGCCCGCCGCCGCTCACCGTGCAGACGACGTCGAACTGCCCCTCGCGCTTTGAGGCGACAAGCGGCTGCTTCAGGATCATCTGCAGGACGGGCCGCGCGAAATAGACGACGTGGTCCCTGCCGTTGACCGTGATCTTGCCGGGTCCACGCTTCACCCAGACGCGGGCAACGGCGTCCTTGCGCTTGCCGGTGGCGTAAGAGCGGCCTTGCGCGTCGACCTTCTTCTCGTAGACGCGGGCCTGCGGAGGGGCGCTCGTCTCGCCCTTGAGCGGAGCAAGATCCTCCAGCGTCATGGTCTCGCTCATGGCTTCAGGCGCTCCTTGCATTCTTGGTATTGAGGGCAGCGACGTCGAGAACCACCGGACTTTGCGCCTCGTGGGGATGCTCGGGGCCGGCATAGACCCGCAAGTTACTCATCTGCTGGCGGCCGAGGGGCCCGCGCGGCACCATCCGCTCCACTGCCTTGTGCAGCACCCGCTCGGGATGCTTGCCGTCGAGGATCTTCTCAGCCGTGCGGCTCTTGATGCCACCCGGATAGCCGGTATGCCAGTTGTAGACCTTGTCGGCGCGCTTGTTGCCGGTGAGCACGACCTTGCCCGCGTTGATCACGATGATGTTGTCGCCGCAATCCATATGGGGCGTGAAGCTCGGCTTGTGCTTGCCGCGGAGCCGCATGGCAATCAGCGACGCGAGCCTGCCGACGACGAGGCCGGCGGCGTCGATGAGGATCCAGGTCTTCTCGATGTCTTTGGGGGTGGCTGAAAAGGTCTTCATGGCTCGTCTCGGATCGGAGGATCGGCGCTTCTAACGGCTCATCTGCCAAAGGTCAAGGGCAAGGCGGAATATCATGCGAAATCCGTCGCTTAGAGATGTGGTATTATAGTACCGCTCTCGGGAGAGTCTGGCACGGCAACCCCCTCTGATATAAAGGCGTTGCATTCAAACCAAGTAGGTGGGAACAGGCGCGCATGTCAAAGATTGCGATCCAGCAGGCCGTGAAGGACGAAGTCCTGCTGCGGCAAGACATGGGTCCGGTCGCGCTGCTCACGCTCAACCGGCCCGGGGCGCGCAACAGCCTCTCCGAGGAACTGATGGCGGCGCTGCACGGCGCCGTCACCGAGATCGGCGGCGCGGACGCCATACGTGCCATCGTCATCACCGGCGCGGGCTCTGCCTTCTCGTCGGGGCACGATCTCAAGGAGCTGACGGCGCATCGGGGCGACCCCGACCGCGGGCGCGGCTTCTTTGCCAAGACCATGGCCGCCTGCTCCGACATGATGCTCGCCATCGTGCGTTCGCCCAAGCCCGTCATCGCGGCGGTGAACGGCATTGCCACCGCCGCCGGCTGCCAGCTCGTCGCGAGCGCTGACCTCGCCGTGGCAAGCGTTGATGCACGCTTTGCCACGCCCGGGGTGAATATCGGGCTGTTCTGCTCCACCCCCATGGTGGCGCTCAGCCGCAACGTCTCGCGCAAGGCCGCCATGGAGATGCTGCTCCTGGGAGAGATGGTGAGCGCTGAGGACGCGAAGTCGCTCGGCCTCGTCAATCGGGTGGTGGCGGGGGATCGCGTGGTGAACGAGGCCGTCGAGCTCGGGCGCCAGATCGCGACCAAGCCCAAGCGCACGCTTCTGATCGGCAAGGAGGCCTTCTACCGCCAGCTCGACATGACGCTCGAAGATGCCTACGCTTACGCCTCCGCCGTCATGGTGGAGAACATGCTCGACGCCGAGGCCGAAGAGGGCATCGGCGCCTTCATCGACAAGCGGCAACCGCGCTGGCCGCGGTAGAGTCCCGCCCCCTACCCCGCAACAAGCATGAACCACGACGTCTATAGCGACGCCTATATCAGGGACATTCTCGCCAACCACCGCAGCATCGCCATGGTGGGCGCGAGCCCGAACACGTCGCGCCCGAGCTATTTCGCCATGAAATATCTCAAGGCGAAGGGCTTCCGCGTCATCCCGGTCAATCCCGGGCAGGAGGGCAAGGAGATCCTCGGCGAGAGGGTCTATGCCTCGCTTGCCGACATCGGCGAGCAGGTCGAGATCGTCGACATCTTCCGCAACTCCGAAGCCGCGCTCGCCATCACCCGCGAGGCGATTCTGATCGGGGCCAAAGTCGTGTGGATGCAGATCGGCGTGCGCAACGACGAGGCGGCAAGGCTCGCCGAGGAGGCAGGGCTGAAGGTGGTGATGAACCGCTGCCCCAAGATCGAATATGGGAGGCTCTCGGGCGAGCTCAGCTGGGCGGGCGTCAATTCCCGCCGGCTCTCCAGCAAGCGGCCGCTGCTTGGCGCCAAGGGCGTGCAGCATCGCGTGCTCGCCTCTGGCAGGGATTGAGAAGGACGCTTCTTAGGCCTGTCGCGCGGGTGTGTTGTCCTCCTCCTTTGCTATAGTCGTCTTCACCATTAGCCGTAAGGGAAATGACAATGACCGCGGACCGGAAGCCCGGCTTCAACACGCTTGCCATCCATGCCGGCGCCCAGCCCGATCCCGCCACCGGCGCGCGCGCCACGCCGATCTATCAGACCACGTCCTTTGTCTTCGACGACGTCGAGCACGCGGCGGCTTTGTTCAATCTCGAGACCTTCGGCAACATCTATACCCGCATCACCAACCCCACCCAGGCGGTGCTGGAGGAGCGCGTCGCGGCGCTCGAAGGCGGCACGGCTGGCCTCGCCGTCGCCTCAGGCCATGCGGCGCAGATGCTCGTCTTCCATACGCTGCTCGAGCCCGGCGATGAGTTCATCGCCGCCCGCCAGCTCTATGGCGGCTCGATCAACCAGTTCACTCATTCCTTCAAGAAATGCGGCTGGACGGTGCGCTTCGCCGATACCACCGACCCGGACTCGTTCCGCGCGGCGCTAACTCCTAAGACAAGGGCGATCTTCGTCGAGTCGATCGCCAATCCCGGCGGCATCATCACCGATATCGCTGCCGTCGCTGCCGTCGCCAAGGAAGCCGGCGTGCCGTTCATCGTCGACAACACGCTGGCAACGCCCTATCTCACCCGCCCCATCGAGCATGGCGCCGATATCATCGTGCATTCGCTGACCAAGTTTCTCGGCGGCCACGGCAACTCGCTCGGTGGCGCGATCGTCGATTGCGGCACCTTCGATTGGCTTAAGAGCGGGCGGTATCCGACGCTCTCGGCCCCCTCGGCCAGCTATCACGGCATCACCTTCGCCGAGACCTTCGGCAATTTCGCCTTCGCCATCGCCTGTCGCGTGCTCAGCTTGCGCGATCTCGGTCCCGCCATCTCGCCGTTCAACGCCTTTCTCATCCTCACCGGGATCGAGACGCTCCCCTTGCGCATGCAGCGCCACTGCGACAACGCGCTCGCCGTCGCGACCTGGCTGTCGCGCCATCCCAAGGTGGCGTGGGTCAATTACGCGGGACTGCCCGACAACACATATCACGCGCTTCACCAGCTTTATTGCCCGCAAGGGGCGGGTGCGGTGTTCACCTTCGGGCTGAAGGGCGGCTACGAAGCGGGCATCGCGCTTGTCAGCAACGTCAAGCTGTTCAGCCATCTCGCCAATATCGGCGATACGCGGAGCCTGATCATTCACCCCGCCTCCACCACCCACCGCCAGCTCACTGACGAGCAGCGCAAGGGCGCCGGCGCGGGGGACGAAGTGGTGCGGCTGTCGGTCGGGCTTGAAGATGTCGGCGACATCATCGCCGATCTCGATCAGGCGCTTGCCGTGGCGTGAGATTGCCCTTCGGGCGACGCTGCGTGGCGCGCAAGCCAGAAATGATAAACGGCGACCGCGAAGACGGCGATGGCGCCGGCCTGATGGGCGAGGCCAAGCTCGATGGGCACGGCGAGGAGCAGCGTCCACACGCCGAGCGTCGCCTGGAGCACGGCAAGCAGAGCGAGCGTCAAGGCGCTCCCGATCAGCACGGGCGGCGAGCCTCTGAGCATGAGCCATAGGAGCTGGGCGAGCGTCGCGATCACGACCGTATAGCCGAGCATGCGGTGATCGAACTGCACGGTGAGCTTGTTCTCGAACAGGTTGAGATACCAGGGCGACGCTTCGCCGAGCCCGCTCGGCACGAATGCGCCGTTGATCAGCGGCCAGGTGTTGTAGCCGAACCCCGCGTCGAGGCCCGCCACCAGCGCGCCAGCCAGCAGCTGCAAGAAAATGAGCGCCAGCACTGCGGCCGCGACCCATATCGCCGCGCGCGAGCGCGGCGCCGGGCGGCCCGCCTCGCTCTCGGCGCCAAGACCGAACAGGAGCCAGAGCGTGTAGCCGAGGATCGAGAGGGCGATGCCGAAATGGGCGGCCAACCGGTACTGGCTGACATCGGTGCGGTCGACGAGCCCGCTTTTCACCATGTACCAGCCGACGGCACCCTGGAGGCCGCCCAGAACGAAGAGGCCGATCAGTCGCGGCAGAAGCGCGCGCGGGATATAGCCGAGAAGCCAGAAGACGAGGAAGGGCACGAAGAAGACAAGGCCGATCAGCCGGCCAAGAAAGCGATGCGCCCACTCCCACCAAAAGATGGTCTTGAACTGATCGAGGCTCATGCCCCGCTTGAGCTCGGTATATTCGGGGATCTTCTGATAGGCCTCGAACGCCTTTTGCCAAGCGGCCTCCGAGAGCGGCGGCACGGCGCCCATGATCGGCTGCCACTCGGTGATGGACAGCCCTGAATCGGTCAGCCGCGTGGCGCCGCCGACAAGAACCATGGCGACGATGAGGAGCGCAAGGACGCCGAGCCAAAGCCGGAGCGCGCGGACATGCTTGGCTGGCATGGGGGCGGCGTCGCCTCGGGCGGTGGATAGGCTTGGGGCTGCGGTCGAGGACATGGGAGGTCTGATAGCGGGCCTAGCGTCTGTACTCAATCTTGTCCGCCCTGCCCCATTGCCGAAGCTGCTAAAGTCCCCTCATGACCGTCAGGACACGCAAGCTGATCGGCACCATCGTGCTGCTGGTCTTCCTCATCGTCTATGCCGGGGTAGTCGCCGCGATCGCCGCCGGCCGCATCACGATTGCCGCGCCTTGGGCGCAGCTCGCCTTCTTCGTCGTGGCGGGCCTGATCTGGGTCATCCCGGCGGGCCTGCTCATCGGCTGGATGCAGCGGCCCGACCGGTAGGGTGGGCAAAGCGAAGCGTGCCCACCACCCATGGGTCGTGGGCAACGGCCAAAACCGTTGCCCACCCTACGCCCTCAAGCGGCGTTGACCTGCTGGAAACGGTTCCACAGGGCGAACGGTGCGCCCGACAGGTAGAGCGCCGTATAGGTAAGCGACTGATACTCGCCGTTGAGGGACACCCGCGGCAGGGCCATCAGGTGGCGCCTATGGGCGGGGAACAGCATGCCTTTTCGCGTCGTCACCGCCGTCTTGAAGCCGACCTGCCGTGCCAGCGCAAAGTCCCGCCTTCCGGCGCTTCCCGGGTCGCCATAGGGATAGCTGAAATGGATGGGGCGAACCTCCAGCTCCTGCTCGAGGCGGTCGGCGCTGCCGCCCATCTCCTCGCAGGCCCGCGATGCGCACAGCTTGGAAACGGCGAAATGGCCCTTGGTGTGCGCGCCGATGGTGACGAGCGGATCGGCGGCCATGGTCCTGATCTCATCCCAAGTCATCACCAGATTGCGGCAGTCAGCCGCCATGTCCACCTCGTAGCGGTCGGCCAGCACGCGCACCACTTCCCGCTGGGTCGCCTCGTCGATGAGGCGCAGCCACCAATAGATCTCGCTGAAGGCGCGGGTCTTCTCCGGCGCGGTCAAAGCCGGCAGCCGCCACAGCTCGCCGTTCCGGCAAAGCTCGATCTCGTCGGCGCGGGCGAGGATCTCTTCCAGGGCGAGCCACCAGAGCTCTCCGTTCCCGTCGGGATAGTCCGTGGGCACATAAAGGGTGAGCGGCAGCGACCGGCGCTTGAACAAGGGATAGGCGTATTGGAGATTGTCGCGGTAGCCGTCGTCGAAGGTGAAGCAGGCAAACCGCCTGTCGTCGCCCTGCTCTAGCCTCAGCACGGCCTCGTCGAGGGAGACCACGTCGAGGCCTGCTTCTTGCACCTGATCGAGCACCGCATCGAGGAATTCCGGCGTGACCTCGAGGATGCGATTGGGCGAAAAAGCCTTGGGCAGATCGAGCTCAGGCCGTACATGGTGCAGCGTGAAGATCACGCCCACGCCTTGGGTATAGGGCGCAAGTAGGCGGTGGGCGCCCGTATGGTAAAGCCCTGACATCGCTGCCTTCATCACCGCGGTTTTCACCTTAGCCAAGGCCGCTCTCCTCTTCGCGCCATTAACCATTAACCTCGCTCTGCCATGGTTTTGAGCCAGGCTCCCAGTATGACAAGCGTTCCTTGCAAAACGATTGCCAGCTCGGGCGCGGCGGGGGCCGCGCGCAAGGACGCTAAAAAGCTTGGTATCTGCGTATGAGCTCCACTGCCCTTTTTCGCACTGAGGCCGATATCGCCAGGCGTCGATTCGAGCGGGCCGGCCCGATCCGCGTGGACACGAGCCTCGGCACGATTTCGCTGCGCCTCACCGACACGCTGCCGAGTCTCGAAGCCCTGTGGGAGGAGCTGCAAGCTGCTGCCCCCTGCACCTCGGCTCAGACCTATGACTGGGCGAAAGCCTGCGTCCGCCACAGGCTCGCACCGGAGGGCCGTGATGCGGTGATCGTCATCGGCTGCATGGAAGACGGACGTCCCCTCTTCCTGTGGCCATTCGAGATGGCGTCGGCCGGCGGCATCAAGATTCTTCATTGGCTCGGCCAAGACCACGCCAATTACAACATGGGGCTGTTCGCGCTTGAGGCCGCGCGGAAGTTCACCGCAAGCGACATCTCCCGCTTGCTGGATGAGGTCGCTGACGAAACCGGGGCCGCGGCGGCGATCCTCAAGGCCCAACCCTTCAGCTGGGACGGAATCGCCAATCCATTCGCCAAGCTCCCAAGTCAGCCCGCCCCGAGCTCCGGCTATGCGGTCACGCTCGGCGACTTCGGCGCACTCTATAAGAAGCGGTTCAGCAAACGCTCCCGCAGCTCGCTCGAGCGGAAGGAGCGCAGGCTCGCCGGAGCGGAACCGCTCCACATTGGCTGGGCCGAGACGCGCGACGAAAGACTCGCGCTGGTCGAGACGCTCTTTGCCCAGAAGGCCCGCCAATTCGCCGCCATGGGCGTTAAAGATATTTTCGACGCGCACACTCGTGCCTTTTACCGCGAGGTTGCACTGCTCGAAGGCGACAACCCAAGTCGGCTCAGGCTCGGCTATCTGAGGCTCGGCGACGCCGTGCTGGCAACCTTCAGCGGGACCATCTGCCACAAGCGCATGACCGTCGCGCTCTCCTCGCTCACCGAAGGCCAGTCGCGAAGGCAGTCCCCGGGCGCTCTCCTGCTCCGGCATCAGATCGAAGAGGCTGCTCGCAATGGGCTTGCCTTCTACGACATCGGCGTGGGCGCGGCGCGTCATAAGGACCAATGGGCCGACGTGGTGCAGCCGCTGTTCGACAGCTTCATCGCTTTCAAGCCGCATGCGCTTCTCTTGACCGTGCCGCTCGCGGCCGCGGCGCGCCTCAAACGCGCGATCAAATCCAACCGGAATCTCTGGCCTCTGATGCAGCGGCTTCGCCGGAGCCTGCTTGGCCGCGAGGCCGATAGTAACGACGACTGACGGCTCAGTTCGCCGCGGCGCGGGCGAGCAGTCCGGAGCGCGGCTCCTTGCCGCTCTGCTCGTAGACCAGGACCGGGCATCCAAGGGCCGAGAAATCCGAGAGGTCTTCCGTTGCGCTGTTGGCCGAGGCCCCTGCCGGCAGGACTGCAACCACCACCGGCAGCTCGAATTTGAGCGCCGGCGCGAGCGCCCGCACCGCCTCGCGGTCGGCATGGAAGACCACGCAGTCGTAGACTTGCGTGAGCGCCTCAAAGACGCGCGTGAAGCGCTCGGCCTCATCGCCCTTGCCCTTGACCGTCGGATTACCGGCAGCGATCACCTGCAACGCCGTGTCGGCATCGACGCGCACGACTTGATCGAAGCCTGCGCGGCCGGCGGCAAGATCGGTGAAGCCCGGCGCGCGCGGCAATCCGAGACGACCCGACACGGCCGATGGCCCTCGTGTCACGTCGACGAGAACCACCTGCTCGCGTTTGGCGACAAGTGCGCGCGCGATCTGGATCGCCTCTGGGGTCGCGTCGACCTTGGGCGAGATCCCCGCCACGAGAAGGGCGCGGGGGGCAGCCCCTTTGGCCGAAGCAAGAATGTGATTGAGCACGGCATCGAGCGATTTCAGCACCGGCCCGACTTTGTCATTGCCGGATTTCGATACGGATACGGCCCCGTTGCCGACGGCTTCATCGGTCTGCTCCGATCTGGCCGCGGCAATCCTTTGATTGAGATAGTGGCGGAGATCGTTTGGTCTGAGCGCGGGCGTCTTGGCGGCTCCACTGGCGCCCTTATCGTCACGCTTGACGCCCTCACCTTCGGCGCCGGGAAGGCCCCGGCGCAGGCGGTGGAGGAAGCCTTCCGCAGGCTGCGGTTCGACGGAAGCGGGCTCGCTCGGGCCGAGAGACAGCCCCCGGCGCAAACGGTCGAGCAGGCCGGCCGCGGCCGAAAGCTCCCCTACCAAAGGATTGGGTCCCTCGGACTGGACTTGCTCCGCCGCAGCGCGCGGCAACGCCGGCGGGACAGACTGCTCCTTTGGTGGCTGGGCGCTTGCCACCGCCACAGCGCCTGAAGTCTTGGGCGCCTCTGCGAGCGACGGTTCGGCCGGCTCTGCCGGAGGACCCGCGATCACCACCGGCGGAGCCATGGAGGCAGAGGCGACGGCTGTTCCGGTTTTAGGGGCCGAAATGACGGCCGCAGGATCGACTTTAGACCCGGATGCGACGGCCGGCTCGGCTTTGGGAGTGGCGGTCACAGCAGCCGGAGCTTTGACGACCGTCACCACCGCAGGCTCCGGCTTAGGAGTCGCGGCCGCAGCTTGCGGAGGCCGCGCCTGAGGAGGCGCAGCAGCGGCGGGGCGTACTGGCTGGACCGGCGCAACGGCGGGCTGCGCGGGCGGCACCCGGCGCCCCTTCGCGCCCCGCTCGCTTTCGCGCAAAGTCTCGCGCGCCTCGGCTGGCGCGCCGATCATCTCGCGCGCAAGTATATAGGTGAGAGCAAGGAGCGCGGTGGCAGCCATCACGAGCAGCGAGATCGGTCCCCGCTTCGGAAAGGACGGCAGAACCGACGCATGCGCCCGGCTGACGATCGCGGCTTGCGCGGGCACAGCTCCCATGTCGTGCCGCGCACTCGCATCGCGATAGCGGGCAAGATAGGATTCCAGAAGATCGCGATTGGCCTTGGCCTCGCGCTCGAGCGCCCGGAGCTTGATCTCGGCGTCGCTTTGCCCCGAGGCCTGCGTCTTCACCTCATTGAGACTACCGCGAAGCGAGGTCTCGCGCGCGCTCGCCACCTCAGCTTCGTTCTCCAGACCCTTGATGATCTTGGCCGCCTCGTCGCGGATTTGCGTCCTGACGTCGGCAAGCTCAGAGGTGAGCTGCTTGATGCGCGGATGCGACGGAAGCAGCGTCGCCGACAGCTCGGCCAACTGGCGCTGGACCTGAACGCGCTGGTCGATAAGCCTGCCGATCAGCTCGGACTTGAGCACCTCTGGCGTGGCGGCGATATCGCCGTTGTCGGCGAGCATCTGCTTGATCAGGCGGGCGCGGGCCTCGGCCTCGGACTTCTGCGCCTTGGCGAGAATCACCTGGGTGTTGAGCTCGGAGAGCTGCTGCGCGTTCAGTGTGACGTCGTTGGTGCCTGCGAACAGGCCTTGGCTTGAGCGAAATTCCCCGGCGGCGGCTTCCGACTCAGCCACCTTCTTGCGCAGCACTTCGATCTGGGCGCTGAGCCAGGCGGTGGCGTCCTTGGTCTGAACCAGCTTCGCCTCGCGCTGCCAGTCGATGTAAACGTCGGCGAGCTTATTGGCCGCCTCCGCCGCAAGCGGCGAATCGCCCGAAGTGTATTCGACCGCGATCACGCTCGACTTCGTGAGCTGAAACACCGAGAGGTGCTCGGCAAAGGCGGTGGCAGCTTTCTCCTCCTCGGACTTCGGCGATCCGCGCCCAAGCCCTATCCGATTCAAGAATCGCTTGAACAGGGTGACGCCCGCGTCCTTAGCGAATTCCGCGTTGTCGGCGAGGTTCAGCGCCTTCACGACCTGAACGGCAAGATCGCGGGACATGAGCACTTGCACCTGGCTCTGCACCGCCTGCTCGTCAAGCGCCGCGACCTGCTGCTCGCGGCCCTGTTCGGATGTGGGCCTGGTGAACGCTGATTCGTCGTTTTGGATGAGGATGCGCGCTTCGGAGGTGAAGAGCGGCCGCATCATGGACAAGCCGACGAAGGTGACGAGCCCCGAAAGAATGGCGAGCCCGATGATCCAACTCTTGGCCCGCCAGAGCGCGCGGCCAAGCGTTGCGACGTCGATATCCTCAGTGACCGGGCGGTGTTTGTGAGATCTTGTCAACCGACTGAACTCCTAAGCTTCCGTCTCATTAGACCGCTTCCTCGTAACTAAATGCTTAAGGCGCGGCTCTTTTCAGAACGGACGCTCAGCATCCGTTAACCATGCGCGGTCTAAACCTGGAGCATGGAACGTGAGCGACGAGTCAGGGCCGCGCGAATTGCACTTCTGGCGCTTGCTGTTGTTACCGCTGCGCTGGGCGGCTGCAACATGCGGGCGATACCAGGGTTAAAAACGCCGGACTTCGCCCTATCCACGCCGGCGCCCCTGCCCCCGCCCGGCCCGCTGCCGCTGACCCGCGCCTCCGCCGGCATCCCCGGCGCTCCCGCCGTGCCTTACCCGACTTATCGTCTGGACAGCGGCGATCGGCTCCGCGTCATCGTGTTCGGGCAAGACAATCTCTCGCGCCTCTACAGCGTCGACACGAGCGGTTCCGTCGCGCTGCCCTTGATCGGCCCGGTCAGAGCGCGCGGCCTCACCACCGCTCAGCTCGCAAACGACATCGCCAACGAGCTGAAACGCAACTACATCAAGGATCCAAAGGTCAGCGTCGAGGTCGAGACCTATCGGCCCTTCTTCATCCTCGGAGAGGTCAACAAGCCGGGACAATATCCTTATGTCAACGGCATGACCGTGGAGGCCGGCGTCGCCATCGCCGAGGGCTATACCGAGAGGGCCAAACAGCGCATGGTGCGGCTCACCCGCAAGTTCGGCGGCGTGATGAGCACGGTGATGGTCCCCACCGATTATCCGGTGCAACCAGGCGACACTATTTACGTCCTCGAACGCTTCTTCTAAAGCTCACAAAGCCGTCATCCAAGGTGACTGAACTCGGGGTCCAGTGAGCTCCACGCTTCGCATCCTGCATTGCCTGCGCGCGCCTGTCGGAGGTTTGTTCCGCCACGTCCACGATTTGGCGCTGGGCCAAGCCCAGCTTGGGGCCGAGGTCGGCATCGTCTGCGATTCGCGCACAGGGGGCGATGCGGTGGCGCTCGGTCGCTTGGCGGACAACTGCGCGCTTGGCGTCACGCGGATTCCCATGAGCCGGCGGATCGGCCCCGGCGACTGGCTCACCACCGCCAAAGTCTCGCGACTCGCCTCGAAGCTTGGGGTCCATGTCCTGCACGGTCATGGCGCCAAGGGCGGCGCCTATGCGCGGCTCGCCGGACGCAAGCTGAAGCGCAAAGGAATGAACGTGAAGGCGGTCTACACGCCCCATGGCGGCAGCCTCCACTATTCGCCGGCAAGGCCCATGGGGCGTCTCTACATCGCGGCCGAGCGCATGCTGCTGCCTTCGACCGACGGGCTCATCTTCGAGAGCGTCTTCGCCGCCAACCGATATGCCGAGCTCATCGGTCAGCCGCGCTGCCCCGTGCGGATCGTGCACAACGGACTTTACCGTCACGAGTTCTACGAGCCGATGCTCGCCGACGATGCGGTGGACTTTGTCTATATCGGCGAGCTTCGCCACTTGAAGGGCGTCGATATCCTGCTCGAAGCCCTTGCCGCCCTCAAAACCGTCTTTCCCGGCCGCGCGCTGATCGTCGGCAGCGGCTCCGACGAGCAGAGTCTCAGGCGGCTTGCCCGCAAGCTCGGCTTGAATTCGAGGGTTTCCTTCTCCGGTCCTCTGCCCGCCCGCACCGCGTTTGCCCGCGCGCGGTGTGTGGTGGTGCCCTCGCGGGCGGAATCCCTTCCCTATATCTTGCTCGAGGCCGCCGCGGCGCAGATGCCGCTGATTGCGACCAATGTCGGCGGCATCCCCGAGATCGTCGCCGGCACCGACATACCGCTCATTCCTCCCGGAGATGTGGGCGCTCTCGCAAGCCAGTTGCGGACTTTCCTCGCAAGCCCAAAGCCTTTTCTCGAGCGTGCAGCCTCCTTGCAAAAACTCGTCGCGCAACGCTTCACCGTTGACCAAATGACGCAAGACGTCATCGACTTCTACATCTCCGAGGTCGGCGCCAGCCTCACTTAGTGGTCCTCGCGAGACATCCCGCAACACTGCCTTAACCATAGGTCGAACGCAGGCTTCCGCGGGGCACCTGCTTCACGCATCCAAAAGCCGCGCCGTGCCATAACGATCGTGAGACGATCGGGGCCCGCTGCCGATGTTTACCATTCGGCCTGGCAGGCAACCTGCATCTCCCAATGCGGCTGGACGTGGGGATAGGTCTAAGGATGAGCAAAACCGGAACTGTGCCCGACCGCAAGGCGCTGATTTCGTCACGACCGCTACGTCGCGACAAGTCAGGCGCCGCATTGCCCGAGCGGCGGCGTTACCCTCGACCGCGCCTTGCCGAGATCAGGCGTGGCGCCAATCTCAATCTCCTGCCGCCCAAACTGGTCGCGGGCGCGGTGCGCATCGTCGAATTCCTCCTCGTGGCGGCACTCGGCTTCAGCATCTATCTCGCCTATGTCGAGCGCGAGGGGGCTAACGCTCATCTCGTCTATCTCGGGGCGGTGTTGATCGCGGCAACCGCCAACATGGGGATGTTCCAGGCTCTCGATCTCTATCGGGTGCCGGCGTTCAGCGCCTTCGTCAGGAGCTTCACCCGCATCACCGTTGCCTGGACGCTCGTGATGGGCGGGATGATGGCGCTCGCCTTCTTCGGCAAGGTCGGCGCCGAGTACTCGCGCGTGTGGATCGCTACCTGGTATGTCTCGGCGCTTCTCGCCTTGTTCGGCGAGAGGCTCGCACTCTCGCTGCTGGCCAAGCGCTGGATCAAAGAGGGGCGCCTCAACCGCCGCGCCGTGATCGTCGGCGGCGGACACGAGGCGGAGGAGCTGATCAAAGCGCTCGAAGCCTCGCACGAGACCGACATTCGCATCGCCGGAATCTTCGATGATCGCGGCGACGAACGGGTGTCGCCCATCGTCGCGGGCTACCCCAAGCTCGGCAATATCGACGAGCTCGTCGCCTTCGCGCGGAACTCGCGCCTCGACCTGCTCGTCGTCTCGCTGCCGGTCACCGCCGAGAAGCGCCTGCTCGAGCTCCTGAAGAAGCTTTGGGTGCTGCCCGTCGATATCCGTCTCTCGGCGCACAACAACAGGCTCCGCTTCCGGCCGCGCACCTATTCCTATATCGGCAACGTGCCGTTCATCGACGTCGCCGACAAGCCGATCGCCGATTGGGACCACGTGAAGAAATGGCTGTTCGACAAGATCGCCGCCAGTCTCGCGTTGATCCTGCTCGCGCCGGCGATGGCGACGATCGCCATTCTTATCAAGCTCGACTCCAAGGGCCCCGCGCTGTTCCGCCAGAAGCGCCAGGGCTTCAACAACGAGCTGATCGAGGTTTTCAAGTTCCGCTCCATGTATGTTGAGCAGGCGGACGCCGATGCGAGCAAGCTTGTCACCAAGGACGACCCGCGCGTCACCCGCATAGGCCGCTTCCTGCGCAAGACGAGCCTCGACGAGCTGCCGCAGTTCTTCAACGTGGTCAAAGGCGACCTCTCGCTGGTCGGCCCCCGCCCGCACGCGCTGAAGGCCAAGGCCGAGGACAAGCTCTACTCCGACGTGGTCGACGGCTATTTCGCCCGCCATCGCGTGAAGCCTGGGGTCACGGGCTGGGCCCAGATCTCCGGCTGGCGCGGGGAGACCGACACCGAGGAGAAGATCCAAAGGCGCGTCGAGCACGACCTCTACTACATCGAGAACTGGTCGGTGACCTTCGACCTCTATATCTGCCTGATGACGCCGTTTGCGCTCTTCAAGGGCGAGAACGCCTACTAAGTGGAAAGTTGAAGGCGGCGATGTTGGCGTATGGTGCCGCTGTCGGAACGGTCGAGGCCGCGCCTCCGCGCGAGATCAGTGCCGGCGTCAGACGGCTCGCTCTCCTCTATGTTTGGCTCACCATCGCCTCGAGCGCGATCGTCTTCTCGGAGCCAGCCGTCTATGACGTGCTGCTGGTCGGCGCAGCGCTCATGCTGCCGGTCGCTGGGCTTGTTACCTTCAGCCGCGGGCTTGCCCTTTACCTCTTGCTGTGGGCCGCCATTCTCGCCGGCGGCTTCATCTCCACGACGCAGGCCGGCATTCTCGACGTGCCGACGACCCATATGGGCATCACGCTCTATCTCGCGTTGACCTCGGTAGTGATGGCAGCCTTCGTCGCCAACCGTCCGGCCCAGCATATACGGCTCATCATGTCGGCCTACACGGTCTCGGCGCTGATCGCCGCCGTCGCGGCGTTGATCGGCTTTTTCAGCCTCCTGCCAGGCAGCTTCGACCTCTTCACCGAGTTCGGCAGGGCACGCGGCACGTTCAAGGACCCGAACGTGCTCGGCGCCTTCCTCGTCCCTGCCCTGCTCTACGCCTTCAATGCGGTGATGACCGGGCGCTTCGCGCGCGCGAGCCTCTGGCTCATGGCAACACCGATCCTGCTGTTCGGATCCGTGCTCGCCTTCTCGCGCGGCGCCTGGCTCAATCTCGCAGTCTCTCTCGTTGCCTATGCTTGTTTCACTTTCACCACCGTCTCAACCAACCGGCAGCGCGTAAAGCTCGTTCTCTATGTCGTGCTCGCCGCGATCGTCGGCGTCGGCGTCTTGGCCGCCGCTCAGACGATCCCCCGGGTTGCCGAAATCCTGGGAGAGCGGACCTCGCTGCAGCAATCCTACGACGTGGGACCCGAGGGACGGTTCGGCGGCCAGCAAAAGGCCGTCGAGCTGGTCGCGACCCATCCCTTGGGCATTGGCGCGCTAGAGTTTGCGCGCAGCTACCACAACGAGGACGTGCATCAGGTCTATCTCAGCATGTTCCTCAACGCGGGCTGGCTTGGCGGCGGGCTCTATCTTGCCGCGGTCTTGCTCACGCTCGGTCTCGGCTTGCGACAGGTGCTGAGAGACCGCGGCGGCGACGGAATCAGCGCAGCGATCGTGGCCGCCTTCTTGGGCATGGCGATCGAGGGCCTGGTCATCGATTCCGATCATTGGCGGCATTTCTATCTCTTGATGGCCATGATCTGGGGAATGGCGCTCGCCGCACCTCAGACACACCACAGCTCAAGGCGCTGAGCGCAGGCTCGAAAGCGCGCAAAAATAGCGCCTCAAACGGGCGTCTGTGTATTCCGGGGACAATTCAAAAAAAGCCTTGCAACCACTTGGGTTAGGTTCAGCCTAACCTTGTTGAAAAACAGTGGATATCGCGGCGGCTCGTGGCCGAAGCGGCGGGGAGGTAACGTCAATGACAAGCACTGAATTTCGGCCGGCTGAGCCGAACAGCATCTATATCGGGGCGGGCGTGACCATCAAGGGAGCCATCACCGCTCCAGGCGACATCGTCGTGGATGGGGCCGTGGAGGGCGAGGTGACCGGGCGCGCCATTCGCATCGGGCCGTCGGGGTCGATCAAAGGCAGCGTCAGGGCGGAAGAGGCCGACGTTCACGGCCTCCTCTCCGACAAAGTGGAGGTGACGCAGCTCCTGCATGTGCACTCGACCGGACGGATCGAAGGCAATGTCTCGTGCGGCGATGTCCAGGTCGATCGTGGCGGGATTCTCGCCGGAGGCATTTTCTCGGTGAAGCCCACGGCCGACGAGACCTCGAAGACGGGTCTCGTTTCGCCCGCGCCTGAGAGGCCGACGCTCGTCGCTGCCGCGGAATAATTTCGCCGCATAAGGCCAGACCGCGCTCTCACTGCGGCCCGTTCGTTGGCGGCTCCGACAGGTGCCGACGGTCTCCCGCTTTGGGAGCTCGTTCCGCGATGGGATCGATCTTACGGGTTCCCGCCAGATGGCCCAAGCCAACTCCGATGCTCACGCCCAAAGCATCAATGATAAAATCGCTGACACGGGCATGGCGCCCCGGGACCAAGAGCTGAGCGATTTCGATGAAGGCCACGAACGCGATCAGTAAGACGATCCGGGAAACATATTTGTTCGAGTAGCCGAGCCCGAAGGCAAATCCTGTCGCCAGAAATATCGCAAGATGCTCGAGGTTGTGGGGGATCACTGTGACTGGCCGATATGACGGGGGAACCAGTGACAGTCCGGCAGTTACCACCAGCAAGAGCCAACCCGCGATTTGAAAGATTTTTCGCATCATCACCGGCTAAGCCTTGTCTGCCTGAAGCGATGCTCGGAACCCGCGAAGTCCGGCTCGGGCGAAGCCCGCTTCCGATCCGCACACGGTTGATTTGCCGACGGAAAATAGTGCGGCACGTGGCTGCTCGCACCTGAAAGACCGGGACGAGCGAGGCGCGCCGGATAGAGCGTCCGCCGAGCCGAGCTATGGGAGGAGGTCCGAAGGGTCGGCTCATGGGGAAAGATGGTCGGAGCGGGGAGATTTGAACTCCCGACCCCCGGTCCCCCAGACCGGTGCGCTAACCGAGCTGCGCTACGCTCCGTCGCCTTGATGTCAGGCAGCTTGGATATACACGCTTAGCCCGGCGAAACAAGCCGTCGGGCCACGCGGCGCCTCTAGCCCTTGGCGGCGGCGAGAACCCGGTAGCAGGCCTCGAGCTCGTCAAGAAGGGCGCCTAGCGCCTCAGGATCGATCTTGGGAAGCCCTCCTTCCGCGCCGACCCGCGCAAGGGTCGCGCCCCCGCTTTGCGCGGCCTCGGCGGCGATGTCGGGAATCTCATGGGGCTGCTGGGACATGGCTTCTTCCTGCTCGTCTTCCTCCGCCATGCGCCGGCAGTCCATGACGAAGCGGGGTCCGTGCTCGCGCAGGATCTTCTGTACACCGCGAATGGTGTATCCATCGTTATAAAGCAGGAAACGAATGCCGCGCAGCAGGGCGACATCCTCGGGCCGGTAGTAACGTCGGCCGCCGCCTCGCTTCATCGGCTTGAGCTGGGCGAACTTAGCCTCCCAGAAGCGAAGCACGTGCTTCGGGACCTCAAGCTCGTCAGCAACCTCGCTAATCGTGCGAAAAGCCTCAGGCGCCTTGTCCAACGCTCCTCCTCTCGGCGTCTAACACCGCCAGGTTTATTCAGCCGCCTTTCTTCGCGAAAGCGCTTCGTTGATGCGCTGCTTCATGATGTTGCTTGCCCGGAACACGAGCACGCGCCGCGGCGTGATTGGGACTTCCTGGCCCGTCTTTGGGTTGCGTCCAATGCGCTGACCCTTGTCGCGAATCCCGAAGGAGCCGAACGACGACAGCTTCACCGTGTCCCCGCGCTCGAGGCTCGCCACGATCTCGCGAAGCACGAGCTCGACGATCTCGGCGGATTCGTTCCGCGGCAGACCAACCTTCTGAAACACCGCCTCCGCCAAGTCGGAGCGCGTGAGTGTCTTCCCGCTCATCTTGCGTACGCTCCCCCAGTCGCGGGACTAATCAAGATGCTAATCGAGCGGGTGCGACGCGGTCAATCTGTCACGCGATCAAATTCCTGATATTGCATCATTTTCTCTCAAGGTGTGGCTTTCGCGCGGCACCTTGCCGGAAGGCCTACCAGCGGATCAGCAGAGCGCCCCAGGTAAAGCCGCCGCCCATGGCCTCGATCAGCACGAGGTCGTTCTCTTTGATGCGTCCGTCGGCGCATCCTTGGCTCAACGCCAATGGAATTGAGGCGGCCGATGTATTGGCATGCTTATCGACTGTAATGATGATGCGTTCCGGATCGAGCCCAAGTTTTCTTGCGGCGCCGTCCAAGATGCGCTTGTTAGCTTGATGCGGTACGAACCAGTCGATATCGGAAGCAAGATAGCCGGCCTGCGTCAGCGTGGCGTCGATGACCTCGCTGATCTTAGTCACTGCGTGGCGAAATACCTCTGGCCCGTCCATGCGGACATGACCGACGG
>JBGQMX010000012.1:0-34766 GCA_041500805.1 Methyloceanibacter sp.
CCGGTCTTCGTATTGGTGAGGACGCCGTCCTTGATCTCCCAGCCCGCCGCCTTGAGGAGCTCGACGGCTTTGCGCAAATTGCCGCGCATGTCGTCCGGCGTGTTGTTCACCGGATTGCGGTGGATGTCGGTGAACACCTCAGGGGGTACCCCGTCCTTCACCTCGTTCAGGATCTCGAGCTCGCGGCCTACCGGCGGCGCGGCGTCAGCTGCAAGCTCACTGTTTTGGAAGTAGCTGCCGACCCGCGCATACTGGCCGTAGAACAGGTTCTTGTTGGCCCACTCGAAATCGAAGGCGAGGTTGAAGGCCTGGCGCACGCGGCGGTCTGTAAATTGCGGGCGCCGCAAATTGAGGACGAAGCACTGCATCGGCTGCGTGCGCTTGATCGCGACCTCCTGGCGCTTGACGAAGCCGTCGCGCACGGCGGCAAAATCGTAGGCCGTCGCCCAGTTCTTGGCGCTCGCCTCCTGCCAGTAGTCGAGATTGCCCGCCTTGAAGCTCTCGAAGGCGACCGTCTCGTCGCGGTAATAGTCGAAGCGGACCTCGTCGTAATTCCACTGCCCTTTGTTCACGGGCAAGTCCTTGCCCCAATAGTCGGCCACGCGCTCATAGCTGATCGCGCGGCCCGGCTTGACCTCTTTGATGCGGTAAGGTCCTGAGCCGAGCGGCGGCTCGAGCGTCGTCTTCATGGGGTCGCGCTGGGTCCCGTTCTCGTCTTTCCCCGTCCAATAATGTTTCGGGAGCACGGTGAGCTGACCCATGATCATGGGGAGCTCGCGATTGTTCTTCACGTCGAAATAGAAGGTGACCTCGTTGTCTCCGGTCGCTTCGGCGCGGGAGACGTTCTTGTAATAGAGTCCCATGCGCGGGTTGGCGGCCTTGTTCACCTCCAGGCTGTAGATGACGTCCTCCGGGGTGATCGGTGTCCCGTCATGCCAGCGCGCTTCCTTGCGCAGATGGAACGTGACCGAGGAGTAGTCGGCTGGATAGCTCGCCCATTCGGCGATCAGGCCGTAAGAGGTCGAGGGCTCATCGAGACTGTCGCTCATCAGGCTCTCGAACACGAGACCGAGCCCTCCCGCTGCCTCGCCCTTGTAGAGCACGGGGTTGAGGCTGTCGAAGCTGCCGATATCGGACATGCGAACGAGCCCGCCCTTCGGCGCGTCGGGGTTCACATAGTCGAAATGGGTAAAGTCGGCGGGGTATTTCGGCTCCCCGATGAGCGACAGCGCGTGATGGCGGACGGGTACGTCCTCGGCGTGGCCCGAGGCGGGGAGAAGGCAGGCGAGGAAGGTTGCGAAGAGGAGGCGGGAAAGGGTCATGGCTCTGCCAGCGCTTTGAGGATGAGGGCCTGCTTTAGTGGGTTCGTCTGCGGCGGGAGCACGCTCGAGACGTCCAAAGCCTCGCGGGCGCGCCTCGAAAGCGTTGAGCGTCTTAACATGGGAGCTTCGCCCGCCAAATGAATTATCGGCCATGGTGGCTGGCGATTAGCCTGGATTTTCTGGCAAAATCCGGGCGGGAGCGGGGGCGCCCTCCGCCGGTTGGCCTCCCTTCGCGAAGGGGGCGAGCGGGGGAGCCAAGGATGAGCGGCTCCCCACGCGTTGCGTCTTTCTGAAAAAGGGGCAGAACCAAGCGCCCCAACCCCACTCTAGCTATTGGGGCGGTGTCTCCTTTGGTGTCTCGGCTGAAGGCGCAGGCGCCGCCGCAGGAGGCTCTGACGGCGTCGGCTTGTCCGGCGTTCCACCAGAAGACGCGCCCGGCAGCGCTGCCGGGGTGTCGCTCTTGGAGCGAAGGAACGCGATCACGTCGGCACGCTTCTTGGCATCAGGAATGCCGGGGAAGGCCATCATCGTCCCCGGCGCAAAGGTTGCCGGGTTGGTGATCCAGGTGTCGAGAAGCTCGTAGGTCCACTCGCCTTCATGGGCCTTGAGCCCCGGCGTGTAATTGAACCCTTCGACCGAAGCGATCTTCCGCCCGACGACGCCGTAAAGGTTGGGTCCTACCACGGTGGCGCCCCCCTTGTCGAAGGTGTGGCACACTTTGCACAAAGCTGCGTCGGCTTCACCCTGTTTCGCATCGGCCGAGGCAAGCAGCACCACGATCTGCGATCCGCCTCCGCCTGTGGCTGTCCCGCCGCCCGGTTTTGCCGGCTCGCCGCCCGGCTTCGCGGGCTCGCCGCCCGATGCCGTCCCTCCCCCGGCAGGGGCTTCCGGCAACGGCGGCGGGTTGTCGTTCTGAGTCCTCAGATAGACGATCACGTCGGCGCGTTCCTTGGCATCGGGAAGGCCGGGGAAGAGCGCCATCTTGGTGCCCGGCACGTACTCGCCCGGGTTGGTGATCATGGCGTTGATCTTCTCGTAGTCCCAGTCGCCCCCTTTCGCCTTCAGCGCATCGGAATATTCGTAGCCTTCATGCGATGCGATCTTGCGGCCGAGAACGCCATAAAGATTCGGGCCGATCATGTTCGGTCCGCCCTTTTCGAAGTTGTGGCAGATGCCGCATTTCTTGGCGACGTCGGCGCCGTGTTTGGCGTCGGCAGCGGCAAGCAGGGCCGCAAGGTCGGCGCTGCCGCCGCCCGGCTTCTCTCCCTCAGGCTTCTTGCCGGGTTCCTTTCCGGTAACGTCGTAGCCAGGCTCTTCTTCGTGCTCTTCGAAAGCGATGTTGACGATGGTTTTGGCGCCAAAGAAAAGCAGCAATGCACCGAGCACTGCCATGGCGACCTGATTCAAGCGATAATGGTTCATCTCGATGTTCCCCCAGACCAGGGCTACTTGCGTAGCTCTTGCGACGCGGCGCGAGACTATAGGGCGTATGCGCTTGTTGCAACTCAGACAATTGCCATGCGCCCGACTGTCGCTTAGGAAATTTTCCCGTGCTAACTGACGGGATCATGTCCGATTGCCTCATTGTCATTCCGGCAAGACTGAATGCCACCAGGCTCCCCGGCAAGCCGCTTGCCGATATCGGGGGAGAGCCCATGATCGTCCATGTCTGGCGCCGCGCGGTCGAGGCCGATTGCGGCCCTGTCGTGGTCGCGACCGACGCGGAAGCCGTGCGGGATGCGGTTTTGCGCGTGGGCGGCGAGGCTCTGATGACGCGCCCCGACCATGTCAGCGGCTCCGACAGGGTCTTTGAAACCCTTGATAAATTCGACCCAAATCGGGCTTTCGAGGTCGTGATCAATCTGCAGGGCGACCTGCCGACGCTCGATCCTCTCCTGGTCCGTGCTTGCCTTGCTGCCCTCCGCGAGGGCGAGGCCGATATCGGCACCATCGCGGCCGAGATCGCGCGCGAGGAGGAGCGCACCGATCCGAATGTGGTGAAGGTCGTGGGGACCCCGCTCGCCGGGGGCTCGACCCTGCGCGCCCTCTATTTCACCCGCGCGACGGCCCCTTACGGCGAGGGCCCGCTCTTTCACCATATCGGCATCTACGCCTATGCCCGCGCCGCGCTCGAGCGTTTCGTGTCCTTGCCGCCCTCGCCGCTCGAGTTGCGGGAGAAGCTGGAGCAGCTCCGCGCGCTCGAAGCCGGCATGCGCATCCATGTCGGCCTCGTTGACACTGTCCCGCTCGGTGTCGATACTCCGGCCGAACTTGCGCGGGCGCGTGAGCTTCTCCAATCCCGCCGCTGATTTCCGCCCGCTTTCCCGAGACCATGGCCAAATCGCGTTCCAACAAAATCGCCTTCCAGGGCGAGCCCGGCGCCAATTCGCATCTTGCCGCGCGTGACGCTTATCCTGCCATGGAGGCGCTGCCCTGCCCGACCTTCGAGGACGCGCTCGCCGCGGTCAAAGGCGGCGAGGCCAAGCTCGCCATGATTCCCATCGAGAATTCGGTGGCGGGCCGCGTCGCCGACATTCACCACCTCTTGCCGGAGTCGGGCCTCTATATCGTCGCCGAGCATTTCGAGCGCGTGCGGCACCAGCTGCTCACGCTTCCCGGCGTCAAGCTCTCCGAGCTGAAAACGGTGCACAGCCACATCATGGCGCTCGGCCAGTGCCGCAAGGCCATACGCACGCTGAAGCTTGCGCCGGTGGTCGATGCCGACACGGCTGGCGCTGCGCGCCACTTGCGCGAAACGGGCGACCGCTCTTGCGCCGTGATTGCGTCCAGGCTTGCCGCCGAGATCTACGGGCTCAAGATCGCACGCGCCGATATCGAGGACGCCGAGCACAACACCACGCGCTTCGTGGTGCTCGCCGCCAAGCCTGAGCGCGTGCGCGCGAGCGACGGCCTCGTGGTCACGAGCTTCGTTTTCCGCGTGCGCAACGTGCCGGCCGCGCTCTACAAAGCGCTTGGCGGCTTCGCCACCAACGGCGTCAACATGACGAAGCTCGAGTCCTACCAGCTCGAGGGCTCGTTCAACGCCACCATGTTCTACGCCGATATCGAAGGTCATCCGGACGAGCGGCCGGTCGCGCTCGCCATGGAGGAGCTGCATTTCTTCTCGAGCGAGGTGACGGTGCTCGGCACCTACAAGGCAAGTCCCTTCCGCGCCGCGCTCAAGGCTTCAGAAGGGTGAAGCCGCTCGATCAGACTCAGGCTGGCTTGGCGGTGAAGAGCTGGCATCGCGAGCAAAGACGAGATCGCGCTGGAGTTGCCCTTCGCACCTCATGCCGCGCCCGATCATCTTGAAACCGAGCGGGGCCAAGAGCTCGGCAATGCGCCGACCGCCTTTATGCTCCCTGGCCTCGACCTGAATCTCTCTCAGCGCAGGTCGTGCGAGCGTGTGCTTGGCCCCGATGAAGATCTCTTGGGTGAGGCCGGGCACATCGATTTTTATGTAGTTCGGGCATGGGGCCCCGTACCGTGCAATAAACTCATCGATAGTGCAGACCTGAACGGCTTGAATGGATGGGTAGGTTCTCCGCCTAACGTCAAGCTTTTGGCTCTCCTTGAAGGTGAATGAGCGCGCCGACATCAGCTGCGAGACGTGCAGGTCCACGATCCCTACACGGTCGCTGAATCCAAGGTGCAAACATCGAACACGCTTCTCCAAGTGGTTTAATTCACAGTTGGCTACTAAGTTGTAGTAATTGACGGCCGCCGGCTCGAAGGCCCAAACTTCAAGGTCACCGCGCATCGCGGCGTAGAGCGTCAACACCCCCACATTGGCCCCAATGTCCCAAAACACTGAGCCAGGCCGCATTGCGTCGATCCACTTAAGAGAATCTGGCTCTTTGGTCATGATCGTGCGGGCCCGCCAGCAGCTGACCCTACTGTGATTCAAGAAGCGTATTGCGCCATGCGGCGTGTCGACGACGACGGGGTCGCTGAGGAGGAGATCAACAGCGTCTGCTCGCTGCTCTGCCGGCAGCCACTTGAGTGAGGATAGGGCCCATTTCGCGCCCGCCCTCAATGAGATGCTGGCCAGTCTACTCGCCCTACCTAACATGCCACTGTTCACTTCCCACTGTGCCCCTGGCGGCCACTCTCAGGCCGATCAACCAAGGCATGAGGACCAAGGCATACGCAAGGCATAGAAAACCAAGGCATAGTCAAAATGGAGAGGCAGGTTGCCACAGGGGCCGCTATCCCCGATATACTGCGACGGGAGGTTGGCAGCAGGCGCGTGCCTCGCCAACCGGGTCAGGTCCGGAAGGAAGCAGCCCTAACGAGCGTTTCGCGGGTTGCTCGTCCAGCCTCCCACCTGCCTTAAAGCGTTATAGTGTGTCGCGGCGGCTCTGCCGTCGCCGCCGTTTGAAGCCAAAGCCTTCGCGTCGAAAGTTCCATCCGTCCATGGCTGAAGTCGAAGACCGAGAGAAGAGCGCGCCGAAGCGCCCCGCCAAGGGCAAGGCCGAGGCCGCTGCCGCTCCTCCCGCACAAGCGGCGCCACAGAGTCACGCGGCGCTCGCGCGCAAATACCGGCCGAAGGTCTTCGCCGAGCTGATCGGCCAGGACGCCATGGTGCGGACGCTCAAGAATGCGTTCGCTACGGGCCGCATCGCGCAAGCCTACATGCTGACGGGAGTGCGCGGCGTCGGCAAGACGACGACGGCGCGTCTGATCGCGCGCGCGCTCAACTACGAGGGGCCGGGCGCGAGCGGGCCCACCCTCGACATGGGGCAAGAAGGCGTGCATTGCCGCGCCATCCTCGAAAGCCGCCATCTCGATGTGGTCGAGATGGACGCTGCCTCCCACACCGGCATCGACGACATCCGCGAGCTGATCGACAGCGCCCACTACAAGCCGAACACCGCCCGCTACAAGGTCTACATCATCGACGAGGTACATATGCTGTCGAAGCAGGCCTTCAACGGCCTGCTCAAGACGCTGGAAGAGCCGCCGGAGCACGTTAAGTTCATCTTCGCCACCACCGAGGTGCGCAAAGTGCCGGTGACAGTTCTCTCGCGCTGCCAGCGCTTCGACCTGAGGCGCATCGAGAGCGGAGAGCTCACCGAGCATCTCGCCCGGGTCGCCGCGGAAGAAGGGGCGAGTGCCGAGCGCCCGGCGCTCGCACTCATCGCTCGCGCCTCCGAAGGCTCAGTGCGCGATGCGCTCTCGATCCTCGACCGCGCCATCGCTTTCGGTGCGGGCAAGGTCGAGCAAGAGGCGGTGCGCGGGCTGCTCGGGCTTGCCGACCGGACCCGCATCTTCGATCTGCTGGAGACCGTTCTGTCGGGCGATGCGGGGGGCGCGCTCGGCCAGCTCGCCGCGCTCAACCGCGATGGCGCGGAACCGGGCCAGGTCATGGCCGATCTCGCCGATGCCGTGCATGCCGTGACGCTGGTCAAGGCCGCCGGCGCCGGCAGCGCCGACCCTGCGACAAGCGAGGCTGAGAAGGTACGCGCTGCCGACCTGGCGATGCGCCTCTCGATGCCGGTGCTGGCGCGCGCCTGGCAGATGCTGCTCAAGGGCTATGAGGAAGCGCGCGCGAGCCCGCGCCCGCTGGCCGCCGCCGACATGGTGCTGGTGCGGCTTGCCTATGCGGCAGACTTGCCGCCGCCGGCCGAGCTTGCACGCCGCGTGCGCGATGGTGCGGGATCTGGCGCTGCCCCTCTAGCCCCCGCCGGCAATGCGCCGAAACCGTCGCCCAAGCCTGCGCACGCCGAAGCAGCGCCGGTGGAGGCGTCTGCTCCAGCAGAAGCTGCTGCGCCCGAGCCGCCCGCGTCTCCGGCGCCGGCGCCCGAGCTGAAATGCTTCGAGGACGTGATTGCGCTCGCCGAGGCAAAGCGCGATCTGAAGCTCAAGAATGCGCTTCTCGAGCAGGTGCGGCTCGTTCATTTCAAGCCGGGCATGATCGAGATCAATCCGTTGCCGCAGGCTCCGCGCGAGCTCGGCCAGGAGCTGATGAAGAAGCTCAAGGCCTGGACCGGCCGCGTCTGGATCGTGGCGGTGAGCGAGGCGCAGGGCGCTCCGCCGCTCGGGGCTCAGCGCCGCGAGAAAGATGCGCGCGAGATCGAGGCGATCCGCGAGCATCCGAAGGTCAAGGAGGTGCTCCAGCATTTCCCCGGCGCCCGCATCGCGGCGGTCAGGCCGGCCGCGGCGCCCGCGGGCAATGCGAGCGCTGCCGAAGAGGCGGAAGAGCTCAAAGAGGACGGGACGACGAGATGAAAAACTTCGCGCAGATGATGAAGCAGGCGCAGGAGCTGCAGGGCCGCATGGCCGAGATGCAGGCCGAGATGGAGCGCACCCTCTGCGAGGGCCGCTCAGGCGGCGGCATGGTGGTGGTGAGCCTGAACGGCAAGGGGGACATGGTGGGCGTCAAGATCGACCCTTCTCTGCTCAAGCCTGAGGACGCCGAGATCCTCGAGGACCTTCTCGTCGCCGCCCATAACGACGCCAAGGCCAAGGTCGAGGAGGCGATGAAGGAGAAGATGAAGAGCCTGACCGGCGGCCTGCCGCTCCCCCCCGGGCTCAAGCTGTTCTGATAGAGCATGGCGCGAGTAGCGGCAGGGCCTGAGATCGAGCGGCTGATCCAGCTGCTTGCGCGGCTGCCGGGGCTTGGGCCCCGCTCGGCCAGGCGCGCAGCCCTTGCCCTCGTCAAGAAGAAGGAGCAGCTGCTCGGGCCGCTCGCCGCGGCGCTCGCCGAGACCCGCGACACCATCCTCACCTGCGAGATTTGCGGCAATATCGACACGGCGAGCCCTTGCACGCTCTGCCGCGACCCCGCGCGCGACCCCTCGCTCATCTGCGTGGTGGAGGAGGTGGGCGACCTCTGGGCGCTTGAGCGCGCCGGCGTGATCAACGGGCTCTATCACGTGCTTGGCGGCACGCTGTCGCCGCTCGACGGGATCGGCCCCGACGATCTCTCCATCGCCAAGCTCGTCGAGCGCGCGCGAGATCCCCAAGTCAAAGAAGTCCTGCTGGCGCTGAATGCCACCGTCGAGGGCCAGTCCACGGCGCATTATCTGATGGACCGGCTTGCCGGCTCCAACGTCATCGTCTCGCGGCTCGCTTATGGCGTGCCGATCGGCGGCGAGCTCGATTATCTCGACGAGGGCACCCTCGCCGCCGCCGTGAAGGCAAGGAAGGCGATGTAGCGGCGAAAATCGTCATCCCGGCGAACGCCGGGATCCAGTCCAACAGATGCCGTGCTCGCGATCCTGGATTCCGGCTTGCGCCGGAATGACGCGTTAGTCACGCCGCGGCGGCCTCCGCCGCCCGCTCCTTTTCCTCGATTTCCGCGAAATCGCCGCGCTTGGTCAGCAGCCAGAGGAGCGCCAGGCCGGGGATTGCCGCGACGGCGCACAGCGCAAAGAAAACGACCCAGCCGGTGGCGGCGGCGACGAAGCCCGTCACCGCAGCAAGCGTGGTGCGGCCGAAGGAGGAAAGCGCGGTGAGGAGCGCAAACTGCGTCGCGGTATGCGCCGGGCTCGTGCACAGCGCCGAGAGATAAGCGATGAATACGACGGTGCCGATGGCGCTCGTGAAGTTCTCCGTCGAGATGGCGACCGCGAGCGCGGTGTGGTTCACCCCGACCGAGGCGAGCCACGAGAAAGTGAAATTCGCCAAGGCCTGGAGCACGCCCGCCACCAGCAGCGCGCGCGACAGCGGCATGGCACGGGCGAGCAGGCCGCCCGCCACGCCCCCGAGCAGCGAGGCGATCAGCCCCACGCCCTTGACGATGGCCGCATAGCTCGCCTTGTCGAAGCCTATGGCCAGCACGAAGGGCCCGGTCATCACGCCGGCGAAGGTGTCGGTGAGCTTGTAGAGGATGACGAACAGCAGGATCAGCAGCGCATCGCGCTTAGAGAGGAAATCAGCAAAGGCCGCATAGGCCGCGCGGTAGAAGCGGAGCAGCGCATTGCCCTCCCGCTCGCCGAGCGCCTCGGCTTCCGCCTCGCGCTCCTTCTCGCGCGGCTCCTTGGCGATCAGCGCCGCCACCATGCCGACCACCACCAGCGCCGCCATGACGGCATAGCCATAACCCCAGACGAGGCTCTTATCGACGCCGAGATATTCGAGATAGGCGACAAGCGCCACGGCGCCGGCGGTGGAGACCAGCATGCCGATGCGATAGGCCGCGACGAAATAGGCCATGCCGGCCGCCTGATTCTCGGTCGGCAGATATTCGACGCGGAAGGCGTCGATGACGATGTCTTGCGTGGCCGAGGCCGTGGCGACGATGACGGCGGCAAGCGCCACCATCCAGGGAGAGACGAGCTGGTTCTGGAAGCAGAGCAGCACGATCGCCGCCATGAGCAGGACCTGCGCGAACACGAGCCAGCCGCGGCGGTGGCCGAGCGCTTTGCCCAGGATCGGGACGTGGAAGGCATCGACGATGGGCGCCCAGAGGAATTTGATGGTGTAGGGGGTGCCGACCAGGGCGAAGAGGCCGATGGTGCCGAGATCGACGCCGACATCCTTCATCCACAAGAGCAGCGTCGAGCCGGAGAGCGCGAGCGGCAGGCCTGAGGAGAAGCCGAGCAGAAGGATGATGAGGACGCGCGGGTCGAGGAACACCCGCGCGGCGCGAGCGAAGCGCTCGCCCAAGGATTGCTTTTGCGTTGCCCCCGTCGTCGTCATCGCCTTTGCTTGATAGCAGGCGTGAGCCCCCGCGTCATGCTCGCACAGTGGTGCACAGTGGTGGAGGCAGGCCGTGGCTCATCGCTCAGGGTCGAGCGCTTCCCATGCTCCATCCCTCCCCTTGATGGGGAGGGTGGCTCGGCCAAAGGCCGAGCCGGGTGGGGTGACGGGCTGGCGGAGCCCCCCACCCGGCGCGCAAAAGCGCACCGACCTCCCCACAAGGGGGAGGTATGGAGTTTGCTATGGCGCGGGAGACAATTTCGCAGGCCGAAGATGACCCCCGAACGCCGGCTCAAAAAGGGCGTTAAGCTGAGGTGCTTGAGCGGCAGTGAAGGGCAGAAAAGGAGAGAGCAGCATGGTGCGTGTCGTGGGAATCGACCACCTCGTCGTCAGCGTCAGCGACTTCGAGAAGTCCAAGGCCTTTTACGCCCCGCTGATGGAGTTCCTCGATTTCGGTGTCGAGGCGGAATACCAAGGCAGCATGATGGGCTGGGCGAACGGCAAGACGCTGTTCTGGATCGCGGCGGCTGATGCCGAAGGCAAGAAGCATAAATACCGCAAAGGCGATGTCGGCTTTCACCACTATGCCTTCCGCTTGCGGAGCCGGAAGGACGTCGACGCGCTGCAGGCCTTCCTCGAGAAGCACGGTGCGACCATCGTCGATCCTGCCGGCGAGTATTACGACGACTATTACGCCGTGTTCTTCCTCGATCCCGACGGGATGAAGCTCGAAGGCATGAGATATGGCGAGCTTCACGCGCAAGCGGCCCGCAAACGCGCTGCAGCAAAGAAAAAGCGCTCGGCCAAGAAGCGCGGTTAGGTTTCTCCTTGCGCCTCTCACGTGTCATCGCCGGGCTTGACCCGGCGATCCAGTAACCCCTGCGGGTGATTACTGGATGCCCGCGTTCGCGGGCATGACAGCCGCGGATAGTGTGGCGGCGGCGACTTGTCAGCGCGGGGAGGTGGCAGGGCCCGTGCGCCGCAGGACCTCGAAGATCAAGGCCGTCGACCAGCCGATCAGCATGATGCCGTTCAGCGCCGTCATGGGACCGAGCAGCCGCCATTGCTCGACGGGGATCAGATCGCCATAGCCGAGCGTGGTGTAGTTGCCGAAGGCGAAATAGACGAGCGGCGTGCCGGGCGGCGCCGCACCCACCAGGCCGTAGGTGAAGGCCCACACCACGACCTCGGCGAAATGTCCGGCAACGAGCAGTGCGCCGGTCGCCACGATGACCACCGTATGGCGAAGGAATTCCGGCACGACGGAATCGTGCAGCCGCAAGTTTTGCACGGTCCTGACCACGATCCCGAGCAGCACGGCGTGGATGATGAGGTTCACGAGACTTGCTGCGCCGCCGACAAGGACCTGGTCGAGCATCGCTTTTACGGCCTACTCACCGGCCAGCAGGTCGGGCTGGCGCACGACGCGAGCGCCGCCGTTGCGCCGCGCTTCTCCCTCTCCTCCCTGGAGAGAGGGTCGGGGTGATGGGGATGCAGCGCCTGCGCCGTTGCTCTGATGCGCGATCTCGGCCGAGCCCTCCGCCTCCGCGAAGTCCAAGGTCTCGATCTTGCGTCCGCGCGCGGCGATCTTATCCGAGGAGGTGAGGATCTTCTCGATATCGGCATTGGCCTGGCCGAAATGGCGCTGCAGGTCGAGCACGCGCTCGCGGAAGCGGCCCATGTCGTCCATCAGCTTCTGCACCTCGCCCTGGATGAGATGCGCCTGCTCGCGCATCTTCACGTCCTTCAGAATCGCCTGCATGGTCTGCACCGCGAGCATCAGCATGTTGGGCGCGCAGATCACGATGCGGGCGCGGTGCGCCTTCTGCACGAGGTCGGAGAAATGCTCGGCGAGATCGGCGTAGATCGACTCCGACGGCACGAACAGGATGGCAGTGTCCTGGGTCTCGCCGGCGATGAAATAGCGCTCCGCGATGCTGTCCACATGGCGGCCGACGTCGATGCGCACCCGGCGCGCGGCGTCCTTCTTCTCCTCGTCGCGGCGCGCGGTGCGGAACGCCTCGAAGCCTTCGAGCGGGAACTTGGCGTCGATCACCACGCCCGCGCCTGCGTTCGGCATATGCAGGAGGCAGTCGGGCCGCTTGCCGTTGGAGAGCGTCGGCTGAAAGCTGTAGGCGCCCTTGGACAGGCCATCCTTGACGATGGTCTCCATACGCATCTGGCCGAAGGCGCCGCGCGCCTGCTTGTTGGCGAGGATCTCCTGAAGTGAGACCATGTTGGTCGAGAGGTCGGTCAGGTTCTTCTGCGCGGTGTCGATCACAGCCAGCCGCTCATTCAGCTTGGCGATCGAGTCGGTGGTCTTGCGCGCCGTCTCGTTGAGGTCCGAGCCGACGCGGTGGGTCATGCGGTCGAGCCGCTCATTGACGGCGCGCGCAATGTCGCCTTGGCGCGCCACGCTGATCTCGGCGAAGGTCTGCAGGCGCCCTTTAAGCTCGGCAAGCTCGGTGGACTGGGCCGCCGTCTCGCGCCGCCGCCGGCTCATATGCACGATCAGCGTGGTGGCGAGCACGAGGAGCGCAAGGACGGCGAGGCTCGCAAGCGCAAGCAAAATATAGATGGGCTCGAGCGTGATGCTCCCCACATTTATGGCGTCGAGGGCCATGGGGAGAACCTATAGCCCGATTCGTTCTTTTGGATCAAAACGAGAACATTGAGGAACGACGGAATTCACGCTCCGTGAAACGTCAATTTCGCGTGCCCACCCAGCGGCCTGCCTACCCTTCCGAGGGTCGCCTTGTCGCGGCGAGCCGTTCAAGCGCTTCCTCCCGCTCCTGAAGCAGCCGCTTCGACAGAGCGAGCTCGGTGCCAAGCTTCCGCCTGTCGGCGCTTCCCGCAAAGCCCCGCGGAATTAGAATAGTAGCAATTGCCTCCGGCCAAGACCCAACTGTTGACCGGCAGGCGCTGCAACCTTATCTCAGCGGCACACATGGCCATTCGTCCCATCATCACCCTTCCCGATCCGGTCCTGCGCAAAAAGGCGCGGCCCATCGAGCGCGTCGACGCGGAGCTGCGCCGGCTCATGGACGACATGCTGGCCTCCATGTACGACGCGCCCGGCATCGGGCTCGCGGCACCGCAGGTCGGCATCTTGCGGCGGCTCATCGTCATGGACCCTGCCAAGGACGAGGCGCCGAAGACCCCGGTGATCATGGTCAACCCAGAGATCCTCACGCGCTCCGACGAGTTGCGGACCCATGAGGAGGGCTGCCTCTCCATCCCCGAGATCACCGCCGAGGTCGAGCGGCCGGCGCGGACCCGGGTGAGCTACATCGATCGGGAGGGCAAGCCCCAGGAGATGGAGCTTGAGGGCATCTGGTCGACCCTCATCCAGCACGAGATCGACCATTTGAACGGCGTTCTCTTCATCGATTATCTGTCGCGGCTGAAGCGCGACATGATCGTGAAGAAGTTCACCAAGGCGAAGCGCGCCGAGGCACTTTAGCCCCCCACTCGCTCGTTATGCCCGGACTTGATCCGGGCATTCATGCCGTTGAATCTCAGCGGGGTGAGGCGCCAGTGGAATGGATTGCCGGGTCAAGCCCGGCAATGACATAAGTGGCTATGCCACCGATGCGCATCATTTTCATGGGCACGCCGGACTTCGCCGTGCCGACCCTTCGCGCGATCCTTGCTGCCGGCCATGAGGTCGCGGCGGTCTACACGCGAGCCCCGCGGGCGGCGGGGCGCGGCATGGCTTTGCGGAAATCGCCGATACATGAAGCCGCCGAGCAGCGAGGGCTCGCCGTCCTCACGCCTGCGCGGCTCAAGAGCGCCGAGGAGCAGGAGCGCTTTCGCGCGCTCAACGCCGACGTGGCCGTGGTTGTAGCCTATGGACTCATCCTGCCGAGGCCGATCCTTGCAGGCACGCACCACGGCGCCTTCAATCTGCACGCCTCACTGCTGCCGCGCTGGCGGGGCGCGGCGCCGATCCAGCGCGCGATCATGGCCGGCGACACCTGGTCAGGGGTCTCGATCATGCGCTTGGACGAGGGGCTCGACACCGGACCCGTCTGCCTCGAAAGGCGCATGCCCATTGGCCCCGACATGACGGCAGAGGAGCTGCATGACGCGCTCTCTGGCCTTGGCGCGCAGCTCACGGTCGAAGCGCTCGCGGCGCTCGAGCGTGGGCGCCTCAATTGCAAGCCGCAACCAAGCGCAGGCGTCACCTACGCCGAGAAGATTGATACCGCCGAGGCCCGCATCGACTGGTCGCGGTCCTCGCGCGAGGTGCACAATCATATCCGCGGTCTCTCGCCTCATCCCGGTGCCTGGTTCGAGATCGAGCTCCACGGCAAGCGCGAGCGCATCAGGATCTTGCGCGCGACCCTTGCCGCGGGCTCTGGCGCGCCGGGCACGCTCCTCGACGAGCATTTGACCGTCGCTTGTGGCGATGGCGCGGTGCGCCTCACCCAAGTCCAGCGCGCCGGCAAGCGGCCGATGCCGGTAGATGAATTCCTGCGCGGCGTAGAGCTGAGCGCCGGCACGGCCCTCAGCTAAGCGCCATGCCCCGCTACAAGCTCACTCTTGAATATGTCGGGACGCCCTTCGTCGGCTGGCAGAGGCAGGAGAACGGCCCCTCGGTGCAAGGCCGCCTCGCCGAAGCCATCAAGGCCTTCTCCGGCGAGGAGGTGGTCCCGCGCGGGGCAGGCCGCACCGATGCGGGCGTGCACGCGCTCGGCCAAGTGGCCCATTTCGACCTCGCCAAGGATTGGCCTCCCGACAAGGTGCGCGACGCTCTCAATGCGCATCTCAGGCCCGACCCCGTGAGTGTGCTCGCCTGCGAGAAGGCGGCCGAGGATTTCGATGCGCGCTTCTCCGCCGCCGCCCGCCACTATCTCTACCGCATCGTCAATCGCCGCAGCCCGCTAGCGCTCGACCGCGACCGCGCCTGGGGCGTGTTCCGGCCCCTCGACGCCGATGTCATGCACGATGCCGCGCAAGTCCTCATCGGCAATCACGACTTCTCCACCTTCCGCTCGTCCGAGTGCCAGGCGGCCTCGCCCATCAAGACCCTCGATCGCCTCGTCGTCGCGCGAAAGGGGGAGGAGATCAGGATCGAGGCCTCGGCGCGGTCCTTCCTGCACAACCAGGTGCGCTCCATGGTTGGCTCGCTGAAGCTTGTCGGCGAGGGCAAATGGGGGGCGCACGATCTGGAGCGGGCGCTTGCCGCGCGCGACCGGAGGGCCTGCGGCCCCGTGGCGCCCGCGTGCGGCCTCTACCTCGTAAAGGTCGATTACTGAGGGCGCTTCACCCGCCGTCGAGGGGGACCCAAGCGGCCACGTAGACACCTCGTGCTCCCTGGGCTACGAGCTTGCTCCATCGCGCCGCCACAATTGCCCCTTCCCGCCTTGCCGGGAGAGGGTCGGGGAGGGGGTTTAAGTGCAGCAGATCAGCGTTCGCCGCCCCTTAAGCCGCCCATGATCCGGCGCATCGCCACCGTCGGCGGGCTCACGCTCGTCTCGCGCCTCACCGGCTTCATCCGCGACGTGGTCATGGCGGCCGTGCTCGGCGCCGGCCCCATGGCCGACGCCTTCTTCATCGCCTTCAGGCTGCCCAACCATTTCCGCGCGATTCTCGCCGAGGGGGCCTTCAACGCGGCCTTCGTTCCGGCCTATGCGCGCACCCTCGAGCAGGATGGATCGAAAGCGGCGCGTCTTTTCGCCGACCGCATCGCCGCGGCGCTGCTTCTCATCAATATCGTGCTGCTCGCGCTGGCTCTTCTCTTCACGCCTTGGGTCGTGGGGCTGCTCGCGCCGGGCCTTGCCGACGACCCTGAGCGCTATAACCTCGCCATCACGCTGACCCGCATCACCTTCCCCTCGCTCCTGCTCGTGTCGATGCAGACGATGATCTCAGGCGAGCTCAATGCCAATGGCAGGTTCGCCTCAGCGGCCGGCGCCCCGATCCTGCTCAATGTCTGCATGGTCGCGACCCTCCTCGTCGCTCATTGGTTCCCCAACGCGGGCTACGCTGCGGCCTGGGGCGTGCTTCTTGCGGGCGTCGCCCAGGTATTGCTCGTCGGCGTCGACGCCGAGAAGCATGGGATCGGCGTCAGGGTCCGCATGCCGGTTCTCGATGAGCCGACGCGCAAATTCCTGAAAGCGCTGGGCCCAGCCATCATCGGGGCGGGCGGCGTGCAGCTTGCCCTCTTCGCCGACACTCTGATCGCCTCTTACCTGCCGACCGGGGCTCTGTCGGCCCTCTATTACGCCGACCGCATCAACCAGCTTCCCATCGGGGTGGTCGGCATCGCCGTCGGCACCGTGCTTCTGCCCGAGATGTCGCGACGGCTTGCCGCTGGCGACGAGAAGGGCGCGGCATCGGCGCAAGCCCGCGGCATCCAGCTTGCGCTCCTTCTCACCGTCCCTTGCGCCGCCGCCTCCATCGCCATCCCCGATCTCATCATGCGCGCGCTCTTCGCCCGCGGCGCGTTCACCGTGGCTGATGCTGCCGCCGCCGGCATGACGCTTGCCGCCTACTCGATCGGGCTCCTCCCCTTCGTCCTGCTCAGGAGCTTCACCGCGCCCTTCTATGCCCGCGGCGATACGGCGACCCCAGTCAAGGCGGCGCTGCTTGCCATGGGCGTGAACGTCGCGCTCAAACTCGCCCTTGCTTACTTTGGATCGTTCGCGCAGGTGGGCTTGGCGCTCGCGACTAGCGTCGGCGCCTGGATCAATCTCAGCCTGCTCGCGTTCTTCGCACGCCGCCAAGGCTTCCTGGTATCGGGCGCGGCCATCGGCAGGCCGGTGGCCAAGCTGATCTTCGCCGGCGTCCTGCTTGGCGCGGCACTTTTCGCCGCCAGCTACGGGCTTGAGCGCGCGCTCTCGGGGATGCCGGCCTTCCGCGAGGAGACCACGCTCGCGCTCCTCTTCGTGCTTGGCAGCTTCATCTATGGCCTGGCCGTTCTCATCCTACTCGGGCGGGGGTGGCTGAGGAGCCTCTTGCGGGAGGCGAGCGCTGCGGCGGACAAGCCGCTGCCGAAGCTCGGGACGCCCGACCCGACTGACGACTCGGCAGCATTGCCGGATTCAGAACCCCCGCCGACGCTCTAGGCTACAGTGAGAGCAGGTCGACGAGCTCGACCGATGCAGCGTCGATCGGGCGCCCGAGGAAGATCTCGCCCACCCGCGCGAAGCGCTCGGGCGAATCGGTGGCGAAGAAGCGCGTGGTCGCAATTCCGCCCGCTCCTCCATCGCTGCCAAGCCCATTGCCGGCAAGGGCCTCCGCCACGGCCGAAGCGGTCGTCTCGGCCGAGTCCACCAGCGCCACGGAGCTGCCGATGATCGCCCTGATGGCGCCGGCCAGCACCGGAAAATGCGTGCAGCCGAGCACGAGGGTATCGGGCGGCGAGGGGCCCCTGAACAGCGGCCCGAGATAATGATCGGCCGCCGCATGGGTGGCGGGAGCATCGATCCAGCCTTCCTCGGCGAGCGCCACGAACACCTGGCAGGGCTGCTGCACGATCCTGATATCGCCGCGCAGGCCTGCGATGGCGCGCGCGTAAGCCCCGCCCTTCACCGTGCCTTCGGTCGCGATCACCGCGATATAGTTGTTGCGGGTGGCGGCGACACCGGCCCGCGCGCCGGGCTCGATCACGCCGATCACCGGCACCGGCGCGAGCGTCTCGGCCAGCGGATCGAGGGCCACGGAAGACGCCGTGTTGCAGGCGATTACCACCATCTTCACCCCCGCGGAGACGAGGAGGCGCGTCGCCTGCAAGGCGTAAGCCTGCACCGTCTCGGCGCTCTTGGTGCCATAGGGGAGCCGCGCGGTGTCGCCGAGATAGACGAAGCGCTCGAGAGGCAGCCGCGCAAGCAGCGCGCGCAGCACCGTCAGCCCGCCCATGCCGGAGTCGAAGACCCCGATCGGACGGGGATCACCCGGCACCGGCGCCCCCGAACGTCTCGAAATAGAGCTCGATGAAGCGGCGATAGATGGCGGTGAGTTGCTCGAGGTCGGCGATGGCCACGTGCTCGTCGGCCTTGTGGATCGTCGCCGTCGAGAGCCCGAACTCGATGACCGGGCAATAATCCTTGATGAAGCGGGCGTCGGAGGTGCCACCGCCGGTTTCAAGTGACGGCGTCAGCCCGGTGATCTCGTGCACCGCCTCGCTGAGAAGCGCGTCGAGCGGACCGGGCTCGGTGAGGAAGGTATGGCTCGGCGGCTCGAAATCGAGTGTGAAGGAAAGCTCGGTGCCGGAAAGTGCCAGCGTGACCTGCTCCCGCAACAACGCGGTCAGCGAGTCCGCCGAGTGCCGGTCGTTGTAGCGGATGTTGAACCTCGCCTCGGCTTCGGCCGGGATCACGTTCAGGGTCGGGTTGCCGACATCGATACTGGTCACTTCGAGGTTTGACGGCGAGAAATGCGCGCTGCCGTAATCGAGCGGGGTGTCGTAGAGGCGCGCGAGAATTTGGATGAGGCCCTTGACCGGGTTGCTGGCGAGATGCGGATAGGCGACGTGGCCCTGCACGCCGCTCACTTTCAGCCTGCCGTTCAGGCTGCCGCGCCGTCCGATCTTGATCGCCTCGCCGAGGCGCTTGGCGTTGGTGGGCTCCCCGACCAGGCAGTGGTCGGGGCGCTCGCCTTTCTCTTTCATCCAGGCGAGCACCTTGCATGTGCCGTTGACGGCTGGGCCTTCCTCGTCGCCGGTGATGAGCAGGCTGATCGAGCCGTCGAGCTCGCGGCCGCGCGCCTTGGCGTAGTCGACCGCCGCCGCGGCGAAGCAGGCGATCGCCCCCTTCATGTCGGAAGCGCCCCTGCCGTAGAGGAGGCCGCCGGTGACCTCCGCGGCAAAGGGCGGATGGCGCCACAGCTTGGCATCGCCCGGCGGCACGACGTCGGTATGTCCGGCGAAGCAAAGATGCGGCGGGCCTTCGCCGACACGGGCAAAGAGATTGTCGACCGGAGGCGCCCCCTCCTCGGTGAAGGTGAGGCGCTCGCAGGTGAAGCGTGCGGGCTTCAGCGCCAGGACGAGCACGTCGAGCGCCCCCGCGTCGGCAGGCGTCACGCTTGGGCAGCGGATCAGGCCTTGTGCGAGCGCGACTGCCTTATCGCCGAGAATGCTCATTCGGTCAGAACCTTCGTTTGCATTTGGTCATGCACCGCAGACTGCAAGATAGCGATTTTCTGCCAGATCTTGCGGCTGAGATTGGTGGCGAGCATCTCGATATCGTTGACGGCCTCGACCACCACGGGATCGTCCAGGTCTTGGGCATAGAGGGCGGCGACCTTGCCGGTAAGCGACAGCATCTCGCTGGCATAGTCGAGATAGCGCCCAAGCTCAAATGCCGTCATCTCCCGCTTGGGCGAGGCGGCGGTATCGCGCTCCCTGCCGAGCACGAGGCTCGGGTCCTTGGTGAGCTGGTGCATGTCGATGACATGGACGAGCGAGCGGAGCTGATGCAACGCTTTCAGCGCCTCGCGCCGCTTCTGCCGCCATTGCAGGTTGAACAGATAGACGGAGGCGATGCCCCCGAACACGACGATGTTCAGCACGGCCTCGAAGGTCTGCAGCAGGTTGGTTCCTTCCGTATTGGCGACCTCGAATTTCAGAAGGCGCTGAAGGTAAAGCGCGCTCCCGACACAGGCAGCGAGGAACAGGACCGGGAGCAGGTCGTAGGACCAACGCTGCCGCCGGAGAGACGCGGCCTTCTGCTCGGTGTCGCGGGCGGCGGCCAGGAGGTCCCCGGCCACGCCCACAAGCCCCGCGCCGGGGAATCTCTCCTCGATCCGCTGCTTGAGCCGGTCGATCGTGGCGATGATCTTGTCGGCGTCGAGCGCGCGATACATCGCCATGAAATGCTGGGGTCTAGCCCACGGCGGCCAAGGGATCGCCACCGAAGCGATTGGGGCCGGGCGTTCCCTTGAGGATGCCGAGCTCGATGACGAACCACAACAGGACGCCCAGATTGATCAGCGTGCACACCCATCCGATTGCGCTCAGCTCTTGTTGCGTGCCGGTCAGGCCCAGTGTCGCAAGGAGACTCGTGAGGAGCAGGGCGCCCATGCCATAGGCGGCCATGATGCCCGGCTTGTCACGGTCTTGGAAGCGCTTTGCCGAAACGGCGTAGGAGAAGTAGAGGAGGGCGATAAAGATCACGAAGCTGAGCAGCCTGCCGAAAAAGCCCATGCCGAAAATCTGAAGCACGATGAAGCCGAGAACGATGTTGATGATGCCGAGGATAACGATCCCGGCCCACCATTTGGCCCGGTTGATCCGTCCGTCGAACGACGTGAAGAGATACTTGAAGTCCATCGTGCTCCCCCTCCCTTTGCGGCGAGTCTCCAGCCGCCGGTTCACCCCTTGTAAAGCCGAAGGGCGGGGGTGCGGAAGGGGGATATGCGGGCCATGGCCGGCCGGCCGCCGGAACTCCCGCCGAAATCCCCGACCTAAGGTGTTGGATCGCTTTGCTTTTGCCCCAAGGGATCGGGGCCGAACTGGTTTGGACCAGGCGTGCCCTTGAGGACGCCGAGATCGATCAAGACCCAAAGCGCGATGGGCGATCCTAGAAGCATGGTGGTACCGATGATGTCCAAATTGCGCGGCCCGAACTTGGCCACCATCGCCCATGCAAACAAAAATTGCCATGCGATCGGAATGGCCATCCATAACGCGGTTCTGTTCCGGTCGTGAAGCCGCTTGCCGCCGACCGCCGCCGTCGACCATGTCCAGACGGCCAGACCGATGACGACGGAGCCAACCAGGATTGCAGGATCGGTAACGCCGAGCAGGGCGCCAATAGCATAGGCGGTGATAAGGAAAAAGCCGACCGTGAACAGGACAGCTGCCATGGCGGCGATCCAGAACGTCTTCCGGTCGATGCGCCCATTAGGAGGCGTCATGAGCGCTCTGAGGCCCGACCACAGGAGGCTTCTCGCCCGGGAGGCGGGCGTCGCAACGACCGTCTTGTCAGCCGCAGCCGGCACGTCGAGGAGCTTTGCCGCCACAGCAGGTCCATCCTTGGGCTTCGTCACGCTCGCTTCGGTGCTCTTGGTCGCCGCTTTGGGCGCTTCGGGAGGGACCGCCGGGTTTGCCCGCGACAAGAGCTGATCCATGGCCTTGATGAGCCGGTCCATATGCGGGTGAAAGTCCCGCCCGCTGTCCACCGGAGCTGCTTGGCGGAACGCGAGATCGCGGAGCCCTTGCGGCAGCTCTGCCGGCGATGGAAGGGCAATCCCGTCGATCAGCACGGGAATGACGGGGATGTTCTTGGCGAGCGCCGCTTCGATCTCGATACGCACCCAGTCGGTCTCATCGCTGATTCTGAGCCGGCCCTGCTCGTTGGGAGCGGCCCAGCGCGGGCCGACAATGGCAAGGAGTATGTCGCAGCGCTTGAGGGACTCCTGGATGTGCTCGCGGAAATCGAGACCGAAGGGGATCGAATCGATATCCATGAACACCTGGTCGGAGCCGTAATGGCCGGCAAGCCGGTCGAACACCCGGCCGGCAATCCAGCCCGTATCGTCCCTGCGGTATGACAGGATGATCGTCGGCATGCGCGTCCCCGGGGACCCCCACCCGCGACTCTAGCGGAACGGGCCGGGCTGAGGAACAAGCCGGTTGCATCGGCCCGCATCAGCCCCTTGGGACGCGCGTCTAGAGCTTGGCGTCGCTCTTGGGTTGGCCGAGCGGATCGGGACCGTAGCGATTGGGCCCTTGGGTCCCCTTGAGGAAGCCGATCTCGATGAAGAGCCACAGGGTGAAGGCTGCGGCGATGGCGCCGGCGACCCAAGCCGCGGTGAATCCCGTCGCCTTCTGCTCGTCCGGCAGCATGATCCCCAGCACCACCAAGACGATGGCGACGGAAAGCAAGAGCGCCTGCACCACAAGCCACCAGCCGGTGCGGTTACGATTCATGGAGGCGTTTTACGCTGAGCGCGAAATTGATCCACATATTGGCGAAGGCGACCGCAATGAAGGCGGCCGCAAACGGCCCGGTCGGCTCGAATTGCTGCGTCTCGGGATCGATTGTGCCCACGCCGTAGGACTGAGCCGCAAATTCGATGGTTGAGCTCGCCATGCCGCAGACGACCGCGACCACGAGGCTCGTGACCCAGAAATAGAGGCGTCGGATGCGGCCTTTGAAGCTAAACAGCAGCTGCGTCCAGCTCATCGCCGCCCTCCCGATTGTCTCGCCTCAATCCCTGAGCAGCTCGTTGATCGAGGTCTTGGCGCGCGTCCGCTCATCGACCGTCTTGACGATGACGGCGCAATAGAGCGATGGCCCCGGCGATCCGTCGGGCAGCGCCCGGCCAGGCATCGTGCCCGACACGACGACGGAATAAGGCGGCACGCGGCCCTGGATCACCTCTCCCGTCATGCGGTTCACGATCTTGGTCGATTGGCCGAGATAGACGCCCATGGAGAGCACCGAGCCCTCGCCGACGATCACCCCCTCGGCCACCTCGGCGCGAGCGCCGATGAAGCAATTGTCCTCGATGATCACCGGGTTCGCCTGCAGCGGCTCGAGCACGCCGCCGATGCCGGCGCCGCCCGACAGATGCACGTTCTTGCCGATCTGCGCGCAGGAGCCGACCGTGGCCCAGGTGTCGATCATGGTGCCGGTCTCGACGCGCGCGCCGAGATTGACGAAGGAGGGCATCAGCACCACGCCCGGCGCGATATAGGCCGAGCGGCGCACCACGGCGCCCGGCACGACGCGGAAGCCCGCCTGCTTGAAGTCCTTGACCTTCCACTTGGCGAATTTGGTGGGCACCTTGTCCCACCAGGCCGAGCCGTCGGGACCGCCTTCCATCTTATGCGGCTCGTGCAGGCGGAAGGAGAGCAGGATCGCCTTCTTTAGCCATTGATGCACGACCCATGCGCCGTCGCGCTTCTCGGCGACCCTGAGCTCGCCTTGGTCGAGGAGATCGAGCACCTCCTCCACCGCGTCGCGCACGACGCCCTTGGTCTCGGGCGTGATCTCGACGGCATGCTCGTAGGCGCTGTCGATGAAGGTCTTGAGGTGATCGTGGGTCATGGCGGGGCCCGTCAGGTGAGGCAGAACTGCGCTTGGAGGGGCGCCGGTGCGGAGCGGTCTTTCTCTTGGGCGAGGGCCGCGCCGATGGCAGCAAGGAAGGGCGCAAGTGCTGCGGTCCGGTGATGGATATGGGTGGGAAGCTCGGTCCAGCCGGCGATCGCCTGATGCTCGGGGTGATCGGTCAGGCCATCGACCAGCACCGTCGTCATGCCGAGTGTGTGCGCCGTCTCGAGGTTATGCGGCAGATCGTCGAACATGGCGGCGTGGTGCGGGACGACGCCATGGGCCCTGACGAAGCGCTCATAGGCCTCCCGCATCGGTTTTGGGTAGATGTAGTCCAAGTCATGGATGTCGAAGATGTCGTCGAAACGGCCGAGCACCCCAAGCCGCGCCGCTACAGCCTCGGCATGCTTGCGCGAGCCGTTGGTGAACACGAACTTGCGGCCCGGCAGCGCATCGATGGCGGCGGCGAGCTCCGGCGATGGGGCCACCGCGCTCAAGTCGATGTCATGGACGTAATCGAGGAAGGCGTGGGGCGACACGTTGTGCAGCCGCATCAGCCCGGCAAGCGTGGTGCCGTGCGCGTAGTAATAGGTCTCGCGGAGGATTTGCGCCTCTTCGAGGGGGATGCCGAAGCTGTTGGCGATGAACTCCCCCATGCGCCGGTCGATCTGGGAGAAGAGGTTGCAGTCCGCCGGGTAGAGCGTGTTGTCGAGATCGAACACCCATGCCTCGACATGGGAGAAGCCCGCTTTTCCGCCTGACTTGCCGTTCCCGCTCATCCGCCCCTAGCCCTTCGGCCTCTCGATCAGAGTGCCTGCGCCGTGCTCGGTGAAGAGCTCGAGCAAGACCGCGTGCGGCACCTTGCCGTTGATGATGACGACCGCCTCGACGCCAGACTCGACCACGGCGATGCAGCTCTCGATCTTGGGGATCATGCCGCCATGGATGGTGCCGTCGGCGATGAGTGCAAGTGCCTCGCGCGTGGTGAGCGACTTGAGCAGGTTGCCCTGTTTGTCGAGCACGCCCTCGACGTCGGTAAGCAGCAACAGCCGCTTCGCCTTCATGGCGGAGGCGAGCGCGGCGGCGAAAGTGTCGGCATTGATGTTGAGCGTCTCGCCGTCGGGCCCGACCCCGATCGGCGCCACCACCGGGATCAGGTCGGAATGGATGATCACGTCGACGATGTGGGGATCGACGGAAGACGGGTCGCCGACGAAGCCGAGATCGAGGATCTCCTCGATATTGGAATCGGGATCGGTCCAGCGGCGCTCGAGCCGCTTCGCCCGCATCAGATTGGCGTCCTTGCCCGAGATGCCGACCGCCTTGCCGCCTTGGGCGTTGATGGCGGTGACGATCTCCTTGTTGACGGAGCCGGCCAGCACCATCTCGACCACCTCGACGGTTGCCCGATCGGTGACGCGCAAGCCGCCCTTGAACTCGCTTCTGATATTCAGCCGTTCGAGCAGCGAGCCGATCTGCGGGCCGCCGCCATGCACCACGATGGGGTTCACGCCCGCCTGCTTGATCAGCACGATGTCGCGGGCGAAGTCGGCGGCAAGCGCCGGATCGCCCATGGCGTGGCCGCCATATTTCACCACCACCGTGGCGCTGTCGTAGCGCTGCATGAAGGGCAGTGCCTCTGACAGCACCTTGGCCTTGGCATAGACGGACGCCAGCGCCTCGGCCGCGTTCGGGGCCCGGACGCTCGGTGCGCGCGCCGGCTTCGGCGCAGGCCGTTCCTTGGACTTTACCGGGGCTGATTTGGGCTTGCTCACCCTGCTGCTTATAGCGGCGCTATGGCTCACGGCACAACGCCGTTTGGTGCGAGCGCCGCCACGGCGGCGCGGAGCTCTGGCATGCCTGAGCCCAGCCGGGCCGAGGTGGTGAGCACTTCAGGATAAGCCGCCACGTGCTTGGCAAGCTTTTCGGCGACCGTGGCTTTGATCGCCTCTAGCTCCGAGGCTTTGGGCTTGTCGGCCTTGGTGAGCACCACCTGGTAGGACACGGCGGCCTCGTCCATCGCCGTCATGGTTTCCTCATCGTTAGGCTTGATGCCGTGGCGGGCGTCGATGAGGAGGTACACGCGCTTCAGCTCGCGGCGGCCTTTGAGATAGTCGCGGATCAGCCGCGTCCAGCCCTTGATCTCTGACTTCGAGGCCCGCGCATAGCCATAGCCCGGCATGTCGACGAGATAGAGGGCCGCGTCCTTCCCCAGGGTGAAGAAGTTGAGCTCGCGCGTCCGCCCCGGCGTGACCGAGACGCGCGCAAGGCTCGTTCGCCCGGTTAGCGCGTTGATCAGGCTCGATTTGCCGACATTGGAGCGGCCGGCAAAGGCGACCTCAGGGCGTCCATCCTGGGGCAGGCCGTCAATGCCGACGACGCCTTTGACGAAGGTGCATTGCCCTTTGAACAGGGCCTCGCCGCGGGCGATGTCGTCTGTGGTGAATTCGGCGTCTGTGGTGGTGACCATGCGCGGCCCTACACTCCGCGTCATGCCCGGGACAAGCCCGGCCATGACGAGTTTGGAAGGGTCAGGGGACGTCCACTAACCTTTCGGTTCGCTCTCGGCGCTCTCTGACTCGCTTTTGGCCTTCGGCGCTTCGCCCTTGGCCTTTTTGGCTTCCCTCTTGGACTTCTTCGGTTCGTCCTCGACGGTGCTCGTCTCGCTTTTGACGCGGCGCTTGATCCCGAGATTTTCGAAAAGCGGAATCTCGACCCCCTGCCGCGACATGATCACCGATTGCTGGAGGACCGACAGAGAGTTGTTCCACGCCCAATAGATCACAAGCCCCGCCGGGAAGCGTGCCAGCAGGAAGGTGAAGAACACCGGCATCCAGGCGAACACCTTCTGCTGCACCGGGTCGGGGGGCGCCGGGTTGAGCTTCATCTGCATCCACATGGTGAAGCCCATGATGAGCGGCCAAATGCCGATCATGAGGAACTCCGGCGGGTGCCAGGCGATCAGGCCGAACAGGTTGAAGACGCTGGTGGGGTCGGGCGCCGACAGGTCCTTGATCCAGCCGAAAAAGGGCGCGTGCCGCATCTCGATGGTCACGAACAGCACCTTGTAGAGAGAGAAGAACACCGGAATCTGCACGAGGATGGGCAGGCAGCCCGAGGCCGGGTTCACCTTCTCCTTCTTGTACAGCTCCATCATCGCCTGCTGCTGGCGCACACGGTCGTCGCCGTAACGCTCCTTGATGCGCTGCATCTCGGGCCCGAGCTTCTTCATCTTGCTCATCGACACGTAGGATTTGTTGGCGAGCGGAAACAGCACGAGCTTGATGCAAAAAGTGACGATGAGGATGGCGATGCCGAAATTGCCGAACAGCTTGAAGAAGAAGTCGAGCGCGAAAAACATCGGCTTGGTCAGGAAATAGAACCAGCCCCAGTCGATCAGGAGGTCGAATTTGGGGATGCTGTTGCTCTTGGCATAGGCGTCGACGAGGTGGACCTCCTTGGCGCCGGCAAAGAGCTGGTTCTTGCTCTCGGCGGTCGCGCCGGGGGCAACCTCAAGCGGATTCATGACGAAGTCGGTGCGAAACTGTCCTTGCTCGCCCACGGTCGTGCCGGTGAACTGGACATTGAACCCCTTGTCCTGCGGCGGCACGAGCACCGTCGCCCAGTATTTGTCGGCGATGCCGAGCCAGCCGGACTTGCTCGTGAACTTCATCTGCGTGCCGTTGAGCGCCATCGCCTTCTTGTAGGTGAGGGGCTCGTAGCTCTCGTCGAAAACGCCGATCAGCCCTTCATGCAGAATCCAGTAGCTCGTCTTCGGGGGAATCTGCTCCCGGTACACCAGTCCGTAGGGTGAGATGGCGACCGGAGCGGCGCTCGAATTGGTGACCGCGTCGGTGACCGTGAACATGTACTTGTCGTCGACCGTGATGGTGCGGGTGAATTTGAGGCCCTTGCCGTTATCGTAGGTGAGCGTCACCGGCGACTGGGGCGTCAGCGCCCCGGAGTTTGCCGCCGTCCACAGCGTGTCCGCGGTGGGCAGCGCTAGGTCCTTGTCGGCGCTCGCCCAGCCATAGTCGGCGTAATAGGGAAACGGCCCGCCGGCGGGCGAAAGCAGCACGACGTTGGGGCTGCCGGGATCGACGGTCTCGCGATAGTCCATGAGCGTCAGATCGTCGATGCGGCCGCCCTTGAGCGCGATCGAGCCCTTGAGGCTTGGCGTGTCGATGGCGACACGGGGGCTTGCGGCAAGCGCCGCGTCGCGGGTGAGCGCCGGGGCCGCGGCAGCGACCGGTTGCGCCCCGCCGCCGATCGGGGGCGTCTCGCCTCCCGGCTGCGACGGTCCGGCCGGACCAGGCTGGATCTGCGTCTGATCTACCGGGGGCTTCTGGGCTCCCGGCTGCGGCTTCGGCACGAAGAAGAACTGCCAGGCGAACAGCACGCCGATCGACAGGAGGATGGCCAGGAGGAAGTTGCGGTTGTTCTCGTCCATGTCGCTTTCGCGCTCGCGGGGGAGGGGAGGCCAGTCTGTCTTCGAACCGTTCAGCGCTTCTTTGCCGGAGAGGGCTCGTGCACCTTGGCAAGCGCGCGTTCAAGATCCTTGATCAGCTCGGTGAAGCGCCGTTGTACCGTGCCCGACCTCGCGATCAAAACATAATCATAGCCTTCGACGGCGTGCCGCGGCCCGGCGAGCCGCACCGCCTCCTTGAGGCGGCGCCGCGCCCGGTTGCGCAGGACGGCGCCGCCGAGGCTCTTGGTCGCGGTGAAGCCGAAGCGGGCAAGGTCCGGGCTCTCGCCGGTGGCTGCGGCGCGCATGCGTGCCTGCAACACGAGTGATGGCGCTGCGAAGCGTGCTCCGCCCTTCACATGCAGGAATTCCGCGCGTGTCTTGAGACGTCCGATTGCCGTCACCGGTAAGGCGCTGCCGGCCTAAGCCGACAGACGCTTGCGCCCCTTGGCTCGGCGCCGTGCGAGCACCTTCCGGCCGCCCGCCGTCGCCATGCGCTCGCGAAAGCCGTGGCGCCGCTTGCGGACGAGCCTCGATGGTTGGTAGGTGCGCTTCAAGGGGGGCGTCTCCTGGCTGACCTATCGAAGCGGGAAGCACCGTTTCCGAGGTCCACGATCCCGCGGCTTATAGGTGCCACACCGGCCCAAGTCAATGATCCCCCCCGGGAAAGGGCAGGGCGAGCCCCGTGGATCCGGCACGGCCAGAGCCGGCGAGAGCGGTGGAGCGACGCGGGATTCAGCGCCTTCCCGGACCGGCTCCTTTGCCTCAGTTTTCCACCGGCGGAAGAGCGAGAGTTGTCGCGGCGCACAAAAGTCGGATAATCATAGGGAATCCCCCCATTCGGGCGTCTCACGCCAGTTCTGCCAGTCTGCACGAATGCCCAATCGCCAATGTGCGATAAGAGAATCGTTCCGCATCGTCCCTGGTGACGGAGCATCACAAGAGCGCGAAGGGCCGTTCCATACGGCCTCGGCCGTTGCCAACTTACTGGCGTCGAAGGCCGGCCAGGGAGTGAACTCGAGCATGATGACTGCGTCGGAAGGGTCGCGAGGCCCCGTCCTATGGCTCAAGCGGCTCTGGCCGCTCCTCCTGCTTCTTGCCGCAGGCGGCCTCGTCCTCGCCATGGGCTGGCACCGCTACCTCACCCTCGAAGCGCTGGCGGCGAACCGGGAGACGTTGCGCGCCCTGATCGATGCCAACATGGTCTTGAGCCTGGCCGCCTTTATCGCCCTTTACGCGGCGACCGTGGCGCTGTCGCTGCCGGGTGGCGCGGTGCTGACCATCGCGGGCGGCTTCCTGTTCGGCTGGTTCCTGGGCGGGGTCGCGTCCATTATCGGTGCCACGATCGGCGCCTGCGTCGTATTTCTCATCGCCAGGAGCTCGCTCGGCGATCTCTTGGCGGCGCGGGCCGGACCTTGGCTTTCCCGCTTCCGCGAGGGATTTCAGGAAGATGCCTTCAGCTATCTCCTGTTTCTGCGGCTCGTCCCGATTTTTCCGTTTTGGCTCGTCAACTTAGCCCCTGGACTGCTCGGTGTGAGTTTCGCTACCTATGTCGTGACCACCATCCTCGGCATTATTCCAGGAACTTTTGCCTATTCGCTGGCTGGCAATGGCCTCGACAGCCTTATCGAGGCACAGCAAGCCGCGCACCAATCCTGCCTTGCCAAGATGGGACCGGGAGGCCAAGAGTCTTGCCCGTACGCGCTCGATCCGGGGGCGCTGCTGACACCGGAGCTGATTGCTGGGCTCGTGGCGCTGGGGCTCGTGGCGCTCGTTCCGGTGGTGGTGAAGAGGTTCAGGCGGCGGCCAGCCTGAAGCGTGTGGCTAAGGGGGATTAGGCGATTATGGAAGAGGTACTGCAGCCCGACCTCTGCGTCATCGGCGCGGGCTCAGGGGGTCTGTCCGTCGCGGCGGCGGCAGCCCAGGTCGGCGTGCCCGTGGTGCTCATCGAGAAGGGACGCATGGGCGGCGATTGTCTCAATTATGGCTGCGTCCCCTCCAAGGCGCTGCTAGCGGCCGGCAAGCGCGCCGAAGCCGTGCGCACCGCGTCGGCCTTCGGCGTCGACGTCATCGAGGCTCAGATCGACCATCGCGGCGTCCACGACCACGTGCATGGCGTCATCGCGGCGATCGCGCCGAACGACTCGATCGAGCGCATGACCGGGCTCGGCGTCCGCGTGATTCAGGCGAGTGCGAGCTTTCTCGACAATTTCACGGTGGAGGCCGGCCGCGTGCTCGTCCGCGCCCGGAGGTTCGTTATCGCCACCGGGTCTACGCCTTTCATTCCGCCGATCCCCGGGCTCGACGAGGTGCCCTATTTCACCAATGAGACGATCTTCGACGTGAGCGAGAGGATCCAGCACCTCATCGTCTTGGGCGGTGGTCCGGTCGGGCTCGAGCTTGGCCAGGCGCACCGCATGCTCGGCTCGCACGTCACCGTGTTCGAGACCGGGAACTTCCTCTCCCACGAGGATCCGGACGCCGTGGCCGTCCTCGTCAAGAAGCTGCAGGACACGCAAGTCATCCTACATCCCAACACGCGGGTGGAGCGGGTGGAGCGATCGGTGCAGGGCGTCGCGGTGCATTTCAATGAGAACGGCGAGCCCACCATCCTCAAGGGCACGCATCTGCTCGTTGCCGCGGGCCGCAAGCCGAACCTCAAGTCGCTCAGTCTGGAGCGCGCCGAAGTCGCCTATACGGCCGACGGCATCAAGGTGAACGAGCAACTCAAGACCACCAATCGCCGCATCTACGCCATCGGCGATGTGGTCGGCGGTCCGCAATTCACCCACCTCGCCAACTATCAGGCCGGTATCGTGATCAGGAATGCGCTGTTCCGGCTGAAGCCCGACGCGAGCGCCGCCACCATTCCACGGGTCGTCTATACCAATCCCGAGCTTGCCCAGATCGGCCTCACCGAAAGCGAGGCGCGCAAGCGCCATCGCCGCATCCGCATCTTCCGCATTCCCTACTCCGAAAACGACCGCGCCCAGTGCGAGCGCGAGACGGAAGGATTCATCAAGGTTATCACGCGGCGCGACGGCACCATTCTCGGCTGCACCATCGTCGGTGCCGCGGCCGGCGAGCTGCTTCAGCTCTGGGTGGTCGCCATGGCCAAGGACATCAAGATCGGCGATATTACTTCCTTGGTGCTGCCTTATCCGACCCTGTCGGAGCTCTCCAAGCGCGTGGCCTACAGCTACTACCTCCCCACTTTGACGAAGGGCTGGTTCCGCAGCATCATTGGTCTCTTGCGCCGCCTGGGCTAGCGCATGGTCCCGGAAAGTTGCCCACTTTTCGGATAAGATTATGCGTCATAAGAGTGGCCGGCAGCGGCGAGCCGCCATTTTCTTGAGGCGAGCCGTCCCTTTTTCTTGGATGAAATGCGCGAGTGTCGCTCGTGAGTGACGAAGCTTCCAGCACGGAGGGAGGGACGCGGCGGGCCTCCCCCTACGTGCCGGGACTCTCGGCCAAGCTGCTCCTGCTCACCATTCTCTTCGTCATGCTTGCCGAGGTGCTCGTCTTCGTGCCCTCGGTCTCCAATTTCCGCCGGCAATGGCTGATGGAGCGGATGGCCGCGGCGCAGATCGCCGCACTCGCCGCCGAAGCTGCCCCCGGCGGTCAACTGCCCACGGTGCTGCGCAACGAGCTCTTGGAGAGAGCCAAGGTGAAGGCCATCGCGGTGAAGCGGGCCGACTCCCGCGTGCTCATCATCGAGATGGACATGCCGGCCGATATCGATGCGTCCTATGACCTGCGCCACGCCTCGTGGCTCGCGCTCATCGCCGATGCGCTCATGGTCTATGTCGCACCCGACGACCGCATCATCCGCGTCGTCGGCGAACCGGGCTACAATGAAGGCGAGTTCATCGAGGTGGTGATGGGCGAAGCGCCGCTCAAGGCCGCCATGATCGGCTATGGCCTCGACATTCTCGGCCTGTCGATCCTCATCTCGATCATCACCGCGGCGCTGGTCTATCTCTCGCTCGATGCGCTGCTGGTCAAGCCTATGACCAAGCTCACCTGGAACATCGTGCGCTTCAGCGAGCGCCCCGAGGACCCGACCAGGATCATCACCCCGTCCTCCCGCCGCGACGAGATCGGGACCGCCGAGCGCGAGCTTTCCGCCATGCAGAAGGAGCTCGCCGAGACGCTCTCGCAGAAGAGCCGGCTCGCCGCGCTCGGCCTGGCCGTGAGCAAGATCAGCCATGACTTACGCAACATGCTGTCGAGCGCGCAGCTCCTCTCCGATCGCCTGATCGCGGTGAAAGACCCGACCGTGCAGCGCCTCGTGCCCAAGCTGATCGCCTCGCTCGACCGCGCCATCAGGCTGTGCGCCCGCACGCTCGATTTCGGCCAGGCGCAAGAGATGCCGCCGCGGCGGAAGCGCTTCGAGCTTGCTCCGCTCGTCACCGAAGTGGGCGACAGCCTCGGGCTGCCGCGCCCGAAGCTCATCGGTTGGACCGTCGAGATCGAAGAGGCGCTCGAGGTCGACGCCGACCGCGATCAGCTCTACCGCATCTTGAGCAATCTTTGCCGCAACGCCGTGCAGGCGCTTGAGAGCGAAGGCGAGGAAGCGGGCGAGATCGTGGTCGCCGCGCGCCGCGAGGGCTCGGTCACCATTATCGAGGTCACCGACACCGGGCCCGGCGTGCCGGAGAGGGCGCGCGCCCATCTCTTCAAGGCATTTCAGAGCGTGGCACGGAAAGGCGGTACGGGGCTTGGGCTGGCCATCGCCGCCGAGCTGGTGCAGGCGCATGGCGGCAAGATCGCGCTGCTCGACACCGAGGACGGCGCCACCTTCCGCGTCACCATTCCCGACGTGGTGGTGGAGCTCGATCACGCGCGGCGCTTAAGCGCCTGAGGGCCCGGCCCGGCGGCTTGGAACCCCGTCTCGCTTAACCTCGGCGGGCTGGGGCGACAGGCGTGCAGCGCGCCCCGAGCCTTGCCTTTGCGCGGGCGACAGATTAGGTAGGACCGGCTTGAGCCCTCCCGCGCTATTATGCAGATCGCGTTAGGCCAAGCTCGCCCTTAAGTAAGGCAAGAAGCGCCCGTAGCTCAGCTGGATAGAGCACCAGACTACGAATCTGGGGGTCAGCGGTTCGAATCCGTTCGGGCGCGCCAACAAAATCAATGCCAATGAAACGGGAAGTCCTCATCATCGGCATTGGCGCGGGAAAACCTGACTACGTCACGGTTCAGGCTGTTGCCGCGCTCAACCAGGCGGATGTGTTCTTCATTCCCAACAAGGGAATCGAGAAACAGGATCTGGCGCGGTTACGCCGCGAGATCTGCGAGCGCTTCATCCGCAACAGCACCTACCGCATGATCGATTTCGATACGCCGGCGCGCGAGAAATCGTCCTCGGCCTATCGCGCAAGCGTCGATGATTGGCACGACAACGTCGAGCGTGCCTATGAGCGCCTGTTGATGGATGAGCTCAAAGACGGGGAGTGTGGCGCGTTTCTCGTCTGGGGCGATCCGTGTCTCTACGACAGCACGCTCCGCATCCTCGACAGGATCAGGTCCAAGGGGAATTTCGAGCTCGAATACGATGTCATACCGGGCATCAGCAGCGCTCAGGCGCTGGCGGCGAGGCACAAGGTCGTCCTCAATCCGATCGGCGGGTCGATCATGGTCACGACCGGGCGCAAGCTGGCAGAAGGCTTTCCGAGCAATGCCGATAGCGTGATCGTCATGCTCGACGGAGAAGGCGCCTACAAGGATCTCGACGAGGATGTCGAAATCTTCTGGGGTGCGTATGTCGGCACGGAGGACGAGATCCTGATCTCGGGCCGGTTGCGCGACGTCGCCGACGAGATCGAACGCGCAAGAAAGGCTGCCCGGACGCGGAAGGGCTGGATCATGGATACCTATCTGTTGAAGCGATCCGAAAAATGATGAGCCATCGTTCCGCGCGGGGCTGATGGGAGAATTGGATGGCGCAAACCCATACTAAGACAGCGATCGCGTTCCAAGGTGGCGGCGCGCTTGGCGCCTATGCCTTCGGAGCGCTCAAACACATCTACGCGTCGGAACCCGCGTTCCGGCCGTCTTGCGTCTCGGGGGTCTCGATCGGGGCCTTCACCGCGGCGATCGTCGCCAGTCACCCGGCCGATCCAATACCGAAGCTCCAAGCGTTCTGGGACGACCTGACCGTTCTTCATTCCGCCTTCCTGCCGCCCGCGGCCGAGAAATTCCTCGCCTATTTCGGCAACAGCGCCTTCTACTGGCCGCGGCTCGATTATTTCAGGCTGCCGTTCTGGACGAACTTCTACGACCTCAGCCCGATCAAACGCACGCTGGAGCGCTACATCGATTTCGCGCGGATTGCGAAGGCGGAGGTCAAGCTCGTGGTGACGGCGACGAATATCAAGAGCGGGGAGATCGTGGAATTTTCCAATGACGATCCCGCCGACCCGATCACCATGAATCATCTGATCGCGAGCGGAAGCCTGCCCCCGAGCTATCCGGCAAAGGAGATCGGCGATCAATCGTTCTGGGACGGAGGCCTGTTCGACAACACGCCGCTGTCTTCTCTGTTGAAGCAGATCAGCTCGGCCGACGCGGCCACGACCCGCGTGATCGTCATCAATCTCTTTCCGAACGAGGGCGCGATTCCAAAGAACATGCTCGAGGTGTTCGACCGCATGACGGAGCTGCAATTCGCCAACAAGACGGGCAAGGACGTCGATCTCGCGCGTAAGATCAACAAGCTTGTCGCCATCATCGAGCAGCTCCAGGCGGACATGGGCAGAGAGGGGTCGGTCTTCCTTGAACCGGATTTTGCCGATCTGCTGAAATACAAGGTGTTCGACAACATCATCGCCATCGCCAACACGTTGCCAGAGCCGGTGTCGAGCTCGGCGGATTTCTCCCGCGCGAGCATCGAACGGCGGATTGCCGCAGGCTATCGCGATGCAGCGAAGGAGCTGGCCAACCCGCCGAAGACATCGGCTGATCTCAAAACGGCCATCGCGAAGCAAGCCCTGGCGCTGCTCGCACCAAGGCGCGACTGAAGCGCCAGAGGCGGTCGAAAAGAGGACTCCAGGAGGAGCGGCGCGTCGTGTTTCCGCTCAGGAGGTCAGTCCAATTTGGACGCGACTCTCGTAAGTGTCGAAAAAACCGGTGCAGCTTTGTTTGAGCGTGATCTTGTCGGAAAACCGGTTCCCACTTTTCTAAGATCATGCTCTAGATGTGGAGCCTCAACAGGTTGTCCTCGGTCAAGCCGAGTCGGCTGATGGGCGGTTTGGATTTTAGACTGCCATGCGGGCGATGCCAGTTATATCGATGCAGCCAGAACGGGAGCTCTTTGGCGCGGCGGTCTGA
>JBGQMX010000013.1:0-33751 GCA_041500805.1 Methyloceanibacter sp.
GGCCGCGATGCTCGACAGGTTGAACTCGAGCTGGAGCGCGGAATAAAGCCCGATCGTGCCGGTGACGTCGTGGATCAGGGAGGCGATGGCGGCTACGGCAAACTGCCATTCGAAGCGGAACCACACATAGATCAGGATGCCCAGCATGGCCACGACCACGGCGATGGTGCCGCTGGCGATCAGCTCCGAGGATATGGTGGGTCCCACGATCTCGACGCGGCGGTACTCGACGCCGTCGCCGAGCGCCTCCTTAACCTTGCCGATCGATGCCTGCTGCTCCTGCTCAGTCGGCTGGGAGGCGATGCGAATGAGCACGGCGTTCGGCGCCCCGAATTCCTGAATCTGCACCTCGCCGATGCCGAGCCCGCTGATCTTGCCGCGAATGTCGGCGAGGTTGGCCGGGCTTTCCTTGGTCTGAATCTCGATCAGGGTGCCCCCCTCGAAGTCGATGCCGAAATTCAGTCCGACGGTGGCGACGAGAATGAGCGGCACGACCGTGAGCAGCGCCGAGACGATCCAGGTGATCGTCCGCAGCCCGACGAAATCGATTTTGGTGTCCGGGGGGACGAAACTGAAGCCTCTGAACATTTCGGGAATTCCCTAAATCGGAATGAGTTGTGGCCGCGTCCAGCGCAGCCAATAGGTGACCATCATCCGGGTCACGGTCACTGCGGTGAACATGGAGGTGAGAATGCCGATCGTCAGCGTGACGGCGAAGCCGCGCACCGCGCCGGAGCCGAGCCAGAACAGCACCAGCGTCGAGATCAGCGTCGTCACGTTGGAGTCGACGATGGTGGCAAGCGCACGGGTATAGCCCGCCTCGACCGAGGCGAAGGGCGACTTGCCGGCCCTGATCTCCTCGCGGATACGCTCGTTGATGAGGACGTTGGCGTCCACGGCGATGCCGATGGTGAGCACGATGCCGGCGATGCCGGGCAGCGTCAGCGTCGCGCCGATGAGCGAGAGCACCCCGAAGATCAGCGCGATGTTGACGATGAGCGCGATATTGGCGAATAGGCCGAACAGGCCATAAGCCGCGAACATGAAGATCACCACCATCAGCAGGCCGAGCAACGCGGCCTTCTTGCCCGAGGCGATCGAATCGGCGCCGAGGCTCGCGCCGACCGTCCGCTCCTCGATGACCGTGAGCTTGGCGGGCAGCGCGCCGGATCTGAGCAGCACGGCGAGATCGTTGGCCTGCTGCACGGTGAAATTGCCGCTGATCTGGCCGGTGCCGCCGAGGATCGGCTCGCGAATGACCGGCGCCGAGATCACCTTGTCGTCGAGGACAATGGCAAAGGGCAGGCCCACATTCTCCTGCGTCACCTTGCCGAAACGCGTGGCGCCGGCGGCATCGAAGCGGAACGTCACCACCGGCTCGCCGGTGCGCTGATCGAACCCGGGCTGCGAATCGACCAGATTGGCGCCGCTCACCATGACCTGGCTCTTGAGCACGTAGGGTATCGGCGCCGTACCCTCGGGCGAGCCCTTGGGCGCACCGATCCCATAAACCAGCTCATCGCCGGGAGGAACCTGCTTGCTCGCGGCAATTTGCACTGCGTTGGCAGAGGGGTCTACCAGCTTGAATTCGAGCTTGCCGGTCTTGCCGATCAGCGTCTTCAGGCGCTCGACGTCTTGAATGCCGGGGACCTGTACGAGAATGCGGTTGCGGCCTTCGCGCTGGATGCTGGGCTCGGTGGTGCCGAAGGCATCGACGCGCCGTCTGATCGTCTCGATCGAGGCCTGGATGGCAGATCCCAAGCGGTGCGTCATGCCGACATCGGTGAGGGTCAGGGTGACCGCGTCGTCGCCTTGGCGAGCGACGTCGATGTCGTAGCCGGAGAAACCCGCGAACACACTGCCGCCCACCGGCTGCGCGAGCTTCTTCAGCTCGGTGAAGGCCTTGTCCATATCGGCGGCGTCGCGGATTTTCACCGAGACGCTGCGCGTGGCGACATCTTGGGCGAGGTCGGTATAGCCGATGTGGGTGCGGCGCAGCGTCTCGCGCACGTCACCGCGAACGGTGTTGAGCCAATCCTCGGCCATCTCCTTCTCGTCGAGCTGATAAAGGAGGTGCGCGCCGCCCTGCAGATCGAGGCCGAGATTGACCTGCTTATGGGGAAGCCAGACGGGCATGCGCGCCATGGTCGCGGAGGGAAACATGTTGGGAAGCGCAAACAGGATGCCGGCGACGACGATGCCGAACACCAAGATCAACTTCCATCTTTGAAAATGCAGCATGGCCGCTCTTGCAACTCCAGATCAGGCTATCGGTTGAGGCTATTGAACTTGCAGGGTTTCATTCCGTGGCCTTGGCCTTTGGGGCGGGAGCGGCCTCCCCCTTCCCGCGCACCTCGGAGACCGTGGAGCGCACGACCTTGATCTTGACCCCTTCGGCGATCTCCACCTGAAGTTCCTGGTCGTCAACCTTCGTCACCTTGCCAATGATGCCGCCGGAGGTCACCACCGTGTCGCCGCGGCGGACGGCGGCGACCATCGCCTGATGGTCCTTGAGCCGCTTCTGCTGCGGCCGGATCATCAGGAAATACATGATCCCGATGATTAGCATGGTCGGGACGATCAAGCTATTCAGGTAGTCGAAGGCGCCTGGGGCGGCTTGAGCGTAGGCGAATCCTGTCATTGCTCCTGTCCTTTGCTTGGCTTAAGGATGGCCGCCCTCGGCCAATGAGGCCCCTTTCGTCTTCCGACCGGGCCCTTATCTCGCGAAGGTGGCGCGACTATAGCCACCTCAATCGCCTTTGCAACGGGCGCGACATGAACTTTCAGGAGCCGATTTCGGGGCTTATCGAGCGGATTGCCCGGGCGATCGAGCGTCTTGGCCCGCGCGAGGCGGACGCGCCCGACTTCGAAGGCCACGATGCCTTCGTCTGGCAGGCCGAGACGGAAGGCTTTCTCCCCATCGAGGACGTCAATCGCGTGCCGCTTCCGCTCCTGAAGGGCATCGACCGGCTGCGCGACACTCTCCTTGCCAATACCATGCGTTTCGCCCGCGGGCTTCCCGCCAACAACGCGCTCCTGTGGGGCGCACGCGGCATGGGCAAGAGCTCTCTCGTCAAGGCTGTGCATGGGGAGGTCGGCGGGCTGAAGCTCGTCGAGATCCATCGCGAGGACATCGCCTCTCTGCCGCGCCTCCTCAGCCATTTGCGCGAGCAGCCCGGCCACCGTTTCATCCTCTTCTGCGATGACCTCTCCTTCGAGGCGGCGGACACCTCCTACAAGTCGCTCAAGGCCGTGCTCGAAGGCGGCATCGAGGGACGGCCGCCCAATGTCCTCTTCTATGCGACCTCCAACCGCCGGCATCTCATGCCGCGGGAGATGGTGGACAACGAGCGCTCGACCGCCATCAACCCTGGCGAGGCCGTCGAGGAGAAGCTCTCGCTGTCGGATCGCTTCGGGCTGTGGATCGGCTTCCACAATTGCAGCCAGGACGATTATGTCGAGATGGTGCGGGCCTATGCCGAGCATTACCGCCTCGACATTCCAGACAGCATGCTGAAGGAAGAGGCGCTCGCCTGGGCGCTTGGACGCGGCAGCCGCTCGGGCCGCGTCGCCTGGCAATATATCCAGGACCTCGCCGGCCGGCTCGGCACACCTCTTTAGCCGCTAGTCGGCGCTGGCCGCCTGATCGCTCATGAACTTGGTGGGATCGACGGGCCGCGAGCCCTTGCGCAGCTCGAAATGCACCTGCGGCTGGCTGACCGAGCCCGTGGCGCCGGCCTTGGCGATGATCTGGCCGCGGCGGACCTTGTCGCCGCGCTTGACCAGGATCTCGTCGTTATGGGCGTAGGCCGACACCCAGTTGTTGGCGTGCCGGATCAGGATGAGATTGCCGTAGCCCTTGAGCTCGTTGCCGGCGTAGGCGACGACCCCGTTCTCGGCGGCCTTGACCGAGGTCCCTTGCGGGACCGCGACGTCGATGCCGTCATTGTGTCCGCCATCCGGCTTGGTGCCGAACTCGGAGATGACGCGTCCCTTCACCGGCCAGCGGAAGCTATTGCCGGACATGGGCTCGGGCGTCGGAAGCTGATCGTTGCTCGCGACCGGCTTGCTCCCCCCGCCCGTGATCTCAGGCGATGCGGCAACATCGCTCGCCGCGCCTCCTGGCTTCTTGTCAGGCTTGGCAGACTTGTCAGGCTTGGCATCGGCCGCCTTACCGCCCGGCTGCGACTCCTCTTTAGCAAGGGACGTGCCTCCAGGCGCGAGGATGGTGGTCGTCTTGACCACGCGCACGCCAGGCGGCGCCTCCTTGGCCGGCTTGCTGTCCTTGGCCGCCACGACCGCTTGCGCGCCCTTGGCCGGGACCACCAGCACCTGGCCGATGCGCAGCTTATCGGCGCGCAGTTTGTTCCGCGCGAGGAGCGCCTTCTCGTCGACGCCGAGCTTCACGGCGATGACATGGGGCGTGTCGCCCTTCTGCACCTTGTAGGTCGACTCCGGCCCGGAGGAGGCAGTCGCCTCGACCCCTTTCGGCCCGGCGCCGGGGATGATCAGGTCCTGGCCGATATGGAGGCGCCCATCGGCGAGATTGTTGGCGCCCATGATCGCCTCGACCGGCACGCTGTAGCGGCGCGAGACGACGGAGAGCGTATCGCCCTTGGCGACCTTGATGTGGCGGCCCGAAGCTTGCTGCCCGGCGCCGCCCATGACCGCGGGCTCGGCGCGAGGCTCCCCTTGCGATGCGTAATTCGCCTGATGCGACTTCAGCCGCGCGCTCGGCGCGGGCGAATAGTCGGCGGTCGGTCGCGGCGTATAGGAGGCAGGCGGCGGCAGACTGGTCCGCGCGATTTGCGCGCCCGGCTGCGATCTCCCGGCGCTGTAGACCGACTCCGGAGGAACCGGGACTGACGCGGTCTCGGTCAGATCGGCTTTGTTGCTGTCGGAAGAGTCGGTCAGCGCGAAGGACGGGAAGTCGAAGCGCGACGATGAGCTGCAGCCTGAGACGGCAAGCGCCACGCCCGCTACTGCCAAGAGACCACAGACGCAGCGGCCACAACTCGACCCGAACGCCGCCTGTCGCATCCCTCTTCCACCCCTCGAAAACCCGTCCGAGGAGTAAAGCGCGTGAGGGGTTAACAAGCTGTTAAGACTCTTCGTGGGGGCGCCCGAAAAGATTCGGCGAACAAGGGCTTAGGCGCTTTCCGGCTAGGCGCCCCGCGCTCCCTTGGGCTGACGCGCGGCGACCCCTGCCCGGCCATGCACGAGCGGCACGAAACGGACCGGGAGCAGAGGCTTCTCGGTGAAGCCTTCGTCGGTCTTGTCGATCTGCACGAGCTGCTGCACATCGCGCGTCTCGCCCAAGGGAATGATCATGCGGCCCCCCACTTTGAGCTGATCGAGCAGCGCCGGCGGGGCCTCGTGCGCTGCCGCCGTGACGATGATGCGGTCGAAGGGCGCCTGGGGCGGCCAGCCGAGCCAGCCGTCGCCAATGATGGTGGTGACATTGGTGATGTTGAGCTTGGCGAAGCGCCGCTCGGCGGACTTCTGCAGCTCCCGCCAGCGCTCGACCGTATAGACCCGGCGGCAGAGATGCGAGAGCACCGCGGCCTGGTAGCCCGAGCCGGTGCCGATCTCGAGGATCTTGTGGCGCTCGTCGAGATCGAGCTTCTCCGTCATGAAGGCGACGACGAAGGGCTGCGAGATGGTCTGCCCGCATTCGATGGGGAGCGCGATGTCCTGATAGGCGTGGTCGGCGAAGGCCTCGTCGACGAAGAGCTCGCGCGGCACCCGCTCGATGGCGCGCACCACATTGGTGTCGCGGATGCTGCGACGCCTGAGCTGCATGATCAGACCGATCTGGTCTTGCGCGCTTGCCATGGCTGGATCCCCCCCCTTACGAGGCGGTTTCCCGAGTATCTGACGATTCTTGGGCGCTGTCCTGAAGACTATCGCGCTTCACTTCGGGGGCGCGATCGTGGTGAGGCCGCCCATATAGGGCTTCAGCACCTCGGGCACGCGGATGCTGCCGTCTTCCTCCTGGTAGTTCTCCAGGACCGCGATCAGAGCGCGGCCGACGGCGACGCCCGACCCGTTCAGCGTATGGACGTGGCGAATTTGCTTGTCTTTAGACCCGCGGAAGCGAGCTTCCATGCGGCGGGCCTGGAAGTCGCCGGTGTTGGAGCAGGAGGAAATCTCGCGGTACGCCCCCTGCCCCGGCAGCCAGACCTCGATGTCATAGGTCTTCTGCGCGGCGAAGCCCATGTCGCCGGTGGAGAGCACCACCGTGCGATAGGGAATTTCGAGTCGTTTCAACACGGTCTCGGCGCAGGCTGTCATGCGCTCGTGCTCCTCCGCCGACTGCTCCGGCGTGGTGATGGAGACGAGCTCGACCTTGGAGAATTGATGCTGGCGGATCATGCCGCGCGTGTCTTTTCCCGCTGCCCCGGCCTCGGCGCGGAAGCATGGCGTCCACGCCGTGACGCGCATGGGAAGCTTGGCTTCGTCGACGATGGACTCACGCACGAGATTGGTCAGCGGCACCTCGGCGGTCGGAATGAGCCAGAGACGCGTAAAGAAAATCGAATTCAATAGTAAGCGGTGGTCTGCCTCACTCAGCTCTCTTTCAAACACCCTCATGTTGAGGGTCTCCAGCATGCTCTGGTCTCTATACAGCATGCTGTCTATTAGCTCGGTCCACTCCGTTCCAAGTTGCGGGTATTTATTTTCGAAATATGCTCTTTCAAAGCCTCTATAACGCAGACCTGTTTCAAACTGATCCGTCGCGAACTTGGGCAATTGCGCGGTGCCGAACATGGCGTCGTCGCGCACGAGCAGCGGCGGGTTGATTTCCGTGTAGCCGTGCTCGCTGGTGTGCAGATCGAGCATGAACTGGGCGAGGGCTCGTTCGAGCCTCGCTAAAGCACCCTTCAGCACGACGAAGCGCGCGCCTGACAGTTTCGCCGCCGTCTCGAAATCCATGAGCCCCAGCGCCTCTCCCAGCTCGAAATGCTGCTTCGGCTGGAACGAGAATTGCCTCGGCTTGCCGACCTCGCGCAGCACCACATTGGCGCTTTCGTCAGGCCCAATCGGAACGTCATCGAGCGGCAAATTGGGTAACGTCGAGAGCAGCCCGAACAGCTCGGACTCCAGGCGCGAAGCGGTCAGCTCATTGAGCTGGATCGCGCCTTTGAGCGCCGCGACCTCGTCCATCAAGCGCTTGGCTTCCGCCTCGTCCCTGGCAGCCTTGGCGGTCCCGACCTCCTTCGAGGCGGCATTGCGGCGCGCCTGCTCGCCCTGCAATTTCTGAATCGTCCCGCGGCGTTCCTGGTCGAGCTTCAGAATTCGAATCAACAATTCACGCGGCTCGCGGTCACCAAGGCGATCTTTCAGGCCTTCAATGAAGGCGTCCTGGTTGTCGCGAATCCATTTGATGTCGAGCAAGGGTGATTCCTTCGAGCGGCCCGCATTGAATCGAAGCTTCGTATAAGGCCCTGCCCCATCCTTGTCATCGCCCGGCTTGCCCCGGGCCGTAGGGTGGGCAAAGCGAAGCGTGCCCCTCTCCCCTTGTGGGAGAGGGCTTTCCGCCCGACCCCGGACTTGATCCGGGGTCGCATGGCGGAAAGGGTGAGGGGTGATTCATTTCGACGCGGCTTCCACGCTAGCGTGTTCGCCGCTTACCCCTCACCGCGAGCCCGATGGGCTCGCGTGCTCTCCCACAAGGGGAGAGCGGGCAGCTTGTTGCTTTCGCTAACGACCAGACATGCGTTCTCCTTGCCGCGACGCGAAACGCGTCCGGGCTCTGCTGCATTTTCCCTCGTCCCGAACGAGGGGATGGCGCGCCGAAAAGCGCAAACCTATGGTTCGCGATCCTTGCGGGACCGCGCGGGCGCCTCTCGGCGCGCCATGAGCGGCGACTGTTCGGCGACGGGCCGCGCTTTCGCCGTAAGTACCCCGCTGCCGTCCTTTGTCCCGTTGGGGTTCCTCTCTCCGCGATCCTCGCCGACGAGAGAGGCGGCAGTCAGCGTTTGGAATAGACCTTACGGTCGTCAGCCAGCTCCTGGCAGGGCCTCATAATGGGCACGGGCGGAGCCCCGGCGCCGCCCGAGTGGCTTGCTTGCGAACAAGCCCTCTCCCACAAGGGGCGAGGGGGAGGCCGTGGCCACGCAGCAGACTCCTCCCCTCTCCCCTTGTGGGAGAGGGTGGCTTGGACCTTCAGGTCCAAGCCCGGTGAGGGGTCAAGCCGGTTTGCCGGCGGCGGGCTTGGGCTTCGGCGCGGCGGTCGAGGCGGCGCGCTTCTTCTCGGCAAGCTTCACCGCGAAGATGGAAAGCTCGTAGAGGAGCACCGTCGGCAGCGCGAGCGCGATCTGGCTGATCGGGTCCGGCGGGGTGAGCACGGCGGCCACCACGAACACGCCGAGGATGGCGTAGCGCCGCTTCGCCCGCAAATCCTCCGCGGTGATGAAACCCGCACGCGCCAGCAGCGTGAGCAGCACCGGCAGCTGGAAGCAGATGCCGAAGCCCAAGATCAGCGTCATGATCAGCGAGAGATACTCGCTCACCCGCGCCGTGAGGTGGATCTGCACCTGGCTGTCGCCGGTCTGCTGCATCGACAGGAAGAACTTCATGGCGAGCGGCATGGCCACGAAATAGACGAGCGACGCGCCGATCAAAAACAGGATGGGCGTGGCGATGAGGAACGGCAGGAAAGCCTGGCGCTCGCTGCGGTAGAGCCCGGGCGCCACGAACATGTAGATCTGCGAGGCGATCACCGGAAAGGCGAGGAAGATGGCGCCGAACAGGGCGAGCTTCACCTGGGTGAAGAAGAACTCCTGGGGCGCGGTGTAGATCATGTCGATGGGCACATCGGCGCCCGCCGCGAGCCGATAGGGCCAGAGCAGGAAATTGTAGATCGGCTTGGCGAACCAGTAGCAGACGAGGAAGGCGATAAACACCGCGAGCATCGTCCAGATCAGCCGGCGCCTGAGCTCGATCAGGTGCTCGAGCAGCGGGGCCTTGGTGGCCTCGATGTCGTCATGGGTCACGGGGTGGGCTCCGCAGCTTTCTTGCCGCGCTTGGCGCTTGCGGTCTTGGTCGCGGTCTTAGCCGGGGTTTTGGCCTTCGCCGCAACGCGCTTCTGGCGTGGGGCGGGCTTAGGCTTCGGCTTTGGTTCAACCGCAGGTGCCGGCGCCGCCGCAACCGAAGCGGGGCTTGGTGCGCTCGGCGTCGCTTGCGGCTTCGGCAGCATCACCGGCTTGTCGATGGAGGCCTTAAGGTCGAGCGAGGGGGTCTCGTCGCGCACGCTCTCGATGGCTTTGCGCACCTCATCGACCTCGCTCTCGCGCATGGCCTCCTCGAACTGGCGCTGGAAGTCGGCGGCCGCGCGCCTGAGCTTGCCGGCATAATGGCCGAAGGTGCGCATCAGCCTCGGCAGGTCCTTGGGGCCGACCACCACGATCGCCACCACGGCGATGACCAGAAGCTCCGACCAACCGATGTCGAACATGAGCGTGGTTCAGGGCGAGGTTACGCGGGGGTTCACGCTCAACAGCCTGGCGCGGCCCCGCTTCAGACTAACCCGATTTCCGGCTGCGCGTGGCCTTGGCGCGGGAGGCGGACTTGGTGGAGGTGGCTTCCGGCTTGTCTGCCTTGTGCTCGATGACCTTAGGCTCGGGCTTGGCCGGCTCTTCAGCCTTGTCGTCATCCTCAGCCATGCCCTTCTTGAAGCTCTTGATGCCTTGGGCAACGTCGCCCATCAGCTCGGAAATCTTGCCGCGCCCGAACAGGAGCACAAACAGCACGAGCACAATCAGAATATGCGACCAGCTCAGTCCCATTCTCGATCTCCACGCGCGGACCCAGCGCGCTCCAATTTCGCGGCACTATGGCAGCAAAGGCAGTCCCGTCGCAAGCCGGGGTAGACCGGGGCCCGGCTTCATGGGGAAACCGGATCAGCGCCTTCCTCGGCGTGGAACACGAGGACCGCGCCGGTATCGATCCCCACGCCCACTTCGGCGCCTTGCGGCGGCACGTCGCTCTCCCTGACGCGGGCGAGGATCGGGGTGTCGAGCCCCTGCACCGCAACCTCGACCAGGGCCACGTCGCCAAGGAAGCGCGTGTCGAGGACCCGCCCCGGCACTCCCTGCCCGGCAGACAGCAAACGCACGCCGCGCTGGCGCACGCAGACGATGGCCTCGGCGCCGTCGGGAAGGCCGCCGGCAAAGAAGCGCCCGAGCGGGGTCACAGCACTCCCCTGCTCCACCCGCGCCAGCAGCTCGTTCAGGTCTGAGAAGGTGCGCGCGGCGAGGATGTCCTTCGGCGCGCGATAGAGATCGAGCGCCTTGCCGGTCTGCACGACACGGCCCTTGCGCAGAAGCGCCACGCGGTCGCCCATGCGCATGGCCTCCTCGGCGTCATGGGTGACGACGATGCAGGTCGCGTGCGTCTCGTGCAGGATGGCGAGCGTCTCCTCGCGCATCTTCTCCCTGAGACGCGGATCGAGGCCGGAGAACGGCTCGTCCATCAGGAGCACGCTTGGCCGCGGCGCGATGGCACGGGCGAGCGCCACCCGCTGCTGCTCCCCGCCCGACAGGATGTGCGGATATTCGGATGCGTAATGGCCAAGCCCGACCCGCTCGAACGCGGCATAGGCTTCGGCCTTGGCTTCGCTCCGGTTAAGTGACTTGAGGCCGAAGGCGACATTGTCGAGGATCGAGAGATGCGGGAAGAGCGCGAAGTCCTGGAACATGAGGCCTATGCCGCGCTTCTCCGGCGGCACGAAGCGGTTGGGTCCGGCCACCTCCTGGTCGTCGAGGAGGACGCGGCCCGAGGATGGGCGCTCGACGCCCGCGGCGATCCTGAGCAAGGTCGACTTGCCGCAGCCCGAAGGCCCGAGCAGGCAGAGCACCTCTCCCGGCTCCACGTCGATGCTGACGCGATCGAGCGCGAGGGTATCGCCGTAGCGGCGGGACACGTGGTCGAAAGTGAGCCGCGAGGCGAAGGAGACGGCGGCTTTACCACGGGCGGCTTTACCGCGGGCTTGCGAGGGGCGCCCGTCAGTCAGGGACCGCGTGCGCGCTTTCAGGAGCCCGAACATGGCGCCCATCTAGGCGCTTGGCTGCGCCCCGCGCAACCTTGAAGCCGTCAGCGCGGCGGCTCGCTATCCTCACGCTCGGCAGCTTCGGCAGGCCCCTCTTCGTCCTCGGCGAGAGGCTCGTCCTCGAGCGGCTCCTCGTCGTCGCGGAGATAAGGCGCATCGTCGGGGTTCGGCATGGAGAAGCCGGGCGGCAGCGTGGAATCCAGCAGGCCAGCGCCTTTCAGCTCGTTCAGGCCCGGCAGGTCCTGGATGGAGTCGAAGCCGAAATGCTCGAGGAAATTTTCCGTCGTGCCATAGGTCACCGGGCGACCGGGCGCGCGGCGCCGGCCGCGCAATTTGATCCAGCCCGTCTCGAGCAACACGTCGATGGTGCCCTTGGACGTGCTCACGCCTCTGATCTCCTCGATCTCGGCGCGGGTGACCGGCTGGTGATAGGCGATGATGGCCAGCGTCTCGAGCGCTGCCCGCGACAGGCGGCGCTGCTCGACGGCCTGGCGCTCGAGCAGGAAGGAGAGGTCCTCGGCGGTGCGGAATGCCCATTTGCCGGCGACGCGCACGAGATTGACGCCGCGCCCGGCATAGAGGCCTTGCAGCTCCTCGATGAGCGCCGTCACGTCCTCGCCTTGGACGAAATGCCGGGCCAAGGCCTGCTCGTCGAGCGGCTCGGAAGCCGCGAACAGCAAGGCCTCGACGATGCGCAACTTCTCGCGCCGGTCGGTCGACTGCAAGGCGATCACGTTGGAGGGAAGCGGCAACAAGAGCCGCGGCCCGGCGCTCTCGCGCTCCGTCTCGTCTTCCGTCATTGCGGCTGCCCTATTCAATTGCTTCGCTGTCATTCGCGACCTCGTCTTTGTTGCTTCTAGGGCTTCATCTTTGAGCGGCCCGCTCGCGGCGGCGGATCAGGAGCGGCGCAAACAGCTTTGCCTGGCGGATTTCGAGAGCGCCTTCGCGCGTCATCTCCAAGGTTGCGGTGAAGCTTGACGCGAGCGCCGTGCGCCTAAGCTCGGGCTCGACCAGGAATTCGGCAATGAGCTGCTCGAGCGGCGCCCAATCGCAAGTGATGCCGAGCAGACGCTCAAGCTCCTCGCGCGCCTCGCGCAGCGACCACACCGTGCGCTGCCGCATATGCAGCGTGCGCGTCGCGGTCCGCTGCCGCTGCTGCGAATAGGCCTTGAGCAGATCGTAGACATTGGCGCCGTAGACGCTTCTCCGGGTGAGGCGCGTCGGCTCGGGCAGACCGCGGGCGAAGACGTCGCGGCCGAGCCGCTTGCGCGTCATCATCTGCGCCGACACCTCGCGCATCGCGTGGAGCCGCTTGAGCCTGAAGGCAAGGAGCGCGGCAAGCTCCGCCCCGCTCGGCTCGCCCTCCTCGGAGGGCTCAGCCGGCAGCAACAGCTTCGACTTGAGATAGGCAAGCCATGCCGCCATGACCAGATAGTCGGCGGCGATCTCAAGGCGGAGAAGCCGCGCCTCGGCGATGAAGTCGAGATATTGCTGGGCGAGCGCGAGCACCGAAATCTTGGCGAGGTCCACCTTCTGCGTGCGGGCGAGCGCAAGTAGCAGGTCGAGCGGTCCCTCGAAGCCCTCGACATCGACCACGAGCGTGTCGCCAGGGCCGGGCACCTCGCGCGGCTCACCCTCCCAATCGAAGATCTCGTCGTGGTCTTGCGGGTCTTCGCTCATCGGGTCGCTCATGCTGGCACCGTGGGATCGGGTCCAACGCTGGCCACGCGGGTGCTTGCGGCCTCCGTCACCAGCGCCATTGCCGCTTCCACATCAAAGGGTTGCGGGTCATGGAGCAGGTCGAGGGCGCGGGCGAAGCGCTCGGCGGCAACCCCTTCAAGCGGCGGCACGGCGCTTCCGACCTCCACCATCTCGGCGAGGTCGCCGCTGCAATGGAGGGCCACGTCGCAGCCCGCCTCGATCACGCCGTGGGCGCGCGCCGCAAACGTGCCGCCAAGGGCCTTCATGCCGAGATCGTCGCTCATCACCAAGCCGGTCAGTCCGATCAGGCCACGAATCACTTCGCCCATTATAACGGGCGAGACGCTCGAAGGTCGCTCGCTGTCGAAGGCCGGTAGCAGGACATGGGCGGTCATGGCGAGCGGCGCATCGCGGAGCGCCTGGAAGGGACGGAAATCGACGGCGCGAAGCTCGGCCTCAGTGGCATCGATCCGCGGCAGCGAAAGATGGCTGTCGGCACCTGCCCGCCCGTGGCCCGGCACGTGCTTGATCACCGGCAGCACGCCGCCGGCAAGACAGCCTTCAATGACGGCACGTCCGAGCACGATCACGACCTCAGGATCGGTCGAGAAGGCGCGGTCCCCGATGATCTCGTGGGCGCCTTTTTGCGGCACGTCGAGGACCGGCGTGCAGTTGACGGTGATGTCGGCGTCGCGAAGCTCTTTCGCGATCAGCCTCGCGCCGGCGAAGGCCGCCTGCTTCGCCATTTCGGGGTCAGACTCGTAGAGGACGCCGTAGCAGCGGGCCGCAGGCATGTTCCGCCAGTTGGGCGGGCGGAGCCTCTGCACGCGGCCCCCCTCCTGGTCGATGAGCACGAGCGCGTCGTCGCTCTCGACCGCGTCCTTGAACGAGGCGACCAGCGCGCGAAGCTGCTCCGGCGTCGCGCAATTGCGGGCGAACAGGATGAGGCCGCAAGGCCGCGTCTCGGCGAAGAAGCGCCGCTCGGCGTCGCTGAGCGCTAGCCCGGCGCAGCTGGAGATGAAGGCTTTGAGGTCCACGACGCGGGGTAACTTGCGCCGCGGCTCGCGGTCAAGGCCCCTAGCGTGCCCTAGCGCAAGTCTCCGTTGGGCTACTGGCTCGTCACCAGGCAGTCAGGCATGCCCTGCGACTTGAGCTGGCTGCAGAGCTTGGCAGCAGCCGTCTTGTCGCTGATCGGGCCGATGCGCAGCCGATACCAGGTTCCCTTGGCGCCGAGGTCGGCCTTCTGCACCATGGGCCGGTAGTTGGCGAGGAGCGCCGGGTATTTCTGCTGCATATCGGCAAAGCTCGCGAGCGCTTCGGTCTGGTTCTTCTTCGAGCCCACCTGCACGACATATTTGGTCGAGGCGGCGGCGGGAGCTGCTGCCGGTGTCGCCGCAGCGGTCTGCACGGCAGGCTTTGCGGGTTTCGGCGGTTTGGCCGCCGCGGGCTGCACGGCGGCTACCTGTTGCGGCGCCGCGGGCTTGGCTACGGGCGCAGGCGGCGCCTCGGCCACAGGCTCTGCGGCTGGCGGCGCGGCGGCGGCGGCCTGGGCTGGCGGCGGGCCCGCAGCGGCAAGCTGCATATCGGCCGGAGCTGCCGCCACGGCGGGGGCAGCTGCGCCTTCGGGCGGCATTGGCGGCGCCTGGACCGAGCCGTCCGGACGCACGACCATGGTCTTCACGCGGCGCGGACCGCCGTCGGCGGCGGCCGGATCGTCGACCGAGGCGACAGCGGTCGGCGCGCCGCCCGCTGCTTGGTCGACGGCCTGGGTGGTGGCGAGATCGGTCGACGCGACCGGTGTCGGCATGCCTGCCGTTTCCGTCGAAGCCGGGAGAGCTGGCACCGCCACGTTCTCCTGGCGCGGCACCAAGTGGTCGGCCTCCGGCTCATCGCCATTCTGCAGCCGGTCGTAGATCAGCTTGTTCTTGTGAGCGAAATCCTTGCCGCCTGGCTGGTCGGGAAGCTCCTTCACCGGCCTGGCGTCGGCTGTGACGAGGGGCGGCTGCTCGCTGCTCATCCCCCCGCCGCTCTGCTTGTACGCGAAGGCGAGGGCGCCACCGAGGGCGATCGCGCCAAGGAGTGCGCTGCCCACCATGAAGGCGCTCCGTCCCCTGATGGTCATCGCCATCTTGGAGCGGGCGCCTGGCGGCGGAAGGACCTGACCCTCGTCGAGGAAATCGGCGTCGACCCGCTCGCCCTCATAGAAGTCCTGGGTCGCGCGGCGCGGCTGGTCGGTCGAGCCTAACGGGATCTGCGGCGGCTGGTCGTAAAGGGCGTCGAAGGCTTGCAGCTGCCGGCGAGGATCGCTTTGCGGTATCTGCCCCGACTGGGAGGCCATGACGTAATCCTGCGCGGCCTCCTCGGTGAAGGTCTGGAAGCCCTGCTCGGCCGGCGCTTGCGCCTGAGCATAGCCGCCGCCGTCGAGGCCCGGCTGTTCCTGATGGGTGAAGGGAGAGCTTGAGGGGAAGCTCGCGTCGGAGAAGCTTGCGTCGAAGCCCTGCTCGGGGAAGCTCGCGTCGGCAAAGCTCTGATTGGCGAAATTGGCGTCGGCAAAGCTCTGGTCGGCGAAGCTCGTCTCAGGGAAGCTCGCATCGCCCGCATTCGGGTCCTGGAAGCTCGCGTCGGCGAAGCTCTGGTCCCGATAGGGCTGGCTTGGGAAGCCTTGGGCGCCGTTATAGCTCGAGGCGGGATAGGTCTGGGGCCCGGCATGGACTTGCTGGTTGGCGCCACGATAGGCCTGTGTTTGCAGGTCGGCGGCCTGATAGCTCGGGGCCGCGGCTTGTTGGAGATTGGAATAGCTCGGCGCGGCAGACGGATGGGAGCTTTGATAGCTCGGCGCGGCGGGATGAGGGCTCGAGTAGCTCAGCGGGGCTTGGGGTTGCGGGCTCGTGTAGCTGGGCTGAGTGGGTGCCGCCAGCGGAGTTGGCGTATAGGGGTTATAGGCGGGCTGCGGCGACTCTGGGGCCGGTTGGCGCTGATCGAAGCCGCGGGTCACCGGCGTGTAGGTCGGCATCTGCGCAAAGACCGGGCTGCCCCCGCCGCCGAAAATCGAGCGCTGTCCAATCACCGGTTGACCCGGTCGTCCCGCTCCGTGAGCCATTAATGTTACCTCGCTCTTTTCAGCCTTGAGCGCGGTGTTGCCCCAAGTTTGCGTGCTTGGAGCATGATCCACACTCTGCGTGCTGGCAAAATCTGTTTGCGACCCAGGGTTCGGACCGGCCTTACGGCCGTATCCGTTATCGTGCATGGACATGGCTACTTCCCTCGAACCACCCCCTGCCCCAGATCAGCTCAATGTAGCTCGTGCAAGGCTTCAACGCCGAGAATCCCCAAACCCGACGCCAAAACGCGCTTCGTGGCAACCACAAGCGCGACACGAGCACGTGTTAACTCTCGGTCACTTTCGTAAATAAATCGTAATTGTGGCAAGTCTTTGCCTCTGTTCCAAAGGCCGTGAAAGTCGCCAGCAAGCTCATAAAGATAAAAGCCAATGCGGTGCGGCTCATGGGCCGTCGCGGCGGCTTCGACCAGGCGGGGGAACTGGGCGATGCGCCGGATCACGGCGACTTCCGCCGCGTCGCTCAGCCGACCTAGATCGCTCTCTGCCAACGACCCCTCCTCTGGACCGAGATCCGGGAAGGTTTCCCGAACGTTACGCAGAACGGAACTCGCCCGTGCATGGGCGTACTGAACGTAGAAGACCGGGTTGTCCCGCGACTGCTCGGTGACCTTGGCGAAGTCGAAATCGAGCGGCGCGTCGTTCTTCCGGTAGAGCATCATGAAACGAACGGGGCCGGCGCCCACCTCGTCCACGACCTCCCTCAAGGTGACGAACGTCCCGGCACGTTTGGACATCTTGACAGGCTCGCCAGCGCGAAACAAGCGCACCAGCTGACAAATCTTGATGTCGAGATGCCCCTCCCCACCGGTGAGGGCCGCAACGGCCGCCTTCATGCGCCTGACATGGCCGCTATGGTCGGCGCCGAGCACGTCGATCATGGTCTTAAAGCCGCGTCTGAACTTGTCGCGGTGATAGGCGATATCGGCTGCGAAATAGGCGTAGCTGCCGTCAGACTTCACAAGCGGCCGGTCCATGTCGTCGCCAAACTCGGTGGAGCGGAACAGGAGCTGCTCGCGGTCCTCCCAATCCTCGTCGACCTTGCCCTTGGGCGGCGGCAGCCGGCCTTTGTAGATCAGGCCCCTGACTTTGAGGTCGTTGATGGTTTCCGCCACCTCGTCGCGCGGGCCTTGGCTCAGCGACCGCTCGGAGAAGAAAACATCGTGGCGAATGCCGAGCGATGCGAGATCGTCCTCGATCATGACGAGCATGGCCTGAAGCGCCGCGGCGCGCACGATGGGGAGCCACGCCTCTTCCGGCAGGGTCAAGAGCTCGCTCCCATGCTGGGCGGCGAGCTTCTGGCCTACGGGCTTCAGATAGTCGCCGGGGTAAAGCCCCTCGGGGATCGCGCCGATCTCCTCGCCGAGCGCCTCGCGGTAGCGCAAGAATGCCGAGCGCGCGAGCGCATCGACCTGGGCGCCCGCGTCGTTGACATAATATTCGCGGGTGACGGCAAAGCCGGTGAAGGCGAGAAGATTGGCGAGCGCATCGCCGAAGACCGCGCCCCGGCAATGGCCGACATGCATCGGCCCGGTCGGATTGGCGGAGACATATTCCACGTTCACCGCCTCGCCTTTGCCGATGGCGCTCTGCCCATAGGAGGCCCCCTGCTCCAGCACCATGCGGAGCACGCTCGGCCAGAAGGCAGGCGCAAGTGTCAGGTTGATGAAGCCGGGGCCGGCGATCTCGACCTTGTCGATGTGAGGGTCTGAGGCGAGCAGCGGCACGATGCGCTCGGCAACGGCCCGCGGCGGCTTGCCGGCGGCCTTGGCCAGCACCATGGCGGCGTTGGTGGCGAGGTCGCCGTGGGAGGTATCCTTCGGCGGCTCGAGCGTGATGCCCTCGATGCTCGCGTCGTGCGGCACCACGCCGTCATGCTTGAGCTGCTGGACCGCGGCGAGAACGTGCCCGTGAAACCCTGCAAAGACGTCCATGGCAGCTCCGAGAGGGTGAGGAGCCGCGACTAACGTAAATCGGGGGTCGCGTCAAACAGGCGGCGATGCTCGGCAAGGGCATAGCGATCCGTCATGCCGGCGATGAAATCTGAGACGTGGCGGGCATAAGCGCGCGTCCCCCGCTCGGGCGCCTGCTCGCGCCATTCCGGAGGCAGAGCGCCCGTGTCGAGGCTATAGCGCCGGAACAGATCCGCCACCACCCCTTCGGCATCCCCCATGATGCGCGTGATGCGGTCATGCCGGTAGACACGGGCGGCGAGGAAGGCGCGAAGCACATCGAGCTCGCTCTGCATGGCTTCGGAGAACGCAACCACCGCGCTTGCCGCATGGCGCACATCGCCTGCGGTTCGTGGCGCCAGCGCCTCGAGCCGCCGGCATGTCTCGGCGATCACATCCTCGATCATCGCGGTGATGAGGCGGCGGTTCGCTTCATGGAGGAGGCGCGGCCCGTCGAGCGCAGGGTAAGCCGACCGCACTTCGGCGAGCGCGCGGCCCGCGATCGGCACTTGCGCCAACTCGGCGAAGGTGAAGAAGCCCGCGCGGTAGCCGTCATCGACATCGTGATTGTTATACGCGATGTCGTCGGCAAGCGAGGCGGCTTGCGCCTCGACGGAAGAATAAGTGGCAAGCTCGAGGTCGTGCTTGGCTGAGTAGGCGAGCACGGATTCGGGAGCGGGCTTGGTGGCCTTGGGCCCGAGCAGCGGCCCGCCATGCTTGACCAGCCCTTCGAGGGTTTCCCAGGTAAGGTTGAGGCCGTCGAAGCTTGCATATTTCTTCTCAAGCTCGGTGACGACGCGCAAGGACTGGGCATTGTGATCGAAGCCTCCGGCATCGGCCATGGCGGCATCGAGGCTGCGCTCGCCGGCATGGCCGAAAGGCGGGTGGCCGAGATCGTGAGCAAGCGCCAAGGCCTCGGTCAGGTCCTCATCGATGTGAAGCGTCCGCGCCAGCGACCGGGCGATCTGGGCGACCTCGAGGCTGTGGGTGAGGCGCGAGCGGTAGTGATCGCCCTCATGATAGATGAAGACTTGCGTCTTGTAGTTGAGCCGGCGGAAGGCGGTCGCATGCAGGATGCGGTCGCGGTCGCGGCTGTAAGCCGAGCGCGTGGCGCTCGCAGCCTCAGGGACAAGCCGCCCGCGGCTTGCGGCCGGATCGACGGCGTAGGGCGAAAGACCGCCGCGAGCCCCAGGCGACGCGGGTGAAATCGGGTCAGTTTTGCGGCGATGGTCGATTGACAACCTCGTGCGCCATCCTATGTTTCAACCAAGGATTGGCTACACCCAAGATGAGCGAACCGTCCATTACCTTGAGCGAGCGAGCGGTCCGCCGCATCGCCGAGCTTCTTCGGAGCGAGGAGGCTCCTGCCCTGTTCCGCGTCAGCGTGGAGGGGGGCGGCTGCTCGGGCTTCCAGTACCGCTTCGACCTCGTGACCGAGAGCGCGCCTGACGATCTCATTCTCGAGCGTGACGGCGCCCGCGTGGTGGTCGATTCCGTGTCGCTCGGCTTCGTGCAAGGGAGCGAGATCGATTTCACCGACGATCTGATCGGCGCCCAGTTCAAGATCAACAATCCGAACGTCACCGCTTCCTGCGGCTGCGGCACCAGCTTCTCGGTCTAGCGCTCCTTACGACCACGTCTCGCCATTGCCGGGCTTGACCCGGCAATCCATTCCACTAGCACTTCCGCTTGCTGCGAGGTAACGGCATGGATGCCCGGATCAAGTCCGGGCATGACGAGACGGCGCGAAAGTCGTCCATCTTGATGTCGGCCGGTTCGCCCCTAACCTAGAGACCCATGAAGATCGCCACCTGGAACATCAACGGCGTCAAGGCGCGCATCGATGCGGCCACGACCTGGCTCAAATCGGCCTCGCCCGATATCGCCTGCCTGCAGGAGATCAAATGCGCCGACGAGGCCTTCCCTATCCAGGTGTTCGAGGATCTCGGCTACAACGTCGCCGTCCACGGCCAGAAAGGCTTCAACGGCGTGGCGCTCCTCTCGAAGCTTCCGTTCGACGAGGTGGCGCCAGGCCTCGCCGGCGATCCTGAGGACGTGCAGGCGCGCTATCTCGAAGCGGTGATCTCGGTCCCCTCCGGCGTGCTCCGGCTGCTCAATATCTATCTGCCGAACGGCAATCCGGCCGGGACCGAGAAGTTTGTCTACAAGCTTGCTTGGATGAGTAGGCTCAGAGAACGGGTGAAGAGCCTGCTTCGCCTCGAAGAGCCGATGGTCATCGCCGGCGACTTCAATGTCATCCCGGCGCCCGAGGACGTTTACAACCCGAGCGCCTGGATGGAAGACGCGCTATTCAGACCCGAGACGCGCGCCCATTTCCAGGCGCTCCTCAATCTCGGGCTGACCGACGCCTTCCGCGCCTGCCACGACGAGCCGCACCGCTACACGTTCTGGGATTATCAGGCCGGCGCCTGGCAGAAGAACCAGGGCTTGCGCATCGACCATCTGCTGTTGTCGCCGCAGGCGGCTGACCGGCTCGTGGCTTGCGAGATCGATCCCGCGCCAAGAGGCTGGGAGAAGCCCTCAGATCACGTGCCGATCTTTATCGAGCTTGCGGTGTAGCGCTATCGCCTGAATTGAATCGCGATAGCGCTCCAGCTCTCTGTTTGCGCATGATCTTTTCGGAAAACCGGTTCCCACTTTTCTAAGATCATGCGCTAGGGCTTGATCGCGGACTCGGGGCTCGTCACGCCGAAGCCGACCGAGAGCCCGATCGGGGCCGGAGGCGGGGCGCCCACGTGTCGTGAAGATGCAGCGTCGGCGCTGGCCGACGTGGCCGATGAAGTGGGAGCCATCGGCGCCAACGTGGCCTGCGAGGCCGGAAGCATGATCCGGTCGCCCGGTTCCGCCTTGGCCACGGCAGCTTCCGTCGCCTTGTTGACGCCGCCCAATTCCGGCAGTAGCGCGTCGGCCTCTTTGCGGGTCGCGCTGTCAGACTTGGCGAGAGCTTCCCGATAAAGGTCGCCGATCCATTGCGGCTCGTTGCCGGCGGCGACCGCGTTCTCGTGGGCAAGCGTGATCAAAGCAAGCCCCCTCGCCTGCCTCTGCCGCACTTCCTCGCCGCGCCACAGAAGCTCGCCGAGCGTCGCCTGCGCGGCAGCGTGCTGCTTCTTGGCGGCCGTCGCCAGCCAATTGACGGCCAGCCCCGGATTCTTCTCCACGCCCTCGCCCGTGAGATAAAGGCGGCCGAGCTGGTACTGCGCCTCGGCGTTGCCGAAATAGCTCGCCGCGTGCCGGAAGAGGTCGGCGGCGTAAGACGGGTTGGCGGCCAGCGACATGGCGGGAATGCCGTCGAGAGAGTATTGGCCGAGCGCGACGAAGGCCTCGCCGACATAGTTCGCGATCGGGCTCGACGAGCTGATATCGGCGTACTGATCGGCGATCTGCTGAAAATAGGAGAAGGCCTTGGCGTCGTCCTTGGGCACGTCGCGGCCGGCGGCATAAAGACGCCCAAGCTTAAGCTGGGCGCCGAGCACGCCCCGCTTGGCGGCATATTCAAGCGCCGGAAGGGCCAGGGCCGTCCGCCCCGAATTCATGGCGCTGACGCCCTGGCGGTAAGCCTCGGTGGCTGAGGCGAAGGGAGGCGGGTCGTCGGCGCCAACCGCGACGGGGCCCAACATCATGAGCGCCGCAATAGCGCCAAACGCCAGCTTGTTACACGTCCGCATAGCACGCCACTTCCACGCCTGCGCCAGGATGGGTCACGGCACCGGTCCTTGCCGGCCCAACCTCGTTCGCATACTTCCACAAATACCCGCTCCGGAACGCGGTCGGCCGCGGCTTCCAGGCCTTCGCACGCGACGTCAACTCGGCCTCGCTAAGCTCGACATCGAGCGTGCCGTTCTCGGCATCGAGAACGATCATGTCGCCGTCGCGGATGAGCCCGATGGGACCGCCAAGGGCCGCCTCAGGCCCGACATGGCCCACGCAAAAGCCCCGCGTCGCTCCCGAGAAGCGGCCATCGGTGACGAGCGCCACCTTGTCGCCCATGCCCTGGCCGTAGAGCGCCGCCGTGGTCGACAGCATCTCGCGCATGCCGGGGCCGCCCTTCGGCCCCTCATAACGGATGACGATCACGTCGCCTTCGCTGTAGCGCTTGGCGCTGACCGCGGCGAAGGCGTCCTCCTCGCAGTCGAAGCAGCGGGCGGGACCGCGGAATTTGAGGCCCTTCATCCCGGCGACCTTGACGATGGCGCCGTCGGGCGCGAGCGAGCCGCGCAAGCCAACCACGCCGCCCGTGGGCGAGAGCGGAGCGTTGGCCGGCCGCACCACGTCCTGGTCAGGGTTCCACTTAACCTTGGCAAGGTTCTCCTTCATGGTCCGCCCCGTCACGGTCATGCAGTCGCCGTGGAGATAGCCATGATCGAGAAGGGTCATCATGAGGAGTGGCACGCCGCCAGCCTCGAACAGGTCCTTGGCGACATAGCGGCCAGACGGTTTCAAATCCGCGATATAAGGTGTCCGTTTCAAGACCTCGGCGACGGCGAACAGGTCGAAATCGATGCCGCATTCATGCGCGATGGCCGGCAGATGCAGCGCCGCATTGGTCGAGCCGCCCGAGGCCGCCACCACCGCGGCGGCATTCTCTAGCGCCTCCCGCGTGACGATGTCGCGCGGACGGATGTTCAAGGCGATGAGGTCCATGACCTTCTCGCCGGCCGCCATGCAGAACCGGTCCCTGATCTCGTAAGGCGCGGGCGCGCCGGCCGAATAAGGCAGCGCGAGCCCGATGGCCTCCGACACCGTGGCCATGGTGTTGGCGGTGAACTGAGCGCCGCACGCCCCCGCCGAGGGGCAGGCCACATGCTCGAGGGTGTCGAGGTCCTCCGCCGACATCTTGCCCACGGAATACTGGCCCACGGCCTCGAACAGGTCTTGCACCGTCACCGGGCGCCCCTTGAAGGAGCCCGGCAGGATCGAGCCGCCATAGATGAAGATCGACGGCACGTTGAGGCGGCACATGGCCATCATCATGCCGGGAAGCGACTTGTCGCAGCCCGCCATCCCGACCAGGGCGTCATAGCAATGGCCGCGCATGGTGAGCTCGACGCTGTCGGCGATGACCTCGCGCGAGGGCAGCGAGGACTTCATCCCCTCATGCCCCATGGCGATGCCGTCGGTGACGGTGATGGTGCAGAATTCGCGCGGGGTGCCGTGCGCCGCGGCAACGCCCTGCTTCACCGCCTGCGCCTGACGCATCAGCGAGATGTTGCAGGGGGCAGCCTCGTTCCAGCAAGTGGCGACGCCGACAAAGGGCTGGTGGATCTGCTCGCGCGACAGCCCCATCGCATAATAATAGGAGCGATGGGGGGCGCGGGACGGCCCCTCGGTGACATGCCTGCTCGGCAAGCGGGTTTTATCGAACGTCTTCGCGTCCATCTGCCAAATGCCCGGATGAGCTTTGAGAAGAGACAGGTGACCTTCCGCCACCGCTCCTAATCGTCCCAGCCGGTCGCTCCCTGGCCCGCCCCCTCGCTTGAACCATGCGAGATGTATTCCGGCCGATGCTCCTCGAACAGAGCCGGATTTCCCAAAGTTTTATGGCGCAAACGAGGCGTAAATGCCTCAGTCTGTGGCAATTTAGATACAGTTCGCAAAGATTCTGGTTGAGGTTCGCGACGGCCGTCTAAATGTGGGCTGGCAGCGGCAAAGCGATCGGACGGGAGGCAGACGCCATGGATGCAAAACGAGCAGGCAAACCGCACTCGAAGCGTGCCGGCGGGAGCCATCCGAGAGCCCAGCCGGCCCTTCCGGGCCGCGGCGGTCTCGCCCGCATCACGGCCGCGTTCTGGAACACCGTCGGCGGCCTCCGGGAGGGCCTCAGCACCGAGGCCGCCATCAAGCAGGAGTTCGCGATCGCCTGCGTCGCGCTCCCCCTATCCTTCTTCATCGCGCAGGACTTGTGGACGTGGGTTGCGCTCATCGCGAGCCTGCTCCTCGTCCTCGCCGTCGAGTTCCTCAACACGGCGATCGAGCGCCTGTGCAATCACATTCAGCCCGACAAGCACGATGCAATCCGCATCACCAAGGACCTCGCCTCGGCTGGTGTCTTTTTCACTCTGGCTCTGGCGGGGCTCATTTGGATCGCCGCGATATTTGCCCGTCTTGGATTCTGAGATCGAACGATCGCTGCTCGGGCGAGAGACAAGCAGAATCTCGCTAGGCTAAAGCACGGCTTCGAGACGCTTCAGGGCCTGCTCGAGCTTCGCCGCAATGGCTTCGGCTTCGGTCTTCCGCTCGCGCTGCTCCTCGACCACGTGCTCGGGCGCGCGCGAGACGAACTTCTCGTTGCCAAGCTTGGCGTTGAGCTGCTTCAGCTCAGAGCCGACTTTATCGATCTCGCGCTTGAGCCGCTTCTGCTCGGCGTCGATGTCGATGATGCCGGCAAGCGGCAGCGCGAGCGTCGCCTCGTCGAGCACGATCTGGACCGCGCCTTGCGGCGGCTTGCCGAAATCGAGCGTGTCGAGACGGGCGAGCCGCTGAATGGTCTCCCCATGGCGCGCCACGCGAGCCTTGGTCTCCTCGCCCGCGCCGGCGATGAGGAGCGGTACTTTGGCGCCCGCCGGCACGTTCATCTCGGCGCGCACCGAGCGCACCTCCGAGATGAGCTTGATCAGCCAGCCGATCTCGGCGTCGGCGTCGGCGTTCTCCAAGCCAAGATGCTCAGGCCAGGGCGCGAGCATCAGGAAGCTCCCGCGGGCCTCGGCCTCAGGCGCGCGCTTCGCCCACAGCTCCTCGGTGACGAAGGGCATGAAGGGATGGAGCAACTTCAACGCCCGGTCGAGCACGAACGCCGCCATGGCCCGCGTCTCGGCCGCGGCTTGCGCGTCATCCCCGGCCAGGATCGGCTTGATCAGCTCGAGATACCAATCGCAATAGACATGCCAGACGAAGTGATAGATGGCGCCTGCCGCCTCGTTGAAGCAGAAGGCTTGCAACGCCTCGGTGACGGCTCTGAGCGCCCGCTCGCTCTCGCCCGCGATCCAGCGGTTCAGCGTCACCTTGGCCGTGGCCGGATCGAAATCGCTCTTCGGCACGCAGTGGTTCATCTCGGCGAACCGCGCGGCGTTCCACAGCTTGGTCGCGAAGTTGCGATAGCCTTCGACGCGGGCGGGGCTGAGCTTGATGTCGCGCCCCTGCGCCGCCATGGCGGCAAGGGTGAAGCGCAGAGCGTCGGCGCCGTAGGTCTCAATCAGGTCGAGGGGATCGATGACGTTCCCCTTCGACTTCGACATTTTCTGGCCCTTCTCGTCGCGGACCAGGGCGTGGATGTAGACGTCGCGGAAGGGCACCTCCTCCATGACGTGGAGGCCCATCATCATCATGCGCGCGACCCAGAAGAAGATGATGTCGAAGCCGGTGACGAGAACGTCGGTCGGGTAGTAGCGGGCAAGCTCGGGGGTATGATCGGGCCAGCCGAGGGTGGAGAACGGCCACAGCCCCGAGGAGAACCAGGTGTCGAGCACGTCCTCGTCGCGCTTGAGCGCAACCGCCTTGCCGTAATGGTCCTTGGCAAGCGCCGATGCGCCCGCCTCGTCCTCGGCGACGAAGATCTTGCCGTCTGGCCCGTACCAGGCCGGGATCTGATGGCCCCACCACAGCTGGCGCGAGATGCACCAGGGCTGGATGTTCTCCATCCAGTGGAAGTAGGTCGTCTCCCAACTCTTGGGCACGAACACGGTGCGGCCGCGCTTGACCGCATCGATGGCGGGCGCGGCGAGCGTCTTGGCGTCGACATACCACTGGTCGGTCAGGCGCGGCTCGATCACCGCATTGGAGCGGTCGCCATGGGGCACGGTGTGGGCATGCGGCTCGCTCTTCTCCATCAGGCCCTGGGCTTCGAGGCGATGGGCGATCATCTTGCGCGCGGCGAAGCGGAACACGCCGTTGAATTCGAGAATCGTTGCCTTGAGTTGCGGGCTCGGGTCCACACCGCGGATGAAGTCGGGATTGGGGTCGAGCAGGAGCTTCCCTTCGGGTCCCATGATGCTGATCATGGGGAGGCCGTGGCGCTTGCCCACCTCGAAATCGTTGAAGTCGTGGGCCGGCGTGATCTTCACCGCGCCCGAGCCCTTCTCGGGGTCGGAGTACTCGTCGGCGACGATGGGGATGCGGCGGCCGACCAGCGGCAGGATCACGTTTAGGCCGACGAGATGCTTGTAGCGCTCGTCGTCGGGATGCACGGCGACAGCGGTATCGCCGAGCATGGTCTCCGGCCGGGTGGTGGCGACGACGATGAACTCGCCCTCCCTCCCCTCGATCGGATAGCGGAGATGCCAAAGATGGCCCTTGGTCTCGATCTGCTCGACCTCGAGGTCGGAGATGGCGGTCAAGAGCTCGGGGTCCCAGTTGACGAGGCGCTTGTCCTTGTAGATCAGCCCCGCGCGGTGGAGTTCGACGAAGACCTTGCGCACGGCGCGCGACAGCCCCTCGTCCATGGTGAAGCGGAGCCGCGACCAGTCGCATGAGGCCCCGAGCCGCTTGAGCTGGCCGACAATGGTGTTGCCCGACTCCTCCTTCCACCGCCAGACGCGGGCGACGAACGCCTCGCGCCCCATGGCGTAGCGGTTCGGCTCCTGCCGCTCCATCAATTGGCGCTCGACCACCATCTGGGTGGCGATGCCGGCGTGATCGGTGCCGGGCTGCCACAGCACGTCGCGCCCGCGCATGCGCTCGAAGCGCACAAGAATGTCTTGCAGGGTGTTGTTGAGGGCATGCCCCATATGGAGCGAGCCGGTCACATTCGGCGGCGGGATGACGATGGCGTAGGGCTTGGCGCCGGCGCGCCCCGGTGCGCCCGCGGCAAAGGCGGAAGCCGCTTCCCAGGCGTCATAAATGACGCCTTCGATCTTTTGAGGCTGATAGGTCTTGTCGAGCATGGGACGCTTGGCGTTGGCGGGAAAAGTCGCGCGCGCGTCCTACGCTCTTGCCTTCCGCACTGTCAACTTAAGACCGACCTCAGTCCTCTCGGCCTTGTGCCGGCTTGTCCTTGAGCTCGTCCTTCAGAGCCGCCGTAAGCACCCGCGACATGTTCTCCTCGAGCCACTGGCGCAACATCGGGCGGAGCATGTCCTTGATGCTGTCCTCCAGGGTCTTGGGCGAGGCGCCTAGCGGCGACATGCTGGCCGAGGGCGCAGCCTCGTAAGCCTGATAGGCTCCCCCGCCGTTGGTCCGCGGGGCCAGAAGCTCCGGCTCGATCTCGGGCTCTACGCGCACCTCCCAGGAGGGTGGCTCGCTCCGCCAGCTTTGAGCCTGTTCGGGCTCGCTGACGAAGGCCTCCAAAACGACGGGCTCCTCGGCAATCATTTCGACCATTTCGACCTCGAACTCGGTCAGCACCAGTTCCGGCTCGGGTAGGGGTTCAGGCTCGGGCTCAGGCTCAGGCTCAAACGCGAGCGGAGGCACGAATTGAGGCTCGGACTGGGGCGTCGACGTCGGAACGTGCCCTGCCCGCAAGGCCGCGATCGCCCGTTCCAGGGCTGAGGCGGCTTCCTCGCTCGCCGATAGCGGCTGAGGGGGAGCCTCGACCTTCACCTCGGGGGCTTTGACGGCAGGTTTGGGTGGCTCCATAGGCTTCGGTTGAGGAGCGCTCGCACGCGCCGCAGGTGGCGGGCTCGCCTCGACCGGCTTCGGCCGCGCCGGTGCCGGCTGAGGAATTGGCGCCGGCGCAGGAGGGGCCGGTGCGGCCACCACCTCGACAAGCTCCAGCTCCTCGACGTCCAGGTCCTCGACGGGCTCCAACCCGCCCAGCTCAGCGGTCAAATCGAGGATGTCCTCCTCCTCGACCGCCGGAGCGCCGCCGCTCAAGACGCGCGCGATGTCGTTGATGATCTTGTCGTCAGCCTCGCCTTCCGCCGCCTCAAGACCCTCGTCGTCCTGTTGGCTCGCAGAGGCGATAGGCTGCCGTGCCGAACCCGACTCGTCATCAGAGATGATCCGACGAATGGACGCGAGTATCTCCTCCATTGTCGGTTCAGGAGCCCGCTCCGTGCTGCTCATGACTTGATCCCTTGCCGCCATTAAACCCCCGCACCACCCGGCGGTCCAAAACACCAGGGTCGCCCTTAGCTTTCTAGCTTAACACACCGTTAACACCCAAGTCTTGGCTTTGGTTGGGTGAACGCTTCCAAGGGTTAACGCGCAATGCCCCTATCGAGTTCACTCGTCAGCTGCCGGGGGCTCTGGTGGACGCAAGCCGAACCACTTGTTCTTCACGGTATCATAATGCTCGATCGGATCGTAATAAGGCACTGACAGACCGAGAGTTTGCGCGTCCATCCGGCCGATCGCGGAGTACAGGGAATATTCGGCGACGATGCGGTCGCGGAGCGCCGTGACGAGGCCGATCTGCGAGCTCAAGAGCTCCTTTTGGGCGTTGAGCACGTCGAGCGTCGTGCGCTGCCCGACCTTCTCCTCCTCGCGCACGCCGGTGAGCGCGATCTTGTTGGCGGCCACCGCGGCCTCGGCTGAGGCGATCGCCGGGCCTGAGGACTGCAAAATGCCCCAGTTCGCAACCACGTCGGCATGCACTCTGAGGCGCGCGTCCTCGACCTCCTTCTTCAGCTGGTTGTTGGTCTCCTTGGCCTGGCGCACGCGGGCCGAGACGCTGCCGCCTTGATAGAAGGGGACGGTGACCCTTCCCATCACCGTCGTCGTCTCGAGCTCCTGGAGGGATTTGCTCTGGTCGAAGCGCTTCTCGTATTGCGCCTCGAGGGTGACCACGGGAAGCAGCCCGCCCATAATCTGCTGGACGGCGTAAAGCGAGGCCTCCTCCTGGTAGACGGCCAAGAGAATGAGAGGGTTCTCGCCGTCGCCGAGCGTCATGGCCTCATTGAGGCTCCCGGGAAGGAGATGGCGGATCGAGGTGGGCGTGACGAGGTTACCCGGGGGATGGCCGATAACCTGCTCGTAAGCGGCGCGGCTCGTCTTCAGGTTGGCTTGAGCCGCGCTCAGCGTCGAGAGCGCCTCGGACCGGCGAGCCTCGGCTTGCGCCACGTCGGTGCGCGTCACCTCGCCGACATCGAACCGGTCTTTGGTCGCCTTGAGCTGCTCGGTCAGCACCGTGACGTTGTTCTCCTGCAAGCGGACGGTGGCGGTGTCGCGCACGACATTGACATAGGCGGTCGCAGCGTCGAGCAGGACGGTTTGCTCGACGCTGCGCAACGTTTCGCGCGCGGCTTGCACCGTCGACTTTGCCCCCCGGATGGCATTGAGGTTCTGAAAGCCCTCGAAGAGTGGCTGTGTGAGCTGGACGGAATAACCGCGGGGATGCGTGACCCCATCGGTCGAGATGCCGGCCGCGCCGAGGCCAGCCGCGTTCTGGTTGAGCTGCGGTGTGAGCTCCTGCAGCACCTCTTTCTTTACCTCTTGCGCTATCGCCTCAGCTAAAGGCGGGAGTGGTTTAGTAGAGGATGTAGGGGTGGTCTGTGGGGCCGTGCTTGGCCTTGTAGTGCTGATCCTGTCGCTATTCTGGTCCACGTAATCCCAGTCGGCCGATCCGTTGACGAACGGGCGCAGGCCCGATTTGGCCAGCGCCACCTGCTCGTCGGTCGCTCGGAGCCTTGCGCGCTCGGCATTGAGAACCGGATTGACCAGGTAGGTGTCGGATAAAGCCTGCTCCAGCGTCTCGGCGCTAGCCGGACGGCCAAAGGCAGCGACGGCGAGGAGGGCAAAAACGAGAGCTGCCCCGCCGCGCAACTGCGACGACACGATCGCGCAGGACGACCTCTCGTGCCTGCCCACGACGCTTCGCACTTGAGACTCTCCCGCAAGTCGGTGACGCCCCCCGCCCCCCACTGCGGACAAACCATAGAGCACCATAAGCAGGGAGGGATACCCACGAATAGTTGGTTTGAGCGGAATTGGCAAAAAGCCCAACGCACTGTGGGATCAGGGCAACAGTGCCGAGAGGCGGAAGGCAAACTAGAAGGTGAAGCAGGGCTCTGGCGCAAAGCCTGGCAGCGGCCTTGCGCCCGCGTCGAAATGCGGCAGGCCGCTCGCCTCCCCATCCACCTTGACGAAGAGATAGGCCTTGCCCTGGCTTGCATTATTGGCGCCGCTGCGGACGATCGCGGCGAGCCTGCCCCCCTCCTTCAACTGAGCGAGCAAGCTCTCGGGCATCGTCGGCACGCTGCCGTTCAGGATGATCACGTCATAGGGGCCCGCTTCGGGATGGCCGCGCGCGAGGTTGCCCTTCACGATCTCCGCATTGGCGATCTCAAGCTCGCGCAAGGCGTTAATGGCCGCCTCGGCCAGCTCGGGCTCGGGCTCAAGCCCGATCACGGACCGGGCGAGCCGCGCAAGGACGGCCGTCGAGTAGCCGGTGGCGCAGCCCACATCGAGGACACTGTCTTGCGGCTCGACCGCGGCGAGCTGGACGAGCCGCGCGAGCACCATGGGCGCCAAGAGGAAACGCGCCGGTGCGCCGTCGATCGCGGGAAATACCTCCAGCCCCTCGTCCATGTAAGCGAGCTTCTTCAGCGGGGGCGGCACGAAGTGCTCGCGGGGCAGCGCGCGCATGCCAGCGAGCAGGCCTTTGTCGGTGACCTCGTTCGGGCGAAGCTGGGACTCCACCATGGTGAGGCGCTGAGCCTCGAAGTCGATCATTGTTCCCTGCCCCTTTTTCATGCGCGGCCTCTCGCGTTTTCCTGCGCGCGCTCGCCAAGCGTCAGCGACCCTACCGATCTTAACGACGTGCGTCGCCTTGCTTATGACGCGTTCGAAAAATCTGATAAAGACCATGCGACGCGCGTCTTGACACGGGAGGGGGACCATCACGTAGTTAAGAGACATCTGAAAGTCTCCAAAACTGGCCACGTGGCGGAGTGGTGACGCAGCGGACTGCAAATCCGTATACCCCGGTTCGATTCCGGGCGTGGCCTCCATAACTAAGCGCTGCTCCCCTTCACCTTCCAATCTGAAAGACTGGCGCCTCGGAGCGAAACTGCGAGCCGAGCGCAGCCTTCTCCCGCAGGGCTGCGTCAAGACCGTGCCGTGACGCATTAGGATCATGCTCTAACGGCGTCGCTTAAGTGCAGTGCTCTTTGATGATGCGGCAGTCGCATCAAGGGACGGCGCTCTGTTGTGGCGTCGTCCTTCGCTTGCCTCCGACCTTCTGCTTTGACGCACCCGATGCGCCTTCGGCGTTTGACGGCTGCCTCTTCCGGTCGCGATGCCACCATACCGTGACCTGGCGGCGCCAGCGCCGCACGATGGGGAGATCGACGGAGAGAACCAGAAGCCCGAGCGGGATCATCCAGAAGCCGAGCACGGGCAGGAAGCCGAGAAACCCGCACGCCACGAGCAGGATGCCGAGCCCGATGCGGACCGGCTTCGACTGGGGCAGGTGCCAATGGCGATTGAAGAGGCGGATCTTGTGGGCCATGCGATCTCCGGCCTTGGGCGGCGCGTCGAGGCGGCACATGGGGATTGGGAGCCGCGCCCGCAACGGTACCTGACGCCGCAACAAGCGGCTTCTCAGGCGGCAGCGTGCAAAGCTCTGGAAAGCCCCCGGCCCATTTGCTATCTAGCTCTCAGCGCCGCTTAGCTTACATGAGCGCGCTCTGCTCCCCGGTAGCTCAGTTGGTAGAGCAAGCGGCTGTTAACCGCTGGGTCGCTGGTTCGAGTCCGGCCCGGGGAGCCAATTTTACCAAGGATTTAGCCACTTTACCCGAGGATGGCGAGCAGGCCTGGGCTACGCAGGGGCTACCAGGTCGAGGGCCTAGCCCTGAGGATCGATGGAGAGCTGAAAAGGGCCTGGAGGGCTGAGAGCTGCATCTTAGGGCCTGAACAGCCGCCAGCGGGCTGGATCCAGGGCCAGATGCTCGAAAGCAGGGTTCGCGTAATGGGGCTCCGCGACCCTCGTGCTACCATGCAGGACAATGACCGGAAGCAACATAGGGAGCTACGTCGCGATCTATGCGGCGGTCGTGGCGACGAGCGCGCTGCTCCTGAACTTCAAGAGCTGGTTCGACTCCGGCGTAAAGCTACGGCTGGGCCTGATGGTGGACGGGATGGTCATAGGCGGCGACCCGCGCCACGAGGAGGAAGATTTAGTCATCCTCACGGTCACGAACCGCGGGGACGCGCCGACCATGATAACGAAAATGGTGCTGTTCGAGATGCCGTGGTGGGAGCGCTACAGGATCGGGCCGAGGAAGATCAGGCCGACTAAGAGCTACGTCATCCCGAACCCGCAGCTCAAGGGCTACCCGCCCAACGTCCCTTCGGTGCTCGAGCCGGCGAAGCAGTGGACCGGTGCCTTGCGCAGGCGCGAGGACATCATACCGGACCTGCGCACTGGCAAGTTCTACACCGGCGTCTGCGCCAGCCACAGGGACAGGCCCTACCTCGTCCGCATCCCGAAGAAGAAGATGGATACCCTCCCCGTGGGGACGAAGGAGCTTGGCGAATAAGTTAGCCGCCCGAGGCGGAAGTGTCCCCCACATGGCCGACAAAAAGAAGCCCTGGGAGAAGGTAATGGACGAGGTGTTCTTCAACGCCGAGTCCGGCCACGCCATCCTCCGGGCAGCGGTCCTCGACCAACTCCTCCTGAAGCTCTTACTCACCCACATGCCGCCGATGTCGAACACATTCGCAGAGGAGGTGTTCGACGGTCCGCTGAGCACCTTCTCGGCCAAGATCGACGTCTGCCGCGCGCTCGGCCTGATCGACGCCGACACGCACCGCGACCTGCGGGCGATCAAGGCCGTTCGCAATGCCTTCGCCCATGCCGAGGAGACGGTGCACTTCGAGAGCCCGCACATCGTCAAGGAGGTCAAGAAGTTCAAGGACTGGAAGCAAGGCGCCGATGCGAGGAAGCTCTTCGACGCCGCCGCGACGTGGACCGCCGCCGCGATCAGGGCGAAGACGGACGCGCTGATCTTCGCGCACGCGATGAGCAAGGAGGACGGCGGTTAGTGCAAGAAGAAGCCCGCCAAGAGGGCGGGCTAGAGCGCCTGGGCGTCATGCTAAGATGCAAGCTGGGCAACGGGTGAACACCAATGAACGATGGCTGGCTTGGCTATCTGATTATAGGCCTGGTGATCGCCTGGATTGCTGCGCCCGGCAGTTGGACCAATGCCCTGTGGTATGCCGCAGAGTACCGCGTCGGCACCAGCCAAGTTCATGTCAGCACCAGACCGACTGACTGCGACTGGGGGCGAGCACCGCTCGGTGACAAAGGATGCTATTACAATGCGACGGTGGCCGCTTATAACGCAGTCGGAGACGTGGTGGGGGGAGACAACGCCCCGAGGTATGGTCGCGATACCAAGACGGGGAAACCCATCGTCTCTTACGACCACGGAAAGACTTGGGCGTGGTTTGACGGTCCCACTGTTCCTGACCTAACGGTCAAGACTGTTGACGTCGAGTGGGTCAAGCTGACGGATTGAAGAGACGATCTCGGTGTTGGTCGAAAAAGAAGCCCGCCAAGAGGGCGGACTGAGTTTGCTCAGCCCTCGCTTATTTCTTACCGTGCGGATGATGAGCAGGTGCCGCGGGTACCGGACAGTAAAGCGCGTCAACAGTGCCTGGCTCGGCAATACAGCGGCCATGATGCATTACCTGCGGATTGTAAATTCCCGCTGCAGACATTGGGCCCATGGCTAAGATGAATAAGATATAGGTCATCGACCCTCCCCCTTTTGGCGTGGCACACGCCCAAGCGACAGTACCACTCGCGGCCAGGCTTATTCCATGCTTCCACTGAAAATGCTTCGCGTGTTGCACGTTGAGCACAGGAGGGACACGCCATCTCTTGCGCGGCAAATATGGTGAGGACCTCCTTCACCACGGCCCGGGGAGCCAATTTTCCAGCAGATTGGTCGGTCAATCGGGCTTGCCCGCGTGCCGCCGCCCGGCCTGCGCTCATTGGGTTAGTCGCTATCTCATGCGGGAGGGGCTAAA